>NZ_JMLG01000001.1:0-185867 GCF_000686645.1 Desulfofundulus thermocisternus DSM 10259
TAAAGTATGGTCCTCTTCTATAAATGACTGGTTGCTTATTTCCACCGGCAGCCACCGATTTGATTTTCCTGGGGTAACTCCGTTCCGGTCTTTAAACTTTCGCAGCCAGTACCATAACTGCCTGGGGCTGATGCCTTCATGGGCGGCGCACCATTCTCTGACGCTTTGCCCACTCATCTTGTATTCGGCTATTCGGGTTTCCCATAGCGCTTCCCGTTCGGCTTTGGTCATAAGAAAAAATCCTCCTCATCGAGCTTTTATCTGAGGAAGATTATCCCTTAAACTTGGGTATTATGCCAAGGTGGGTTGTATTTGACGCTTACCTTTAAATGGTATAGATAGCACCAAACTTGCACTTTTCCATACACGTGCCGCACCGGAGGCATTTTTCCAGGTCTATCCGGTGGGGCTTCTTTTTCTCTCCGGAAATAGCTTTTGCCGGGCATACCAGGGCGCAGCGCCCGCAACCGTTGCATTTTTCTTCGTCTATGGCGTACACCATCAGGGCCCGGCAAACCCCGGCGGGACATTTCTTGTGGTATATATGGGCCTCATACTCATCCCGGAAGTGGCGTATGGTACTGAGCACGGGATTGGGGGCCGTCTGCCCCAGACCGCACAGGGCGGAAGATTTGATGCTCTGTCCCAGCTCCTCAAGAAGCTCAATATCTCCCTCCCGGCCTTCACCCCGGGTGATCCGCTCCACAATCTCCAGCATGCGCTTGGTGCCGATGCGGCAGGGAGAACACTTGCCGCAGGACTCGTCCTGGACAAACTCGAGGAAGAAACGGGCCAGATCCACCATGCAGGTATCCTCATCCATAATGATCAGGCCGCCGGAGCCCATAATGGCTCCCAGCCGGGTCAGCGACTCGTAATCCACCGGCACGTCCAGGTAGCGGGCCGGAATGCAGCCGCCGGAGGGACCCCCTATCTGCGCGGCTTTAAATTGCTTGCCTCCCGGGATACCGCCGCCAATATCAAAGATAATCTCCCTCAGGGTGGTACCCATGGGCACTTCAACCAGACCGGTATTGTTTACTTTACCGGCCAGGGCGAAAACCTTCGTCCCCTTGCTTTTCTCCGTGCCGATGGAAGCAAACCACTCGGGCCCGTTCAGGATAATGGGCGGGATGTTGGCCCAGGTTTCCACGTTGTTGATCACCGTGGGCTTTCCCCAGAGGCCCTCCTGGGCGGGAAAGGGAGGTCTGGGCCTTGGTTCACCGCGGCGGCCTTCAATGGAAGCCAGCAGAGCTGTTTCCTCGCCGCAGACAAAGGCGCCGGCTCCAACCCGGATTTCCACGTTAAAACTAAAGCCCGTACCGAAGATATTTTCTCCCAGCAGGCCGTATTCCCGGGCCTTCTCGATGGCCAGGCTCAATCTTTGCACAGCCAGAGGGTATTCAGCCCGCACATAGACATAGCCCTGGCGGGCTCCTATGGCATAGCCACAGATAGCCATGGCTTCCAGCACGCTGTGGGGATCTCCTTCCAGAATGCTCCTATCCATAAAGGCCCCCGGATCGCCCTCGTCGGCGTTGCAGACCACGTACCTGGGCTTCCCTGGAGCTTTAGCTGAAAACTCCCACTTCAGGCCGGTGGGAAACCCCGCGCCGCCCCGCCCCCGCAGGCCGGACTTTTTAATGCACTCGATAACTTCTTCCGGGGTCATACTGGTAAGCACTTTGCCCAGAGCCCGGTACCCGTCCCGGGCAATGTATTCTTCCACCGATTCAGGGTTGATGATCCCGGTATTGCGCAGGGCAATGCGGGTCTGCTTTTTAAAGAAATCTATTTGATCAGAGGTCACCGCCGCCTTACCGTCTTCGGGCGCTTTATAAAGCAGGCGCTCCACCACCCGCCCTTTTAATAAATGTTCTTCGGCAATTTCCACAGCATCGGCGGGTTTTAGCTGGCGGTAAAATACTCCCTCGGGATAAACCACAATTACCGGGCCCAGGTCGCAGGGACCCATACAGCCGGTTTCAACCACCTTCACTTCGCGCTTTAAACCCAGCCTGTCTATGCTTTCTACCAGGGCAGATTTCACTGCCTGGCACCCCGAGGAAATGCACCCGGCCCCGGCACAAACCAGAACATGCGCCCTGTAAAGTTCCATACCAACTCCCCCTAGTTAACTACTTAATAATCCAATCTTTAATTATCTGGCCGTTGACCAGGTGGGAAACCACAATTTCCCGTGCCTTTTTCTCATCTACGTGACCGTAGATAACCTTATCCCGGCCGGGCCTTTCTACCTCCACCAGCGGTTCGCAGTGGCACATGCCGGCACAACCGGTCTGGGTTACCGTTACACCTTTGAGCCCTCTCTTGCTAACTTCTTCCAGAATGGCTGTAAGCACTTCCCGGGCTCCCGAAGCAATCCCGCAGGTACCCATGGTGACTACAACTTTTACGTCCTCCCTGCCCTCCCGCAGGCGCATCTCGTCCTGCAGCCTTTCCCTGAGCTTATCCAGCTCGGCGAGCGACTTCATAATCACCACCTCCAAACAGAATGTCTAAATTTTCCTCAACGTACTGGCGCAGCCAGAGAAGTACCTCCGGTGTATCCAGGGGTATCCCCTTGAGGCGGGACCGGATTTCCGCAGTATCCAATTTGAAGCTCTGACCCTGGAAAATATGATGGTAGCACAGGTTCAGGTGGCCGTTGCCCGCCAGCAGGCTGACTATAGTCCGGGGCATATCCCCCAGGGGAGGGCGGTCCCAGCAATAATAAGGAAATGTTGCCGTAACCTTTGTGCCCCGCCCAACTTCGCTTTTAATTTCCAGATCTCCACTGCAGCGTTCCACCGCCGCCTGCAGAAAAGGCAGTCCCAGCCCCACCTTTTTACCGCTCTTGGTGGTAAAAAACGGGTTGGTTAAATGGCGCTGGACGTATGGAGGAATCCCGGAACCGTTATCCACCACGGAAAAGCGCACCAGGTCACCGGCCGGATCTTCTTCCACGATAATTTCCACCCGGGTAGCCCCGGCCTCCAGGGAATTCCTGGCCACGTCCAGGATGTGGTGAGCCAGTTCTTCCATCATGGGGAAATCCCTCCCGTCAGTCACTCACTGCCGGTAAGCCGTCAGGATGTCAGACAAGCGTTCCGGCCTGACCCGGGCGTGAACGTCTTCATCTACAGTAATCACCGGCCCCAGGCTGCAGGCTCCGAGGCAGCGCACCACTTCCAGGGAAAACTGGCCATCATCAGTGGTCTCCCCGGGCTTGAGGCCCAGTTCATCTCTGAGGCGCTCCAGAAGCTGCCCCGCTCCCCGCACATAGCAGGCTGTACCTTTACATACGCTGATCTGGTGTTTGCCCTTGGGATAAGTGGTAAAAAAGGAGTAGAAAGATACCACGCCGTAAACCTGGCTTAAGGGTACACTCAGCGCCTCAGCAACCCTTTGCAGTACCTTTCTGGGCAGGTAACCGTAAAGCTCCTGGGCCTGGTGCAGCACCTGAATCAAAGCCGAGGGCTGTCCCCGGTACTTTTCCAGCAGCGCATCCATCCTGCTGTTCAACTCCCCGCTACACTTACAAGCAACGGACATCCGCAACAACCTCCTTGTACATGGTCTATCTACACCGTTAGCGAATCACAGCCCGGGATACACCACCTCCTTTATATTCCGACCTTCAACCTGCCGCAGCGGGCGTGACCGTCCCCCTTCATCTCTGGAGGTTTCCCCCTCCCGGTTTGATTAAACCTGCCCTGGTGAGCAGGTTATATAACCTGCCGGCAGCATGGAAACTATCCAGGGGGGTGGAGAAAAGGGGAACGCCCTCCCTCTCCGCCAGGGCCACGGTATCCGGCGGGGGAACCCGGCCCCCGGAAATAACCACCCCGCTTAAACCCACCAGGGATGCCACGGCGATCACGTTGCGGTGGCGCTGGATGGTAATCCACAGGCTTCCCCGGCGGGCACGGGCCAGCACGTCGCTCATCATATCACCACAATAGGCACCGTACACCGGGGGCAGGACCAGGGCTTTGTGGTGATGGGCAGCCAGTTCCAGTTCCGCAACTATTTCCTGCCAGTCAATCATTTTCACCACTCCCGTCCCTGGCCTGTTTCCAGTCCCGCCCCATGGCCGGCGGTTGTTTCTGGGCCAGTTCGACCATCTCTTCCGCCAGCTGCTGCAGGCGCTCCCGCAGCTCAAAAATACAGTAGCTGCGGCGGGCATACCCCTGCACTATATCTTCAGCCAGGGCGCGGCAGCTTGGTGAACCGCAGGACCCGCAGTCCAGCCCGGGAAGTTCGGCACAAATTCGCTCCGCCTCCTCCAGCCGGGCCAGGGCCACCCGGGGATCGCTGGCCAGGGTTAAGGCCGGACGGGCTGGAATGGGTGTCTTCAGGCGGTAATAATCCAGCTCCCTGGGGTACGCCCATTTTTCGCGGGAGCGGTGATGCTTGACCAGATTGCCCATGCGCACCCGGGCCACAAAGGGATTCTGCGGCACCAGGGGACCGCCGATGCAGCCTCCTGTGCAGGCCTGGGCTTCCAGGTAGTCGATGTCCGTAAGACCTCCCCTTTCTATTTCATCCAGGACGCTGATCACGCTGTGAATGCCATCAACGGCCAGCAGTGAACCGGTTTTAATGGCCTCGTTTTCTCCCCCTGCCCGGCCCCAGCCGATGCCCACTCCCGAAGCGCGGGGGGCCACCGGGTCTGTGATGGGCATTTCCAGACGCTTGAGCAGGGCACCATAAACCACAGCCATGGAGATGGCCCCATCAACACTGGACCTGCCTTCGGAAGGCTGCTTAACTTCCGTTACTTTGGCGGGACAGGGGGTAATGAAAAAGGTGCCAATTTCGCCCGGCTCAAGCCCGGTCTTCCGGCAGGCCTGCTCCCGGGCCATACGACCCGCTATTTCCATGGGAGATTCTATAGGAATGATGTGCTCCAGCAGGCTGGGAAAACGCACCTGGATTAGCCTTACCACCGCAGGACAGGCCGAAGAGATCAGTGGCCGTGGTCGTTCGGGGTAAACCTCAAGGTAATGCCTGATGGCCCAGGAAACGGCTTCCGCCGCCAGGGCTACCTCGAAAACATCATCAAAGCCCAGGGCCAGCAGGGCACTCAGAACTCTGGCAGGTGTATGTTCGGGTTTGAACTGGCCGTAAAAGGAAGGGGCCGGGAGAGCGATAATATATTTAAAATCTTTAAGTTTTTCCAGGGAATCGGTTATGGCCAGTTTGGCCTGGTTGGGGCAGATGCGAATGCATTCACCACAGTCAATGCAGCGCTCCTCAATTATGCGGGCTCTGCCCTTGCGCACCCGGATGGCTTCCGTGGGGCAGTGCTTGATGCAGTTGGTACACCCCCGGCATTTTTCCTCGTCCAAACGCACCGAGTGAAAATACTGCTGCATTTTCAATCACCACTTCTAGATAATGTCGCATACCCCGGCAGCGGTCGTCTTCCGTCGTTCCGTTCAACTCTTACCTTACTAATTGTTGAAAACTGCCGCCCACAGTTTGGTGCCTTTATTTACTTCGGACTGGATATCCAGTTCATCGGCGCTTTTCTTGATGTTGGGCAGGCCCATACCCGCCCCGAAGCCCATTTCCCGGATGTGGGGCGGAGCGGTGGAGTACCCTTCCTGCATGGCCAGAGAGATGTCGGGAATACCCGGGCCTTCATCTTCGGCAATAATTTCCACCCTGCGGGGAGTGATATTGGCAGTCAGGCTGCCGTGACAGGCGTGGATGACAATGTTCATCTCCGCCTCGTAGGCAATAATGATGGCCTTGCGGATGGTTGCGGGATCCATACCGGCCAGCTGTAAGGCTTTTTTGATCTTCGTAGCAGCCTGGCCCGCCCGGCTGAAATCCATTCCCTGCACCTGGAACTTCAACTGCAAGGTATCTCACCCCGCTTCAGAAACTCCGCAGTCCCGCCTGGTAAAGGATGCCGCAACTTTCAAAAAGGAACATATCCGTTGCCAGCAGGGGAAGGTTCTTTTCCCGCGCCAGCCCAATTACGTCCTCACGGGGCCTCTTACCCCGTACAAAAACGATGGCCCGCGCTTCCACCATTTCCGCCAGGCGGATGATCTGCACATTGGTAAGCCCGGTCAGCAAAAGGCAACCCGGCCTGGCAAAACATAAAGAGTCGCTGATCAGGTCGCAGCCGAAGCCACAGGTAACCTCTGTGTCAAGCAAGTTATCGCCGCAGAGAACATCGGCATTAAGCATTTCCTTAATAGCTTGTAACTTTATGGTCATTCACCTGCCATAAAAAGCTTTTTTGATCATGCACCCCGGTCAATAATCATATATTATTGTCAACCATCAAATTTATTTATTACAACAGAATAATACTTTTTTTCAAAAAAGCAATACAAGTTTGCTAAATGGTCATTTAAAAGAGCCGAGCGGTATTGTAATACGGCCCAATGGTTTTAACGACGTTTATTAACAAAAATCTCGTTTTATCACCTCCCAGTGTATTTTACAAAAAAATCCTCCTTCGTTACCAAAGGTTTTTCTGCCCAGGGTAACAAAGGAGGTTTTGAAGACCAGCAGATGTAAACGCGAAAACGCACAGTAAAACCTAAAAGTACAGGTCCCGCTGCCCTTTCTCGATCATCTCCAGACGGGCAATGGTTTCCTCACGCACGGCGGGATTTTCGATGAGCTCCAGGTGCTTCCGGATAGCCTCCTCGCCCACCCGCCGGGTTTCCGGAGAAGCATAGTCCAGGAGAAATTCCTTGAAGGTGAGAATGGCGTTGGGCTGGCAGACGTTCTGAATCTGGCCGGTTTTGGCCAGAGACATGAACCGGTCCCCGGTACGCCCCTTGCGGTAACAGGCCGTGCAGAAGCTGGGTATGTACCCGGACAGGCAGACACTGCGCAGCATCTCGTCGGGGCTCCGGTGATCCTCCACCTGGAACTGGGCGGTCTCGCCTTCCTCTTGATGCTCACCGCTTAGAGATTTGCGGTAGCCTCCCACGCCCGTACACGAGCCGGCGCTGATCTGGGAAATACCCACCGAGATCAACTCATCCCGGAACTCCGGCCGTTCCCGGGTGGACAGAATCATGCCCGTATAAGGCACGGCCAGGCGCAGGATGGCAATGATTTTCTTGAAGTCCCGGTCGGAAACCAGGTAGGGGAAATTATCCAGGTTGATATTTAAAGCCGGACGCAGCCGGGGCACCGAAATGGTATGCGGACCCACACCAAAGCGCTCTTCCAGGTGCAGGGCATGAAAGAGCAGGCCCAGCACCTCAAACTTATAATCGTACAGCCCGAACAGAACTCCCAGGCCCACATCATCAATGCCGGCTTCCATGGCCCGGTCCATGGCCGTGGTGTGCCAGTCGTAATCCCGCTTGGGGCCGGAGGGGTGCATGGCGCGGTAAGTCTCACGATGGTAGGTTTCCTGGAACAAAATATAAGTACCGATGCCGGCTTTCTTTAAAAGGCGGTATTCATCCACCGTGGTAGCGGCGATGTTCACGTTCACCCTCCGGATGCTGCCGTTCCTGTCCTTCACGGAGTAGATGGTCTCGATTGCTTCCAGGACGTAATCAATGGGGCAGTTGACCGGATCCTCGCCTGTTTCCAGGGCCAGCCGCTTGTGCCCCATGGCTTCCAGGGCAACCACCTCATCCCGGATTTCCTCCATGGTCAGGCGGCGCCGCACCAGCTCTTTGTTATCCCGGCGGTAGCCGCAGTAACGGCAGTTGTTGATGCAGTAGTTGCTGATGTAAAGGGGGGCAAAAAAGACCAGCCTTTTGCCGTATATTTTCTCCTTAATCCGGTACGCAGTGGCATACATGAAGTCCAGGATATCGGGTTCTTCCACATGCAGCAAAACGGCCACTTCCGAAGGAGTAAGTCCCTTTGCCTCTCCCGCCCGGGTGATGATCTCCCGGGCCGCGGCAGGGTCTGCCCGGCGGCCTTCTTCCAGCAGGCCGTAGATCTGCTCTTCGTTGATAAAGGTGGCCGGTTCACACTTCATTGTTCATCCCTCCTTGGATTTTCGGGGCATGCCCGGGCCCGCGCCCCACCCGCCGGTTCAAGGAATGGATCATGTTTTTCAAGGCAACCAGTGTGGCTTCCATTTCGTCGTGCAATCCCGCTTTGCCGGGATAAATCTGGTAGTAGCAGCGGTAGGGTGGCGGGGTGGTATCGGGCATAATCACATTGGCACCAAAACACAGGCCCAGGCGGCGCCCCCCGGGGTGGATGGTACCCAGGGCGGTGGTAGCGGGTAAATGGGCCCGGGGAAGGAGCAGCCTGGACACGGCCAGCACTTTTAAAGTGAGTTCCAGCCCTCCGGGGGGCTCTTTGCCCAGAGGTGTCTCCGGGTGAGGTATGAAGGGACCGATGCCCGCCATCTCCACGTCCAATTCCCGCAGGAGCAGGATATCGGCGGCCAGGGTTTCCAGGGTCTGGCCCGGCAGGCCGACGATGTTCCCCGACCCCACCTGGTAGCCCAGCTCCCGCAACCACTTCAGGCGCAGCAGCCGTTCCTGCAGGGTGGTACCCGGCCGCAGCCGGGCAAAAAGTGCGGCGTCAGCGGTTTCGTGCTTTAGAAGGTAGCGGTCGGCCCCCGCCTCCCGCCACAGGCGGTAATCCTCAAAGGAACGCTCACCGACGGAAAGAGTTACCGCTTCCACCCCCACTTCTTCTTTCAGACGCCTGATGATATCCGCCAGAACCGGAGCCGTGTAATGGGGATCTTCTCCCGACTGCAGAACAACGGTGGGAAGCCCCAGCCCTGCGGCTCTGCGGGCAGCGGCCAGAATTTCCCCGGGAGTCATGCGGTAGCGCCGTAACTTCCGGTTGTCCCGGCGCAGGCCGCAGTAACAGCAATTCCGCCGGCAGTAATTGGAAAACTCTATGATACCCCGTAAGTGCACCTCATCTCCCAGGAATGCCGCCCTCACCCCGTCGGCCGCCCGGCCGAGGGCATCAACCTCCTCGCCCCTGGCCTGAAGCAAAACAATTACTTCATGGCGCTCAAGGTGGTGGTTTCCTCTGGCTTTTTTCAGCACTTCCACGAATTCCTGCCGCATATAAAACCACCTATGTACGGGATGCCTGCTGCAAAAGGGCCAGCTCGTCTTCAAATTCCACCTGTTCCTCTTCAAGAACGGCTAAAGCCTGGGGGAAGGGTGACAATGCCCGTTTCAAAACCCCGTGGAGGTGGGCTATAAGCACGCCGTAGTTGACAATGGGTACCCCGGCTTCCCGGGCCTGCATTATGCGGTAGAGCATTTCCCGGCGGTTGAGCATACAGGCCCCGCAGTGCACGATCAGCCTGTAATCCCGGAGGTTTTCGGGCAGGGTGCTCCCGCCGCTGGCCACGTCAAATACCAGTTCCCCTCCCACCGCCTGCCGGAGCCAGCGGGGGATCTTCACCCGGCCGATATCATCCTGGATGGGGTGATGGGTACAGGCCTCGGCAATGAGGATTTTGTCCCCGGGCTTTAAATCCTTGACGGCCCTGGCCCCGGCCACCAGGGTGGGCAGGTCTCCTTTATAGCGGGCAAACAGGATGGAGAAGGAGGTGAAAAGCACATCCGGCGGTGTGTCGGCCACGGCCTTGAGATAGGCCGAGGCATCGGTAACCACCAGCTTCGGCTTCACGGCCAGGTTGGCCAGGGCGTGCTTCAGCTCCCGCTCCTTGACCATCACGGCGACGGCGTCGTTTTCCAGCACGTCCCGGATCACCTGCTGCTGCGGGAGGATGAGCCTCCCCCTGGGAGCAGCCTTGTCAATGGGGATGACCAGCACAACCAGATCTCCCGACTCGATCAGGTCGCCCACAATGGTGGAAAGGGACCAGTCCCGGGGAGCAGCCTTCACCATGGCCATTTTCAGCCCGTAGATGCCCCGGCGGGTCAGGGCGCTCACCGCTACAAAGGGCACATCCAGTTCCTGCTGCCACGGGCGGTTAACCGCTTCGGGGTAGAGGTCAATTTTATTGATGACCCCCAGCACCGGCACTTTTTGTTCCCGGGCCCGGTTCACCACATCCCGTTCATAATCCCCGATGCCCTGCCCGGGATCCACCACCAGCAGGGCCAGGTCGGTTTTGTTGAGCACCTCCAGGGTTTTCTGCACCCGCAGGGCGCCCAGTTCCCCGGTATCGTCCAGCCCCGCCGTGTCGATAATCATCACCGGCCCCAGGGGGAGGAGCTCCATGGCCTTGGCCACGGGATCGGTGGTTGTGCCGGGAATATCGGAAACGATGGCCACTTCCTGGTTGGTTATGGCGTTGATTAAGCTGGATTTGCCCGCATTGCGCCGGCCGAAAAGGGCGATGTGCAGCCGCTGCCCCCGGGGGGTAGCATTCAGGCTCATGGCTTATCACCTTCCCTGGTTAAAAAGCGCTTTAAATGCCGCACGCCGGCCACACCCGGTGTGGTCAGCTCTTCCGGTTTAAGGATTGCTTCGATTTCCTCCCTGGTGAACAACCCCTCCTCCACCAGCAGTTCCGTTACCGGCCGGCCGCTCCGGACCGCCCGCAGAACCATGGCGGTAGCCTTCTCGTAGCCCAGGTAAGGGACAAAGGCGGTGATCACCCCCTGGCTGGCTTCCAGCAACTGCCGGCAGCGGGCCTCATCAGCTTGAATGCCCCGGACGCATTTTTCCGCCAGCAGCCTGGCCGCCCCGGCCATCATTTCCAGGGAGTGGAGCAAATTGTGGGCAATCAGGGGAAGGAAGGCGTTCAACTCCAGCTGCCCGGAAGCCGCGGCCATGTTAATGGCCACATCGCCGGCCATCACCTGGTAGGCCACCTGGGTGACCATTTCAGGTATCACGGGGTTGACCTTGCCGGGCATGATCGATGAACCGGCCTGCACCTCAGGCAGCACGATTTCCCCCAGTCCCGCCCGGGGGCCGGAAGATAACAGGCGCAGATCCCCGGCTATCTTGGCCAGGTTGACAGCGGCGGTCTTTACAAAGCCGGAGACCTCCGCGAAAATGTCGGCATTTTGCGTGGCTTCCACGGTATTTTCCGCCCGGGCCAGGCCAAAACCGGTCAGCTCCCGCAGGATCTCCACCACCCGGAAGATATAACGCCGGCTGGCGTTGAGTCCCGTCCCCACGGCTGTCCCACCCAGGTTAACCTGCCGCAGGCGTTCCTCTGCCTTGTACAAACGCCACCAGTCCCGGGCTACCGCCTCAGCGTAGGCGCTGAACTCCTGGCCCAGGGTAATGGGCACTGCATCCTGCAGCTGGGTGCGGCCGATCTTGAGTATGGAGGCAAACTCCTTTTCCCTGGCCTGCAGGGCCCCCTGCAGAACGGCCATGGCCTGGCTCAACTCCCGCACCAGTTTGATGGCCGCCACCCGCAGGGCCGTAGGGTAAACGTCATTGGTGGACTGACCCAGGTTAACGTGATCCAGCGGATGGACCAGTGAGTAATCTCCCTTCGTCCCCCCCAGGATTTCAATGGCCCGGTTGGCAATGACCTCGTTGACATTCATGTTGGTGGAAGTGCCCGCCCCGCCCTGAAAGGCGTCGACGACAATTTGATCATGCCACTGCCCCCGGGCCAGCTCTTCCGCCGCCTGCACTATGGCCCCGGCAATGCGGGGTTCCAGCAAGCCAATCTCCCTGTTGGCCATGGCCGCGGCTTTTTTGACCAGGGCCAGGGCCCGGATGAGCTCACGATGAACGGGAATCCCGGACACGGCAAAATTTTCTCTGGCCCTTAAAGTATGGATGCCGTAGTAGGCCTCCCGGGGGATTTCCCTTTCACCCAGCAGATCTTTTTCTACCCGGTAGGACACCTCAACCCAACACCTTTTTTAAATATGTTACTTACGGGACACCAGGGCGCTTTTCACCTGCACCCCTTTGATGCTACCCAGTTTTCCCGTCATAGCCCCGATTTCATCGGTGGTGCCGTCAACAATCAGGGCGATGACCGAAAGGTTCTTCTCCCGGTAAGGTATGCCCATGCGCCCCACAATAATCTCCGCATATTCTCCCAGGATGCTGTTGATCTTTCCCGCGGCATGCTGGCGGTCTTCGACCAGGATGCCGACCACCCCAATGCGCCTTTCCACACTTTCACCTCCCCCACGCCGCAGCTTAAACGCACCCCGCAATTCGTTCACAAATGAGCGCACCATGCCCTCTTAAGATGTTATTACTGTAAACAAAAAAGCCTGCCTTTCTCCCACGAAAAGCAGGCTGCTGCCCGGTTTCTCCACTGTCCCCTTGAGTACAGGAAAAACCCTTTTCGCAGGGAAGGCTGTTATGCCGTTGTCATACCCCTCCGGTTCAGGGCCACCAAGCCCCCAACCGTTAGGGTAGCTATGTAAAAATTATACTGCAAAATCAACGATATGACAATTAGTAACAATGCTCTGGTCCGGGTCTAAGCGATATTCGGCGCCGGGAAAGTATTTCATTCCCTGCTTGAGCCATTCTGCCCCATCGCCGCCAATGTAGATTTTCGGGGTCCGGCTCAGATCCCATTTCCCTCCGATTTCCGCATAACCTTCTTCCCAGATTGCCTCACCTTCAGTTAAGCTGCTTAACACATGCTTGTTTTTCAGGACAAAGCGATCCCGGCCTACTTGCTCCTTTCCTTCATATGCTACCATGTGTTTGATTTCTCCTCGTTTCTGCTCTGCCCTTTGCAGACGGATCATTACCCCGTCGGCTTCGATGTACAACTCCGGGGCCACCTCTTTCCCACCGGGAGCTTCGCCATCTTCAAAAACCGCTGCTCTTTTTTCTTCTCCTTCTTGCTGGAGAACCTCGCCTACTTCCCGGGTGGCCTGCCAGATGGTCATGGGGCTTACTCCGGGAACAAGGTAGCTTAAAATCTCCGCGGCCCGATCAAAGGGAAGCTCGGTGCTTAGTTTGACAGCCAGTTCTTTTAAGCGGGGGGTGATCCTGGCCCGGGCCGGCCAGCCCAGTAGCTCATCTAAAAAGAAGCTGGTTTCCCCGGTTTTTTTGTTTTTGTACAGGCGCCTTTTGTAGAGAAATTCCCCAAAGGTGCTGATGGCTGTTTTATCCCGAAACCCGACCACCTTCCAGGTGCTCCGATCACGTTCATTCATCAGGCGGGTATCGAGCTGTTCCAGTGCCCAGGTGAATATTTGGTTGCTGACCTTCTGACAAAGTTCAAGTCCTTGCAACTACCAAGTAATTCAATTAGACCCTTAACGAAAAGAAGGACTGCACCCACTATTTGGCGAATATTTAGCATGAGACCTCACACTCCTTTTGCTTGATTTCTGGTGTTTTTGGGGCGCGTGAGGTCTCATTTCTTTTTCAGGGGGCTGATCCCCTTCTGTTACCTACTGAAATTTTACACGGCCGGGGGCTAAATAGCGTCTTTGACCAGTTCCTCATAAAGCAGGGTGCCGAAAAGACGGGGATTGGCTGCCTTCTTTTCCCGGATTTTCTGGGCCATTTCTTCAGTTATCCGGCGGCTTTTACCCCGGTCCGAACGGTACCCGGGCTTTAAACCCTCCAGTCCGTGCCGCCGGTAAAGGTACAGCCACCACATGAAACTCTTTATGGAATAGCGCCTGGGACCGTAGTGGGGCATTTCAATTGGCCGGGCCGCCAGGTTTTTAAAATATTCCGTTTGGTTCTGTACCTGGCCGTTTAATACCGGTGCGATTAAAGAAAATTTCTTCAGGGCAATGGTTTCCCTTTCCTGGTCGGTGAGCATAAACTACCAGTCCTCCCTGTTACATTTTCTGGGAGGCTCTAAGCGCTTAAAGCCCTTTGACGCGTCACCAGCATAATAACACTTTCTCCGGTCGGCCCCAAGAAAAAAGGTTTGTTGGTGGTATCATGAACAGATTCCGGGTACTCTAAAGGTTCCTTTTATGCTAAAATATTGTGCAAAGGAGCCATAAAAGAGTACCCACATTGGGCATAAAACCTGCTGGAGAAGGTCTGGATCTGGGGAAATCCAGCTGCCACAATGTGCAGTACCTTTCTGGCTCCTTCTTTTTTGTCCGGGCTGTCCTGTGGAAGGCTGACCCTGGGGAGAAGCTGGCACAGGCCCACTTTAATGTTGTTTAAGTTGGCTAAAAACCGCCTCACGTAAAATTGCAGATGGCTTGCTTCCCAGTACAGGTTCTCGAACAATTTTTTCAGCAGATTTAAACACTCGGAAAATGAGTGGTGGGAAACCAGAGCATGCCAAAGGGTACTAAAGATTATCTCGACTGTGTACTGGAAGTACGGCAGGCAGAATGAAGGCAGATACGAGATGGTGGTCCGGCAGTGTTTGCAATAGTAGCGGCGGATGAGAATCCGGCCACAGAAATTTGCCGCGATGACGTTGCGTTGATAAAAACCGTGTTTTTGAGGGGGTGCCTTGACCAGACAACCGGGGTTGGGGCATGAGGTGGGTTAGGGAAAATGAAAATCTTTGCCCAGGCGGGCGTATTCTTCCGGCGGTACAGGCGTGTAAAATATCTGCTGCATGGCGGTCACTTCCAGCAAATATTCTACCTGTTCCACAGCCGGAAGAAAAGGGGTCAGTCACTGGTTGTCATATTCTGGTGAATAGACGGACTGACTGACCTGAAATACCAGCACAATTTGCGAAGCAGTTGCAGATTATTCTGGTATCGGAAATAGTTGCAGATTGTTTAGTCTGCGAAAAAGGGCAGGGGTTGGGCTAAATTAAAGTGAGAATTGACGCCCAGAAGTTCCGCGAGGCGCTTCTGGCTCAAGCCCAATTTGGCCCGCAGTCGCCTGATCCGGTCCGGATAATCAAAAGGGATATACTCCACTCTCGCCCCCCCATTTTCATCCAGCAAAGGATTCTCTTGCTAAGAGCATACAGGATCGCGTGGCTTATGTCAAGGCTATATCAAGTGCGATAGGGAAACAAAGACATCAACCAAGTGCGGGTCGAAATGGCTTCCCGCGCACTTTTTAAGCTCTGCTATCGCCTCTTCTTTGCTCCTGGGCTTTAGGTACGGCCGCCCGCCGGTCATGGCGTCAAAGGCATCGGCAATGGACAGGATGCGGCATTCCACCGGTATCTCTTCTCCTCTCAGCCCCAGGGGGTATCCCTTCCCGTCCCACCTTTCGTGGTGCTTGAGAATCAAGTCCGCCACCCCGGCGAGGTCGGGGGAGGACAGGGCGATGCGGTAGCCCTTTTCGGGGTGCTGGCGCATGACCTCCCATTCTTCCTCTGTAAGCGGGCCTTTCTTGAATAAAATGCTGTCCGGCACGGCAACCTTGCCCAGGTCATGGACCTGGGCCAAAAGGGCCAAGTCTGCCATCTGCCGGAGAGAAAGTCCCAGTTTCTCGCCCATTTTAAGGCACATTTCTTTCAGCCTTTCGGCGTGCCCCGCGGCGAGGTAATCCTTTTCTTTGAGGGCTGCCAGCAGGGCGCCCACGATCTGGTTTCGCGCGCCGGCCCTGTGCATAAGCTTATGGCGGTACATGAGGTCGTCGGCCTTCTTGAAGGTGTCTTCGAGGGATTCGTCCCCGCTCCGGCACGTGGCAAAGCCTGTAGATACGTGCAGGGGCAGCTCGGGGTGTTCCTTGTTGTACTCACCGATCCGGGAGCGTATCCGGTACACAATATCTTCCCCGGTTTTTTCATCCGTTCCCGGCAGAAGGGCGGCGAATTCATCGCCCCCTATGCGGGCCAGGATATCGGAACGGCGCAGGGAATTTCTCAAAACATCTGCACAGGCCTTCAACATTTCATCGCCTCTGGCGTGACCCAGGGTATCGTTGACCAGTTTAAGGCCGTCCAGATCGGCCACCAGGATGGTTATCGGGTATTCCCGGCTGAAAGATAAGCGCCTGAGCTCTTCCTGGAAAAAGGCCCGGTTGTAAAGGCCTGTCAATGGGTCGTGCAGGCTCAGGTATTTCAACTGTTCTTCGTAGCGCCTGCGCTCGGTGATATCCAGGGCTGCTTCCACGGTCCCTATCACGTTTCCCTTTTCGTCCTTAACGGGGGAGGCAGTAATACTCCACAGGCGGCCGTCCGGCGAAGCCACCTCCCCCGCGCATACCCGGCCGGTCTCCATAGCCTGCACCACCGGGCACCCCTGACAGGGATCGCTCCTGCCGTGCCATATTTCGTGGCATTTCGCTCCAAAAAGATCTCCGGGGCTCCTGCCGACGGATTGGCCGGCCGCGCGGTTGGCCCAGATGATCTGCATGTCCCGGTCTATAAATATAACCAGCTCCGTAAGGCTGTCGAGAATCAGGGATTTTTCTGCCATCAACCGCTGCAGCTCTTCTTCCAGAATCCTGCGCGGGGTGATGTCGGTCAAAAAATGCAGGGTGGCGGGCTGCCCCTCCCATTCGACCACCACGGAGTTTGTTTCCGCCCACTTGATACTCCCGTCCCTGGCTATTATCCTGAAGGGAAATGCGTATAAGATGCATTTATTCTCCAGCAATTTCCTGTAATGTTCCCATACCGCCTCCCTGTCTTCCGGGTGGATGAAGTCAAGGAAATGTCTGGAGACAAGCTCTTCCGTTGTGTAGCCTGTATGGACCGCAGCCGCCCGGTTGGCAAATTTGACCACACCCTCCTGAACCACCACAACGGCTTCGGCGGCGTTTTCCACCACCGCCCTGTATTTCTTTTCCTTGTCGCTTATCTCCCGCCGGTATTCCTCCAGCCTGTCCAGCATTTTGCCGATTTCAGCGGAAAGAAGGGCAAGCTCATCCCTTCCCCCCAGAACCGGGAACCCGGAGGAAAGGGGAAACTGGTAGCCCGTGCTGGTTACGGCAGCGGTAAGCTTTGCCAGCCGGGATACGACAGCACGGTTCAGCCAGAACAGAGCCAGGCCGCAGCACATGATCGCCGCCAGCGCCAGGTAGAGGCTGAAGGCCTTTTCGGCGGACTGGAACACCCTGGCAGCGCGCCTGTCCGAGTTAACCTGGAGGATTAAAGCGGTTTTTCCCTGCAGGTCTTTAACTACGGTAAAGCCGGCGCTTTCCCCAGGGGAAATTATCCTGGCGTAGCAGGCCTCCCCGTTCTCTAAAGAGCCCGCCGGCTGCAGGTCGCGGAAGTCCACGGCCCCCGGCGGGTGAAGGGTGAGGGGCAGGCGGGTAATCTTCGAGAGCTCTTTTAAATGCTTATCATTTAAGATACGGCCGAAAATCAGGGTTCCCCGGGCAGGCCCGGTGTCATCGCTTTTTAAAACGGGCCTGGCGGCCACCAGCACCGGCCCTTCCGGCGTCACCACCAGCCCTTTAAGACCGCCTGCTTCCTGGCGGACCGGAAGAACAATCTCCCGGGGTACGGGGATATCTTTCCCCTCTTCCGGATCGTATCCCCTGGCGTATACTGTCTCTCCTCCGGTGTTTATAATCACTGCGTAGTTGATCTTAAGAACCTCAAAGGTGCTGTCGACCAGGTTCTTTTTTATGTATTCCTTGTTTCTTTCTTTCACAAATATATACGTATCATCCCATGCAGCCCAATCTTCGGTATATTTATCCAACTCCGCCATTTCCCTTTCCAGGGCCTGCAGGGCCCGCTCAATATTCTGCTTAAGATCATCTCTTTCCAGCTCAGCTACAATGTTATTTGCGATCACATGAGAAACCGCGAAAAAAACAAGGGCAAGAATGGCAAAGGCGGCGCAGAGAGTGAGAACTATCCTGGTTTTTAAGGACATCCCGGTATCTCCCCCAGGTCCTGGCCGGCAGCCGGGTTCCCGTCACCGCATGAAGGTAAAGCGGCGAGCTCTCGGTGCAGCGGGGGGTATATTCCCCGGCATGTTCGGTTTTATTACTTTACCAAATTAAATGCCGTTACCAATAAAGCTTCAATATCTGGGGAAATTCGACACTTTAGCTCGATTACCTACCAGTCAGGGAAATTTTTTACCTCTTCGCCAGATCGCGTGAGCAAACATCTGTTCCCAGTTTATTGTTGTAGCGGAAGGGCAAAAATCCTCAAATTTGGAGTAACAAAAAAGCCCCGGCAAAAATTCTTACCGGTGCTACTGGTTCTCTGACCAGGATACAGCGGACTTTAAGCCTTTCACCAAATAACCTCTACCGGGTAACTGGCAATTTTGGGATCCGCAGTTATAATGGGCAGATTTTCTAACTGAGCCTGGGCAATCAGAAGGCGGTCAAAAGGGTCCCGATGGAAATCCGGGAGGGTATAAACGTGGAGGGCGTGGCGCATCGAAACAGCCAGGGGTTCAATGGCATTTACGGCAAGTTGTTCGAGAATGAAGGGTTCCGGGTTATCCGGCAAAGAGAGCTTGCCGAGCCTGGCCTTAATAGCCATTTCCCAACCGCTGGCAGCACTGAGGTACAGCTTATTTTCTCCACTGCTAATGATTTTCCGGGCTCGCGGGGACAACTGAGGATCGTCGGTAATCCACCACAAGAAAACGTGGGTGTCCAGCAGCGCTCTCATTTTTCAAACGCCTCTAAAATATTCTCGGGAAGTGGCTCATTAAAATCTGTGCTGATACCGACTCTCCCTTTTGCGCTGCCGGGAACGCGCCGGGCCGGCCGCTCCGTTACTGGAACCAGACGGGCTACTGGCTTGCCGGCTTTTGCAATTACAACCTCCTCGCCCTCTTTTACCCGCGCCAAAAGCCTGGAAAAATGGGTTTTTGCCTCATGAATATTCACCTGCACCGGCATCCGGATTCACCTCCGTTACCGGTAGTATAGACTAAGTTATAGACTAAGTCAATATTGCCTTCGGCCCTCTTCGCTTACCAGCCGCGGTTTTTCTTCCTCCAGGGATAAGCTCTGAATAATACTCATAGCACCAAATAACGGCCCGTTTTCTAATTTGGTGCCGGTGCAAAAAGGGTTTATAATCTGCCGCCTGATCAAGAAAATTATGCCGGACGACTTGATTTATCACGCAAATAGGTGATACACTCAGTTACGTGGAGGTGGAGCATGTGGAGTACCAGAATGTTACCCTTTCGCTACCTAAGGAAGTGCTACGCCGGGCGAAACATATCGCTATTGAGCGGGGGACCTCGCTCTCCGGTCTTCTCACCCACCTGCTCGAGGAACTCACGCGCAGGGAAGACGAGTACCGCAGGGCAAAGGAGTACCACCTAGCCATGCTGGACGAGTTTGACCTGGCGACGAAGGGAAACGCCACGTGGACCAGGGGCGATCTCCATGACCGGTAAAAATGGCGACCGGCAGTTTGTGGATACCAACGTGCTGGTTTATGCCCACGATACCTCGGCCGGGGAAAAGCACGCCCGGGCTAAAGCTCTGGTCGCAGAACTCTGGCAATCGGGCAACGGCTGCCTCAGCGTGCAGGTATTGCAGGAATTCTACGTGACGGTAACGCAAAAGGTCCGCAAGCCGCTTGCGCCGGAAACGGCATCACGGATCATTAAGTATCTGTCGAACTGGCGCGTGCATACGCCGGATGCCTGCGACGTGCTGGAGGCCATCCGGATTCAACAGAGGTACGCCATATCCTTTTGGGACGCGATGATTATTCGCAGCGCTGAGGCACTGGATTGCAGAGTGATCTGGTCCGAAGACCTGAGCCCCGGGCAGTATTATGGCAAGGTGAAGGTCGCAAATCCTTTTTCATGCGGCGACGATCACAACCGAAGCGGCCAGAAAACCTATTTTTCCAGGTACCTCCGGGGGACTCGATAAGTTAACTCGATAAGTTAATAAGTTAAGTGCCTGGCACCACTGCTGGACCTCGGCCCACCCCATATGGGCTGATTTGCTTATCGTCGCCAACGATGACGACTTTTTTAGCCCGGAAAAGGGCCAGAATGCCCAAAGAATCCATCTGGCTGCTTTCATCTATGATGACCACGTCGAAAGGTTCGTTTAAGGGGTGAAAGCTTTCCACCACCCGGTTTAGCGGCATGACCCACACCGGTACGGCGGCGCGAGCCTTTTCCATCTCCCTCTGCGCCAGCGCGCGGTAACGACCGGCATATTTCCCGGTGCCCTTTCCGATTCTCCGGACATAGTCCTTCCAGGCAACAAGGCTTCTGCGCTGCTCTTCCGTTACGCGCCCGGCGAGAGTGAGCCAGGTAGAAAGAGCCACCAGCTCTGCCACGAGCTTCCCTTCCCTTTGGAGAAGCTCATCGAGCCTCCTCGAAAGCTCCCGGGGGTCCTCTGCATGCATCTTTTTGAGGTAAGTTTCGGCTTTGCGCCACTCCCAGGCCTCGACGACGTTTTCCGGCGGTTTTAAGGGGCTGCCCTTCCCGCCTTGAAGCACGACCGTTTCGGCCCACTTCGGGGCTACTTCAGCGAGGCGGGACTTCAACGACTGCAGCTCAGCTTCCATCTTGTGTACTTCGTTCAAATGCTGGATGCGCCGGACCGCTCCGTCCCACCGATCCCATTCCCCGGCTTCCAGGAATTCGCTTAATTCGTTCCACAGGCCAGAAGCGCCCGGCCGCGCTCCTCCATCCTTCAAGTACCGGTGGACTTCTTCAATTTTGGTTTTCAGATGGTCAAGCTTAAGCCTTTTCTCAATGAAGGCCAGGCGATCTGCAATTTCCCGGACTGTGTCCGGGGTAACTGTACAGGGTACGGCCAGGCCAAGCCTCTGGATCTCTTCCGCCAGCGGTGCCCATAACTTTTCCTTCCAATCGAAAACGTTTTTAATGATACGGACGTACCCGTCTATTTCGGCGGGAAGTCGAGATCCCTTCGCGACGAGTTCCGGTCCGCCCACCGCAACTATTTCATTCTGCCAGCGGGTGTGTAGCTTTTTTACCAACTGGCAACGTTCCACTTCTTTTAAAACGAGCCTAACTTCTTTAACGGAAGAGATCTTCATGCCGTCCACCAGACAGTTTTCCATTAAATATTTGAATCGGGGCTTTAAAATTTTAGTCAACATGCTGACCTTTTTTCCCCGCACCAGATGTGTTTCAAGTTCCTCCAGTTCGCTCTTCAGAAGTGTTATATGCCGGTCTCCAGGAAGTTCTATCCTGTGCTCGCTCACGACCTGCGAAAGAGAAATTAAAGTATCGCGCACCTCTTCCAACCAGGAGGTGAATTTTTCCCAAATCTCACTTCTCGCCCCGCCGCTCAGTACGTCTTGAAATACCGCCTGCAGCCATTCCTCCCTGAAATACTCCCGCGCCCCGGCCTCGGCCCTCATCGCCTCCTCCCGAACCCGCTCCACGACGTTAATTTCCAACTGCACCGGCGGTTCCCAGCCGGAAAGGATCTCTCTGCTTCCGGCGAGCTGCTTCTGAAGATGATGAATCTCCTCAACCAGTACCCTCAATTCCTTCCCCGGCGGCAGTAACCCGGGGTCGGGAAGAATCTGCCCGGCCTGAACACATTCTTCTCTGTCGAGTACGCCTGCCAATTCGTAAAACCTGGCAATTTCCCGAAGGGTCAGGGGCAGAACGGCGCCTTCAGGAAGGTCGTCGGGGATCCACCCCAGGCGGGATTCATTTTCCTTCACCCATCTGGCTAACTCCCCTGGCGTGTATTCCCGCCCGCTCAGGTTGTAGCTCTTGTTTTCACGCATGGCGACGTCCCGGATTTTCTTGCGGAGGGTGGCAATCCCTTCGCGGACGTCCCGCAGATTTTGCCGGAGCAGTTTAATCCCCTTCTCCGCCTCGTCCTTATCGAGAGTGGTCACTTTTTCGGACATTACCCGGACGGCTTCCTCGAGTTCAGCAAGCGAACCGCTGTCGTCGGCCAAAACGGTCACGCACAAGGGCCGCAGTTCCTCCGGAAACATCTCCCGCAGCACCCTCAGGGGTCGTTCCGCCTTAGCTGTGATCAGCACGCGCTTCCCCTGCGCCAGAAGGTGGCAGGTCAGGTTGACAATGGTGTGGCTCTTACCGGTGCCGGGCGGCCCCTGTACCGTTACACCGGTCTGGCGCGCCAGGCGCGTGGCGATCTCCCCCTGTTCTTTGTTTGCCGGAAGGGGAAAAAGCAGCTCCTCGCCTTCTTCCCTGTCGAACTCAGTGCCTGCTTCTACGACGGGCGATTCGTCCGTAACGATGCCCGCCACCGGGGGCGGTACATCGTGCCCTTTTCGCAGTGCGTCCAGAATGGTTTCCAGGTCCCGGCGGTAACCCGGCCTTTTGGGCCGGACGAAAATGACCGGTTCGTGGGCGATGCACGGCCTTTCTTCGGGCTTCATATTATTCCGGTCAAAGAGAACTTTTCCTTCGGGGCTAATCAGGTTGACGAATCTTTCGTAAAAGGCGGCGGTTCTTTCAAGGTCCCACGGGTTGACAAATTCACCGCGCAGGGCGGCAAATTTTTCCCGATCCGCAATGGAAAGGTCCAATCCTTCCAGAAACCAGGTTTCCGGCACTGTGGGGACCCTGCCCAGGATGGTCGTAGCCGGAGTAACTGCGATCACCCCGGCTCTTTCGTCGAACTCGACGGTCAGCCGGGTGGTCAAAACGGGGTGCCGGATCCGTTCTTTCCCCAACCGCAGGTAGAACATCCCGTGACCCCAGACCAGTTCCAGGTTTTCCTGCTCGAGGTCAAGCCGCTGTTTCAAGAGAAAAAGTTGGTTATAAAGATTCTGCACCTTCTTTTTGGGCGCCGCTTCCCTCGACCAGGGCTCCCATTCTTCTTTCAGCCATTTCTGCCAGCGGCGCATCCTTTGGGGATTGTCGTCGAACTTTTCTTCCGAAGCATTCTCGTTAAGCTGCTCGTCAGTTTTAAGAGGTTCAAACAAACTGTTTTTTTCCGCAAATCTTTTCTTTATCTGCCTTACTTCCGGAGGCTTAAAGGGATCTTTCCAGGTACCCTCCAGCCATTCGGATATCTCTGGGGGAGGATTTGGGGGATCGGGGATCCTTTGTTTTTTTACGGTGAGCCAGGCCCCTTCGGGTGCTCCTTCCGAAAAAAGGCGGCACCCCTCGCCCTCCGGCAAGTCTCTTTCCCAGCGGACAATCTCGTACTTTTCAATTTCTCTTACCGGTCTTTCCAAACAGTAGGCCCTGAGTAAAAACTCAACGAGATTGCAGGCCTTTGCCGGTAAGGCGTTTGTGGCTGGATTACTGAAAAGGTCTTCGCTCCGGATGTTTTCAAGTTTTTCAATAACCTTTTTAGAAGGCAATTCTCCTCCGGCATCAGCAATTACCTTCAGCAAAGGAAGCTTTATGCTTTCCTCGGTTGGAATGGCCATCTATGCATCTCCCTTCTTTATCTTTAGACTTTCTCAACGTTTTTAAAGAAGAGGGTCTTTCTGCACTTACATCCTATAATCCAGTACGCCCACTTTTTCCGGATCAGCCCGGTTAAAAATTCTCTCTTCTGCTGTCACCAGGGGGTAAAGTGGAAGGCGTCGAAGCGGTACATTCCTTCTTCCTTCATAGCCTGCCAGAAGTATTTAACTACCCCCCCCGAAATTTAAATCCTATCTTAAAATCTATACATCAAATTGTAAGGGGGAAGGGATGACATATGTGTGTCGGAGCAAAAAAGTTTTTTCTCATCCTCGCCGCCGCCGGTAATTAAACGCCGGATACTTCGAGTCACTCGTCCGCACACTGTCAAAGCTGGATACGGAACACCAGACCTGGCGATTTAAACGTCGGGTTGATCATTCACTCCCTCTTTTTGGTAAACGTTCGCGACCCTCTCTGCCAGGGCGCGCACTTCTTCCCGCAACCACGCCGGCTCCAGCACCTCCACCATATCTCCCCACTGGAAGAGCCAGCCCACCATCTCGGCGATGCCGCAGACCTCGAAGGAAACAAGGGCGGACCCGTCGGACAATTCTTCTTCGATTTTCTGGGAAGGGTGATAGAGTACATTTTTCACCCGGTGAGCCACCCGTTTGTTAAATTTAAGCAAAACCCGGCAAACTTTTCCGTCGTTGATCACGCCCCAGCTCGAGGCCATGTAGCCGGAGAGGGAGAAATCCGCGGGGTATTCAAAGCGTTCGGTGGTATAGGGAAAAATGTCTTTGATCTGGTCAATCCTAAAGACCCGGATGTCGTTTCTTTTCAGGCAGCGGCCGACCAGGTACCAGTTCTGGTGCTTGCAGATCAGGCCGTAGGGCTCCACCACCCGTTTGGTCTCTTCCCCGCTATGGGTGGTGTAGTACCAGATTTTGACCCGGTGGGAGTCCTTGATGGCCTGCACGAGCGCGTTAAAGAGGCCGCCCACCTTCTCCGGTTCGGCCAGGGCCTCTTCCACGATGTGGATGCGTTTCTGGAGCTTTTCTACCGCCAGTTCTTTGGGGTCGTAGTGGTACTTGAAGAGGGTGGAAACGAGGGCGTCTTTGATTTCGTTGAGGTGGCCGGAGAGGGCGGAGCCCTTTTGCTGGAGCAGGCTCAAAAAAATGACCGTCGCGGTCTGGGGGCTCAAACCGGGCAGGTAGCCGGCCTTTATGCCCACGCGCACGGTTTTGCCGGTCTCCTGGCGGACCAGGGGAACGCGCAGGTAGTTTTCGATGGTGCTTAAGTCCCGGTAAATTTGGCGCTCGCTCACTTCAAACTTTTCGGCCAGTTCCTTGACGGTGACGCCGCCGTAAGGAGTCTTTTTGTTGAGCCAGTCGATGATCATGTTCAGCCGCAGGCCCCGCGTGGCGTCTTTTTTTGTTCTACCCGGCACGACGGACACTCCCGGCAGATATTTTTTCATCTGCTGCCAAAATCCCGTAAGCAAAAGAAGGTTGGCTGGTTCATTTCTTTACGTAATTTCGTTGGAATGCTACAATTTTCCTGCCGGGAGGAATTACTATTTTGCTAATGTTCCAAATTAAGATCGGCCCGGTAAGGCGACAAAAAAGAGTTAATGAAGGCTGTTTCTGGTTAGCAGGGAGGCGAACTTTTGTCCCGGGGCCAGGGTTTCTTCAAACCGCGCCAGCTCTTCAGCCAATTCCGGGGTATTGCCTCACCGTACTCAAAAGTACCTGTTTAACCCTGCCTCACCGGCAGTAAACGCACCGGTCCAGCCCCTTCACCCAGCCCGTCCAGGGGGCGTCCTTATCCTCCCTGCCGGCGGCGGCGCGGGAAAACATGTCCGCTTGAGCATCCAGCAGGTCGAGCTGGTGCAGGAGAGCCGCTTCCAAAAACTTGGGCCGTTTGGGCGACTGCCACTCGTAGCGCCCGTGGTGGCTGATGATCATGTGCAATAGCTTTAAGCGCAGGTCTTCCGGAAAGTCCGGCACCCTGGTTATATAGCGGTCCAGGAGCAGTGCTCCGGAAACGATGTGCCCTAAAAGCCGCCCTTCGTCGGTCTGCTCTATGGCGCCGCGGCAGCGGTATTCATACACCTTGCCGATATCGTGCAGGAGCGCCCCGGCCACCAAAAGGTCCCGGTCGGCCTGGGGGTAGCCTTTGGCGATACCGTCCGCGGCGGCAGCCACGCCGACGCTGTGGACCAGCAGCCCGCCCAGCAGGGCGTGGTGGTACTGAGCTGCGGCTGGGGCCAGGCAGAAGGCTTGATAAAAATCCGGATCAGAAAAAAGAAGGGAGAGCAGTGCTTTTAAGTATGTATTGGTTAATGAATCAATCAATTGTTGGAGCTTTACTCTGGCTTCCTCCAACCCTTCAGCGGAAGGGATGAACCTTGCCGGGTCAATTTGACCATTCTCTTTAACGATGGAATCGATGCGCAGCTGCACCACCCCGTTGTACGCCACGGCCTGGGCCTCCACGGCAACGATATCCCCCACTTTCAGCCGGGCTCCGGCCTCCTCGGCCCCTTCCCAAAGCCGCCCCTCCACTTCGCCGGTTCGGTCGACAAGCGTCACCGCCAAAAAATGCCCCGGGGCCTCCCGGTAGGGAAGGAGCCTTTTTGACTTCAGTGCGAAGACCCCGCGCACGTTCAGCCCGGGGCGAATCTGTTCAACCAGCAGTTCAGCCATTTTGACCCCCCTCTACAGTCGAGCCCTCCGTCTCCTGCCCGGCCTGCTCAGCGGGCATCTGCTCGTCTCCCGGTCAGCATTGTACCGGGTGGTCGTGACATATCTCTGTCAATCAAATTGACATCTGCACCATACATAGACAAGGCTATAATGGAAAAGCTAACATGGGAGGTATAAATGGAGATGGCAGATATCACCATTCACCTGGAACCGGTTATCAATGAGCAGGAAATAGCCCGTCTGCAATCCGCTTTAAACGATCTGGGCGAAGGCGATGAGCTCAACATCGTTATGGAAGCTGCTGACGCCCACCAGGCCGACCGGGTTACGGAAATCCTGGAGGCAGGTGGTTTTGACTACCAGCCCCGGGGCAGCCATGACGGGAGGCTCTACCAGATCACTGCCCGCCGGAAGACGAAGTAAGGGAATTCAACTCTTTCCACCTCTGCAGCTCCTGTACTGTTTCCCGGGGCCGGCCCAGCCAGAGGGCCAGGGACAGAAGAACCAGGAGGGTACCGCAGACCAGGGGAAAATACCGGACCGGTCCGGCCAGGAATCCCCTCCCGGCAGCCATTGCCGCGCCGTAGAAGCCCAGCCCGGGGATCATCACCCCGTAGTTGCCGGCGCCCAGCTCCACCACCATACCGGCTAAGGCCAGAAGCCCGCCTGCCCCTACAAGCCAGGGCGACAGGTCCAGCAGGGGAACCAGAACCTCCCCTGCCCCACCCAGGCAGATGACGTACCGCCCGCAGCGGGCCAGCGGTTTGAACCAGGCATACCTTTCCATATACAGGGCATAAAAATCAGCCAGGAGGAAAAATACCTCCCGCCAGGCCTTAAGCTTCTGCTGCCAGTTGAGAGTGGGGGTAATTACGGGCAACGAATCCAGGGGGTGTTTCCGCCCGGGGTAAAGGTAGCCCAGAAATTCAGGTACCAGGGCCAGACCCGTAACAGCAACAGCCACCGGCCACGATAGGTCAGCACCTCCGCCAAAATATTCTAGAATATATAACACCAGCAGATAGGTGACGGCAAAGAGCAGGCTGTGCAATAGGCGCCGGAAAGCCGCCCAGAGGGGCAAAAAGCAAAGCCAGAGCAGGGGAGTGATGATCACCCATATCTCACCGGCCCCCGAGCCCCAGACAAACAGACCGGTAAGGAAAGCCCATGCCAGGGTCGTCACCCAGGCCAGGGGTGTATGATAATATGTAGCAAAAAAATATACTCCCGAGAACAGGTGGTAGGCAGCAAAAACGGCAGCGGCCAGTATTACAGCTTCCAGGGCCTTTTTAAAAATAAACAATTCTTTAAGTCCGGAAATGATGGCCGCAACGGCCAGGGCTCCCAGACAGAAGCCTGCCCAAAAGTAAACCTGCCGGACACGTCCTGCCCGCCAGGATATATAGAACCCCAGGAGCAAGAGTATGATTGACTGGTAAAACACTTGCCCGGCCAGAACAACTACAGCGGCTGTGGTCATCCCTTCCCCCAGGAACGCGGCAGGTGAAACGGCCCCCCGGGGCCGGTGTAAAGATTCCCTTTGGTTAGACACATTGTGCACCTCCACATTTTATAATTCGACAGATGGATTTTAATCCCTGCCCTGCCATTGGAACAGCGCTACCTAAAGGCTACTTTTTAAAACTTCAACAATTAAAGGCAGGAACCCCAGCGAAAATAGCGAAAAATTATTTTTACAATTTATATCTAACCGGTCTGGCAGGCTGGCCGGTCAACCATTTTCTGAAGCGAAATTAAAAAATTCCGGGTGGAAAATACGCCGGTCCGGTTCAAAAACTGCCCCGGATATTTTAAAGTTAATAAGTTAATGATAAAATAACAGTAAGTCCCCGAACAGGTTAGGCGGTTCACCCGGTCAAGCGATACGGAGGTGGGAACGGTGATCCGTGTCAATGTAAAGGGAATTGCCTATGATATGTCGGGCAATCCCATTATCCTGCTGACCGATCAGGAGGAAGAAAGGGTACTACCCATCTGGGTAGGGTTGCTGGAAGCCCATTCTATCGCCGTAGCCCTGGGACAAATAGCCGTACCCCGTCCCTTGACCCACGATCTGTTCAAGTCCGCCTGTGAAGCCATGGGTGCCCGTATCTCACAGGTTGTCATTACCGACCTGAAAGACAGCACTTTTTACGCGGAAGTCCACCTGGCGCTGCCGGAACACGGTCTGGTGCTGGACGCCCGGCCCAGCGATGCGGTGGCCCTGGCCCTGCGGGCAGCGGCACCGGTATACGTTACCGATAAGCTCACGGAACATATGCTTTCAGTAAAGGACCTTTTTGACGAGGAAACCCGGGCCGAGCTAGAAAAAATATTCGAACTTGCCAGGGAATATAAAAAATCCCTGCACTAGGCAGGCGACGCACTGCACCTCCCCTTCAAAGGGGAGGTTTACTTTTTTATTTATATATGCACAGGAGATTAGGGTATAAAGGGCGGGGTAAAAATAATCTTCGAAATCAAAATACTAAAAATCAATGAAGGAGGGTACCCCATGACCAAACCTTATATCCCCGGAGACAAAGGGTACCGGAGACCCGAAACCATTGCCGACCTCCACCGCCCGCCGGGCAGCCCCCGGCCAAGGGAAATCAAATCCCAGGAGGCCCAGCTGGAAAGCGCCCACAGGCACGGAACCAATAAGGCAGTAAAGTGGCAGATGTCCTGCAAAACGGGACAGGTAGAAAGAAAAGATAAAGAGTAAAAATTGAATCAGGAGCAACTGCTCAAAAGGGCCGGGGAAACCCGGCCTTAAAAGTCAGCGGCAGGGGGGGCTGCAGGAAGTGCGTTCCTCCACCTGCTGTTGTTCCTGCAGGCGCACAGCATACCGGATGAGCAGGCGGTATATTTCCTCCACCACTGCGGGGTCCATCCCTTTCAACCGGGCCAGGTGGGACACCCGGGCCAGGACCCGGGATTCACGGTGAGGATCCCGTACCGGGTAAATACCTGCCTTCAGTTTTCCCAGGCAGGCCACCAGGGCACTGCGCCGGGCCAGCAATTCCACCACCTGTTCATCCACATTATCGATGGCCTGCCGCAATTTCTCTATTTTTTCCCGTCGTGCATGGGATGGAAGCATTGCCTTCCCGGCAGACCCGGTTTTAATGGAAGCAGCCCCTGAAATGCCGCCGGCAGGCTCTTTTAGTTCTTCCGGAGGAAAACCAGCATCTCCCGGCATACCCCGGTCGTCCGCGGGATAAGAACCGAGCACCTTTAAACCAGCACGCAGGGCCACTGCTGCCAGTGCCTCCTGAACCGGCCTGTCACACCTGTGGCCCATCAGATCGATGAAGAAAAGGTACTCCCCAAAACGGCGCCGGGAAGGCCGGGACTCTATGCGCGTCAGGTTGATCCCCCTGGCGGCAAACTCCCCCAGCACCTCGTAAAGAGCTCCCGGACGGTGAGCCACGGAAATAAGCAGGGTCGTTTTACACCCCGGCGACCAGGGACAGTCCTCATGTCCCACCACCACGAACCGGGTAGCGTTGCCGGTGCAGTCATTGATTTTTTCCACCAGCACTTCCAGTCCGTACTCCCGGGCAGCCGCCGCGGGACCAATGGCCGCCCACGAAGCACCCGTGGAAGCCACCAGTTGCACGGCAGCGGCCGTGCTTGCGGTTTCCACTACCTGAACTCCGGGCAGGTGCCGGGAAAGAAACTCCCGGCACTGGGCCAGGGCCTGGGGATGGGATAGCACCCTTTCAATTGTTTCCAGCTTTACCCCCGGAGGAGCCATAAGGCAGTGAACCACCGGGAGGATGACTTCCCCTTTTATGCGCAGGTCCGGGAAGGTATGGACCAGCAGATCCTGGGTCTGGTTGACCGCCCCTTCGCTGGAGTTTTCCAGCGGCACCACCCCTTCGGCCACCTCCCCCCGGGCCACTGCCGCCAGCACTTCATATAGGGAGGGCAGGGCTACCAGCCGGACATCTCCCGCTGGTTGCCGGGCCAGATACTGCCGCGCGGCCAGCTCGGAAAAGGTGCCGCAGGGACCGAGATACCCGATTCTTTTCACCATGTCTTTGCTCCTTTCATCATGCAGCCCGGCCAACAGCAGCGGCCACGGCCCGCAATTCTTCCATCAGGGCAGCAAACTGCGCCGGTGTGAGGGACTGGGGACCATCGCAGAGGGCCCGGGCAGGTTCGGGATGAACCTCAATCAACAAACCGTCGGCACCGGCAGCCACCGCTGCCCTGGCCATAGGCCCTACCAGCCGGCGGTCTCCCGTGGCATGGCTGGGATCCACAATGACCGGCAAATGGCTTAAAGATTTCACCAGCGGTACAGCACTCAGGTCCAGGGTGTTGCGGGTGGATTGTTCAAAAGTACGAATTCCCCGCTCGCAGAGGACTATCTGCTCGTTACCTTCGGACATGATGTACTCCGCCGCCATCAACCACTCTTCCACCGTAGCCGACAGGCCGCGTTTAAGCAATACCGGCTTGCCGGAACGGCCAACCGCCTGCAGGAGGCGGAAGTTCTGCATGTTCCTGGCCCCCACCTGGAGCATATCCACATACTGCACGGCCAGCTCCAGGCTGTACTCGTCAACCACTTCGGTAACCGTAGCCAGCCCGGTCTGGCGGGCCGCCTCCGCCAGCAGTTTCAGGCCTTCTTCTTCCAACCCCTGAAAGCTGTAGGGTGAAGTGCGGGGTTTGAATGCGCCGCCCCGCAGGATAACCGCTCCGGCCTGCCGCACCCTGTGTGCCGCCGCCAGCAGCTGCTCCCGGCTTTCCACGGCACAGGGTCCGGCAATGACCACAAGCTGGTTACCTCCAATGGCCGCCCCGCCCACCCGGACCACGGTATCTTCCTCCCTGGCCTCCCGGCTGACCAGCTTGTAGGGCTTCATAATCGGCACAACCCTTTCCACCCCCGGCATGGTTTCCAGTCCCAGCGAATCGAGGGTACGGCGGTCACCGACAGCACCAATAACAATCCGCCTGACCCCATAAATGGGGTGAGGAGAAAAGCCATGCTCCTTCAAGCGCAAGATTACCGCCTCGACCTCCCCGGCAGAAGCCCGCCCGTCCATAACTACTACCATTTTCACCCCTCCATTCAGATAAAATAAAAAACCCGCCGCTTTCATCCCGGGGACGAAAGCAGCGGGCTTCCGCGGTACCACCCCAATTGACCGGAAAAATCCGGCCCCCTCGTTCAGGGTACGGGAAAAACACCCCGCAGCAACGGGAAAAATAAAAGCTTCTCGCACCTAGGGACGAGAAGCAATTTGCTTTCCGCGTTACCACCCTACTTGACCGCAAAAAACGGCCCACCTCTTGCAGGGTACGGGAAAAGTTTTTCCGATACCCCCTTCCCGGTAACGTGGGAAGACTCCGGCGCGACCTACTTGCCCGCAGGCGCGGGTTTCAGCCTGCATCTCCGGGGAGAACTTCAACCGGTCATGTTCTGGAGGCGCTTCCAGTCGCCGGCGCCCCCTCCCTGGAGAACTGTTTCCGGTCTACTTTTCCCCTTCATTGACTTTCGACATATAATTTTAGCCATAATTATAATGAAAAAAAACCGGCAATGCAAGGGGCTGGTTGTCTTTTTTTAAAGCCTATTATATAAAAGCTGCCTTAACGATATCCAGCACTTTTTGAACTTTTACCGGAGCATCGGGGGCACGGCTGTCAACCGCCTCCCAGGCTGCTTCCACATCGGCGGACAGGTCTGGTTTTAGATGGCCGGCAATGAAGAGATAAGAGGACAACCTTCGTTCCAGCTGAATTTTGAGCCTTTCATGAAGGGGTTTTTGCAAATATTCATGGATGGTGTTCAGTATAGCCGCTTTATCACCGGGCAGCTGTCCCTCTACTTCCCACAAAAGATTGCACATCTGGTCGCTGGCCAGGTAAGCATGGCAGTCCAGGTGCTCCAGGAACAGGGCAATTTCTTCCACCACTTCGTCTTCTGTCAGCGGCTCAAATTCCCCGGCCAGCACCCTGTCGTAAAGGGGGGTGCCCCGGCGGGGAACAAGGGTGCGCAGGCGGATAAAATCCGGATCAATTTCGTTTAATACCTGCGCGGACTCAACGGCATGCTTTTGTGACCATTTCCTTCCCCCCAGGCCGGGCATGTAATACTCGCTCAATTCAAAACCCGCTTCCCTGACCTTTTTGCCAGCCAAAAGATGCTCGGCCGCCGTGGTACCTTTTTTCACCCCGGCCAGCACTTCGTCACAGCCCGACTCAAACCCGATGTGCAGGCGGGAAAGACCGGCCTCACGCAACCGCTTCAGGTCCTCCGGCTTTTTTCTGGCCATGGTCTTGGACCTGGCGTAAGAGGTTATGCGCTCAATGGAGGGGAAATTTTCCTTGAGGTAATTTAATATTTCCACCATCTCGGCTGTCCGGATTTGCGGAGCATTGGCATCCTGAAGAAAAACAGTCCTGGCCCCGGAGGAAAGCCAGTGGACAACATTGGCCAGGCTTTCCAGCCGCCGCTGTACAATGGAGGGCTCGCTGTAAGCCTCGCTGTAAAGTGAGGGGTTGGCGTTGATAAATGCAGCCACCACTTCCCGGTTAATGGTGCCCCGGTAGCCAAGCCGCCAGGAAGTGGCCTTGAGCTCCTCAGCCAGGGCTTTAACCGTATCGATATCGGCTTTAATCTCTGCCACACTGCGCAGGCCGTAGGTTTTATTCTTGTAAGTGCGGCAAAATTCGCACCGGTTCCAGGGACAATTTCTGGTAATTCGGAGGAGCAGTGAGCGGTCGCGGCCCTCGCTGGGTGGCCTGATGGGCCCCATTTCGTGGTATCCCTTACCGTGCTGCAGGATTGCGGGCAGCATCGTTTTTCCACCACCTTACCTGTTGAACTTCACTGAAAGTTATAATACTTTTAATTCTTCAACCGGCAGTCCCGTACCTGAAGGATACCCCTACCCCACGACCCCTTCGGATTTTAAGGTCTCAATGTCCTGATCCCGGTAGCCCAATTGGCGCAGGATCTCCACCGTATGCTCCCCTGCCCCCGGTGCCGAAGAATCAGCTTCTTTCTCCACACCGTGTATTTTTAAAGGCTGGCCAACTGTGGTAATGACCCCTTCACCCGCGGGAAGCTTTATAAATAAGTTTCTGGCCCTTACCTGGGGATGCGCCGGCACCTCACTAACATCCAGCACAGGCTCAATACAGGTATCCACCCGGCCAAACAGCTCCATGATTTCGGCAAGCGTTTTGCTGCTGAAAAACTCCTGCACCGCCCGCCGCGCCTCCTCATCCTCCCTGTACTGCAGGGGCAGCAGGTCCGGCCGCCCGGCGGCATAACAAAAGTTTTCCCAGAACCTGGGTTCAAGGTTGCCCACGCTTACATAGCGCCCGTCCCTGGTGGAGTATATGTTGTAACACACCCGGCCACCGTTCAGATCTTCCGCACCGCGACGTGGTTCGCCAGCCCCGGCCAGGTACTGGGTAAGGTAAAGGCTCATCCACGACACCACCGTGTCCATCAATGATACATCTATGTAGGCACCACAGCCGGTCAGCAGATTCTTGATGCAGGCGGCCAGGATGCCCACAACTGCCATCAACCCGCCGCTCAGGTCGGCCACCTGCACCCCGGGCAGGACGGGGGGCCCCCCGCGGCTACCCGTCAGGCCGAGGGCGCCGGCTATGGATATATAGTTGATGTCGTGTCCCGGCCGCATGCTGTAAGGGCCGTCCTGTCCGTAACCGCTCAAAGCACAATAAACCAGCCGCGGGCTTGCAGCAGAAAGGATTTCATATCCCAGGCCCAGGCGTTCCATAACTCCCGGACGAAAACTTTCCACCACCACGTCGTACTCCCGGACCAGTTGTAAAAATATTTCCCGTCCCTTCAACGTTTTGAGATTTAAACGCATGGACTTTTTGTTGCGGTTGACAGCGTGAAACCAGGCACTTTCCCGCCCTACCTGAGGCCCCATTCCCCGCAGGTAATCTCCTGTCTCCAGGTCCTCAATCTTGAGCACCTCCGCTCCCAGATCCGCCAGGATCATGGTAGCATAAGGGCCCGGCAGAAGGCGCGTCAAATCCAGAACCTTTACGTTTTTCAATATCCGGTACAACAGCTTTCCCTCCCCCTATTTTACGAAAATTATACCAGGATAATGCTTATTGTGGTAAGATTTAGATTAATTAAAAACAGTTAGAGCAACATAAGGAGGAGGCTATTCAGTAATATGGTAGAAAACCTGCAAAGTCTCATTCCCTTCTTTCAACCCCGGTCAATAGCACTCATTGGAGTTTCCACCAGGACGGGCCTGCAGGCTTTCAATATCCTGGAGCAGGTACTGGCCGGCGGTTACCGGGGGCGCATCTATCCCGTCAACCCCAAGGGGGGAACCCTGCTGGGCCTCCAGGTTTACCGTACGGTCAGCGAGATTCCCGAAACACCCGACCTGGCCGTAATCTCCACGCCACGGACAGCCGTAAAGGAAGTGATACAGGAATGCACAGCCAGGGGCATTAAAGCTATAATCGTTATCACTCAGGGTTTTGCCGATGCTGACAGCTGGGGAAAACAAACACAGCAGGAATTACAGGAAATCGTTTGGAACGCGGGAGCCCGCCTCGTCGGGCCCAATACTATTGGCGTTGTTAATCTTTACGAAAACTTGAATACTTCCTTTATTGGCTTTCTACGCAAAGAGGCCGACACGGCCATGATCTGCCAGTCAGGTATTTTTTTGCTGGGTGCTGCCGATTTCACCGGCGGCATCGGGCTGGGGGTGGATATCGGTAATGCGGCAGACGTTGGTTTCAGCGAAAGCCTGGCCTTTCTGGGGCAGGAACCCCGGGTCAGGGTAATTAACCTGCACATGGAAGGGATCAAAGATGGTCATAGATTTATGGAAGTTGCCCGCGCGGTGACCAGAACAAAACCCGTCCTCTGCCTGAAAACCGGCCGCAGCGAGGCCGGAGCCAGGGCCGCCAGTTCCCACAGCGGTTCTCTGGCCGGCGAAGATCATGTTTTCACCGCCGCATTTAAACAATGCGGAGTCATCAGGGTGCGGGACGTGGAGGAAATGCTCTATCTGAACAAAACTTTTCTCACCTATCCCTCCATGCCCGGACAGCGAATAGCCGTGGTAACAATAAGCGGCGGTGCGGGTATCATGGCTATAGATGCCTGCAGCGCTTGCGGCCTGGAAGTAGCCCGTTTCAGCGAAAAAACCCGGGAGAAGCTGGCTGCTGTTTTCCCCGACTGGATGGAGGTAAATAATCCGCTGGACATCTGGCCGGCAGGTATGGCCAGGGGATACCTGGAAATTCTGGAACTCTCCCTGGACACGATCCTGGAGGACCCGGGCGTGGATGCAGCTCTGGTTATCAGCCCTGCTTATTTACCCCCGGAAGAAGACCCGCGCCTGGACATCTCCCGCACCATCAACCAGGCTGCATCCCGGCACCCGGAAAAACCTCTGGCCCTGTGGATATTTGGCAATTACCGGCATGAACTGGCGGCCAGGATGGAAAAAGAAAACCGGGTGGTGGTCTACCCTTCCCCGGAAAAAGCCATGGCCTCCCTGGCGACTTTATACCGCTACCTGCATGAAATTAAAGGCCGTGCCCCCGGACATCCAGCAGTTTTCACCGATTTTCATGAGGAGCGCATTGACTCCCTTCTTGCCGTGGCCATGCCGGAAGGACAGGCAACCATAAATGAAGCCGCCCTGGAAATCCTGCAGGCTGCCGGCATCCCCGTGTTACCTTCCCGGGTGGCACACAGCACCGGAGATGCCGTAAGAATAGCCAGCTCCCAGGGTTACCCGGTGGTAATGAAAATTGTCAGCCCGCAGATCTCCCATAAGTCCGATGTGGGCGGGGTGAAGGTTAATCTAAAGGATGACCGGGAGGTAGCAGCAGCTTATAACGAGATGATGGAAGTGGTTTCTGCCCGGGTACCACAGGCCACCATCAAGGGAGTGCTCATTCAGCCTTACAGGCCCGGTGGAGTGGAGGTTCTCCTGGGCTGCAAGCGGGACCCCTCCTTTGGGCCGGTCCTGGTTTTTGGCCTGGGAGGGATTTACACGGAGCTGTTCCGGGACGTTTCCTTTGCCATTGCGCCGGTGGACAGGGAAAAGGCCCTGGACATGATCAGGGAAACAAAAGCTTACCGCCTGCTCCGGGGGTTCAGGGGACAGCCCCCGGCCAATATCGATGCCCTGGTGGAATGTCTCCTGCGCCTGGGTCAGCTGGTTACCAGGTGGCCTGAAATTGTAGAAATGGACATCAACCCGCTCCTGGTTGACCCGCAGGGCGCGGTAGCCGTGGATGCCCGTATAACTTTGCACACCTCCAACTTGTAGAGCCCGTGAACCTCAGGCCAAAAGCATATGGAAATTACGTTAATCGCCCCACCCAACGCTTTACGCAGCAAACTGCAGAACTGGTACCCCCGGGCAACGCCTTCTGGGGGTACCGGTTCCTGTCCACCGCCTGTCACAAGCGAATACTGCTCCAGGTTCATATTTTACGGTGTAATTTGACAAGAATACCATTTATTACTGCCTTTTTCAAGCTTCTTTCAATAACGCCACCAGTTCAACCTCTACGGCCGCATCCAGAGGCAGCTCATTCACCCCTACTGCCGACCGCGCATGCTGGCCAGCTTCGCCAAAAATCTCACCCAGTAAGTCGGAAGCGCCGTTAACTACAAAGGGCTGCCGGTTAAATCCAGGGGCGCTGTTCACAAAGCCGGTTAATTTAACGATACGTTCAATCTTATCCAGGCTTCCGGCTACCTGTTTAACCACGGCCAGGCAGTTTAACACACACAAACGCGCCGCCTGGTATCCCTCTTCCTCCGACAGGTCGCCTCCTACCTTCCCCTTATAGCGGAGCTCACCATTCCAGAAGGGAATCTGCCCGGAGGTAAAAACAAGCCGGTCCACTTTCACTGCTGGTACGTAGGAAGCAACGGGCTTGGGCGCTACAGGCAATTCTATCCCCATAGCTTGAAGTTTTGCTTCAAACATTTAATCACCCCATCTTGCCTCTAATTTTAATTGTTGCCTCCAGCTGTAAACCCAATTCTACACCATCCCGGCGGTGGGGTGCATAGAGCACCACATTCAGATGGTTGGGCAGGTGGGTCTCATCAAACCCGATAATCCGGCCCAGCAACGTATCATTGCATACCACCTCGTCCCCTTTTACCAGCACCCCCCCGCTTTTAATCTCCACAAAACCCAGGTAAGCTATTCTCTGAACCTCTTTCCCCGGCCCCGCTTCTTCTTCATCGGTTACAATCAGTTCGTGAATTTCGTTCTGCAAAACAGCCCTGGATATGGGAGTAATTAAATGCAATCCCCGGTTCTCCAGCTTTCCCTGCAGGACAACCACCAGCTTTCCTTCCACATCCCTTTTCCGGGCATAAGGGCTGGTGCGAAATAACTTTTCACTGTAGGGATCGCCCATAGCTGCCCCCTCCCATTTCCCAATAACCTTATTTTTGATGAGGTGTTTTTTTTGCAAGTGTTCCTCATCTATGATGAGGTACTTATATAGTTCGACAACTTATTTCGATTTCCTTCCCGGCTTAAGACTTTTATAAAAATAAAAATCCGGCAGGAAACTCCTACCGGAAAATCTACGGTTTTATAAAAACCTCACACCGAATTATCACTGCGCATTTGCGACCAGTATTTCTTCACATCTGAAATGAGGCTTTCAATATGGTCTACCATGGCCCGTTCCGCTTCAGCGGGATCCCGGTTAATAATAGCCCTCAGAATCCGGGCATGTTCCACAGCCAGATTACCCTTAACTTCCCGGCGAATATATTCGAGGATCATGGACATCTGCCTTCCCTGGCGGATTAAATCCAGGGTCGCAGCCAGCACTTTGTTTTTTGCGGCACTGGCAATCAGGCGATGAAACCGGAGATCCTGTTCCACAGACATCTCATTTTGGGCAGCCAGCCTTTCCTGTTCCCGCAGTACGGATTCCATCAAACCTATTTCCGCATCGGTAGCCTTTACGGCTGCCAGGCTGGCCAGTTCCCTTTCAATGGCCCTCCTGGCAACCAGCATATCGATCAGGTCCTCCTGTCTGTGGGAGTTAAGAATACGTACCAGCCGGGAACTGTTATGATTCAGGCGACTGTCACTTTCAACATCTTCCAGAACCTTTCGCCCGTGGGTGGAAATTGAGCGACCCCGGTACCCGTATTTCACGGTCAATTCTTTACGGTCCATCTCACTTAAAATCCTACCCACAGTGGCCTCACTCAGGTTAAAACCCTTTTGAAGTAAAAGCCTGCGCAGCTGACCTGAACCCAGGGGCTTATTTTCCAAGCTTAATATTTTTAAGATCTCGTATTCATGCCTTTTGAGCTCTTCCACCTGTTCCACTCCCCCAGAGTTCGGTTAAAATCCCTTTTCACACACCTCCGGTAAATTTCTTATATCATATACTTAAGAAAGTTCGCAAGCAATCGCAAATCTGAAGTATCCAATCAAGCGTAATCAAGCGCTGACCATACACATATCATCACCGGGAACAATAAACTTGCGATGCAGAGCACGAACAGCCCGGGAAACTTCATGTGCTTTAATAATACAGGAGATCTTGATCTCCGAAGTAGCAATCATTTCTAGATTAATGTTTTCCCTGGCCAGGGCTTCAAACATCATGGCCGCCACTCCCGCATTGGTAGCAATCCCGGAACCCACAATGGAAACCTTGGCCACATTTTCATCATACGTATAATCCGTGGCACCAACCTGTTCCCGGATATTTTCCAGGACAGCAAGTGTCTTTTTCAAATCACTTTTACAGATGGTAAAAGCAATATCGTTTAACCCATCCCTCATAGCACTCTGAATGATCATATCTACATTGATATTTTCCACAGCCAGGGCATGGAATATTTTCCAGGCAATACCCGGCCGGTCGTAAACATCGAAAAGGGCGACTTTGGCAATATTTAAATCATGGGTTACGCCGGTAACTATTATCGATTTTTCCACTTCGCCAGCCTCCTTAACAATGGTGCCGGGATTGCGGTTAAAACTGCTGCGCACATGCAGGGTAACACCGTGCAGCTTGGCACATTCCACAGCCCGGTAGTGAAGCACCGCCGCTCCCAGGTGGGCCATCTCCAGCATCTCATCATATGATACGGTGGGCAGCTTGCGGGCATCGGGAACCAGACGGGGATCAGCGGTATAGACACCATCAACATCGGTATATATTTCGCACAGATCAGCCTTCAGGGCCGCGGCCAGGGCTACAGCAGTGGTATCCGAACCGCCTCTCCCCAAAGTGGTAATATCGTTGGCGTCATTTACTCCCTGGAAACCCGCCACCACGACAATTTTACCCGCAGACAGTTCACGGATAATACGCTCGGTATTAACCTTAATAATACGTGCTTTTGTATGCACGCCATCGGTAGCAATGCCCGCCTGCGATCCGGTTAACGAAATAACATCCTCCTCCAATCTGGAAATAGCCATGGCCAGCAGGGCAATGGAAACCTGTTCCCCGGTTGACAGGAGCATATCCACTTCCCTTTCAGGCGGGTTATCGGATACTTTATTCATTAATGCAATTAATTCGTCAGTGGTATCCCCCATCGCCGAAACAACCACCACAACCTGATGTCCCTGCCGGCGATATTCCACCACCCTGCGGGCTACTCTACGGATGTGTTCGGGAGTGGCTACAGAACTGCCCCCGTATTTTTGTACTACCAGCAACGTTCTCTTCCCCCTTATGGATTCTGCTACTTGAGGCGTCCCGGCACCGAAAAATTTAAAGCCACCCGCAACAGGTGGCTCAGTCAAACGATAGGTTCGGCAGGCCAGGACACACCACTGGGTTGCGGGCAAGATCAAAGAAAAGGCATGCACATCAGGCCGCGCATAGCCATGCCCGAATCCATCATAGTTATGCCCCTGGTAGTGGTGCCAACCCAAAGCATGATCCGGCCCTCCTTAATGTAAAATGCATGGCTTAACTATAACATAAAATTCCGGACCATGCAATCGCTTGTTTTGAATTATCTACCCCATCAAGGATTTAAAGGATATAAAGCAACCGGAGCGAATGGTATATTAAAGCAGGACAAGTTCCGGATAATTTATGCCAAAATAGAGAGGATGGTAATAATGACCGGCAGCTGGCAAAAGGTAAATTTTGTTAACTCCCGAGGGTTAAACCTGGCCGGGCTATTATATGTCGCTCCGGGGAACACAGGTAGGATCATCATTAACTGCCACGGCTTTACGGGAAGCAAGGAAGGAGGCGGGCGTGCCCTGGAGCTTGGCACCGAACTAAGCCGGCGCGGGTGGTCGACCCTGCTTTTTGATTTTTCGGGTAATGGTGAAAGCGAGGGTAATTTTGCAGATCTAACTTTATCAGGACAGATTGACGACCTTACCTGCGCAGTCGACTGGGTGGTAAAAAGAGGCTATAACCAGATTGTCACCGTCGGCCGCAGTTTTGGCGGCTCCACAGTTATCTGCCAGGCAGCAAGGGATCACCGGATAGCCGGGGTTTGTACCTGGGCCGCCCCGGCCAGGTTAATGGACCTTTTCACCTCATTCACCGACGAGTCTCTGGACAGCCCTGAAGAGATGGTAACCATGGCAGGGGAAAATGGCGTCATCTATTTGAAGAAAGCTTTTTTCCGGGATCTCCAGTTATACGATGTTCCCCGGGAAGCAGCGCGCCTGACACCCCGTCCCCTGTTAATCATCCACGGTACCGGGGATGGCGTGGTCCCGCCCGGGGACGCCCGTCTGATCTTTGAGGCAGCCGGAGAACCCAAAAAGCTGGTATGGATTGAAGGAGGAGATCACCAGTTTACCGGGCATTATCTACAGGTCTGGGAAAATCTTTTTGCCTGGCTGAACAAACATTTTCCAGGCATATAAAAGCAAAGGCCACAGGGCTAGATGGGCTGACGGTGGTTTGTCCCCTATAGACACAGGTAAAGCGTTATGATATAATTGCTTTAAGTCAAACTGGTTGGGTTACCGGCAAATACTCTTCTCCTGGATGGGGGAGCGGGTAGTTTGTGTTTGGGTCCCTGAACCAGTAAGTCCCTGAAAGGAGAGGAGTATTCATGTCTTACGAGGACAAAGTGCTTACCTGCCGGGATTGCGGCGCAGACTTTGTTTTTACCGCTGGAGAACAGGCTTTTTACGCTGAAAAAGGTCTGCTGAATGAACCTACCCGTTGCCGGGACTGCCGCCGCCGGCGCAAGCAGCACAACAACGCTGGTGCAGCTGGAATGGATCGCCAAATGTACGATACTTTTTGTTCCAGTTGCGGCGCACCCACGCAGGTGCCTTTCAAGCCCACCGGAAGAAAGCCCATTTACTGCCGTGAGTGTATGGCCGTAAACCGGCGGGCAAGCTTCCGCTAGATCATTACAGATCTCAAAAGCCTACCTGGAGAACAGGTAGGCTTTTTTGTTGAATACTGGAGAAAAATAAGCGGGTTGTTTTATAATAACAATTGTATCAATGCATGTTTGGAAGGTGATTTAAATGATCGATCCCGTAGCCTTTCAGATTGGCCCTTTACAAATTCGGTGGTACGGCATTATTATGGCCACCGCTTTTTTAACCGGCATTTATTTAGCTTTACGCCGGGCAGAGCAAAACAGAGTAGATCCCAACCACATCTTAAACATGGTAACCCTGATTATACCGGCAGCCATTATTGGCGCACGGGCATATTATGTTTTTTTTGAATGGCCAAGCTATCAGCATAATCCCTGGGAAGCGCTGGCCATCTGGCATGGCGGGCTTGCCATCCACGGCGGCCTGCTCGGAGGTACACTGGCAGGAATATGGTATGCCCGGAGACATAAACTCTCTGTTCCATTGCTGGCCGACATCCTGGCTCCCAGTATTATCCTGGGCCAGGCCATTGGCCGGTGGGGTAATTTTATCAATCAGGAAGCACACGGTGGCCCTGTATCCCCGGAGTTTATGGCTCATTTTCCTGAATTCATCCGCCGGCAAATGTTCATTGAAGGCCAGTATTATCATCCCACCTTTTTATATGAATCCCTGTGGAATTTGGCAGTGTTTACTTTTTTAACGTGGTACTGGCCCAGAAAACGCTTCACCGGGGAAGTGGCGCTTTTATATCTGGGCCTTTACTCGGCCGGACGCTTCTTTATCGAAGGTTTGCGTACCGACAGCCTTATGCTGGGACCTGTTCGGGTAGCCCAGCTGGTGAGCCTCCTGCTGATTATACTTGCCCTGGCAGGGATATGGTACGGGCGTAATAAAGCCGGAACCGGCAAATCCCTGAGGTGAAGCACCGGCCCCATGAACAATAACTTTTTTTGACTCCCCCGGCCGGCAACAAGGTAAACTTGCCTCTTTGTCCACTTTATGGTAAGCTCAAGATATGATGAGATTGGGCATCTCTTGTCACAACCGGTCGTTTTAACTTGCAAGGAGGGGAACCCGTGGCCAAACACCGGTTGGAGGAGCTAAAATTCGAGCTTTACGGGCTGGCCATAATTACCCTGGCCCTGCTGGGCATGGCCAGCCTGCTGACCCCGGCGGCAGGAACGATAGGGCACTTTTTAGCCAGGGGTCTGACAATTACCGCCGGAAACGGTCGCTATTTATTGCCCGTAATTCTCTTTTGTTTTGGGGTTAAAGTTTTACTCGAAAAAAAACTAGGTAGCTTCAATTCCCGGGTCTGGGGCCTGTTAATCCTGCTGCTCAGCACCCTTACCTTTGTACACCTGTTTATACCCCCGGATAAGTTTTTCAGTGCTGCCCGGGAGGGGCAGGGCGGCGGAATAGTGGGGGCAGTTTTGAGCTATTTTCTTTATCTCTGTTTCGGCACTGCCGGAAGCTATATTTTACTGGGGTTTCTTACGATAACGGGTCTTATCCTTCTAACCGGCCAGTCCCTGGCCAAACTCACGGGCACTGCGATTAAGATTATACGTGAGGCTATAAAGGACGCGGGGAAGCGTTTATCTGACTTTCTTTTTGAAGAAGTCCCGGAACCGGTAATACCTGAAAAAACAACTCCTTCCCTGCCACCGGCGCAACTCCAGAGAGGAACCCGTACTACGGAGACACAGGAACGTCAGGATCTTTCGAGCCACAGGCAAAAGGAAAGACGCAGAAATAACACCCGGGAGCAGGAAGAAATAGCATCAATAGAGAAGGAAGTCAAGGAAGTGGCTACCCGCGCCCTTGCCGACGGTCGCCCCTATCGCCTGCCCTCCACTGCCCTTTTAACCAAACCCCTGGTCAGGGATAACTCTCTGCTGGAGAGGGAAATTGCCGAGAAAAAGCGGATTCTTGAAGAAACCCTGGCCAGTTTCAACATCCAGGCACAGGTAACCCATGTATCTATAGGCCCGGCCATCACCAGGTACGAAATTCAACCTCCGGCAGGCATAAAAGTAAGCCGCATTATGGGGCTGGCCGATGATATAGCCCTGGCCATGGCTGCTCCCGGTGTACGCATTGAGGCACCTATCCCGGGGAAAGCGGCTGTGGGCATTGAGGTACCAAACCGGGAAATAGCTACCGTACATTTAAGGGAGCTTCTTGAAAGCAGGGAATTTAAAGAAAGATCTTCGCGGCTAACCGTTGTTCTGGGCCGCGATATAGCCGGCGCTCCCGTCATTGCAGATCTTGGTAAAATGCCCCACCTGCTGGTGGCCGGGGCTACGGGTTCGGGGAAAAGCGTGTGTATCAATACTTTAATTGCCAGCATTTTATTTAAGGCCACCCCGGATGAAGTTAAATTTCTAATGATAGACCCCAAAATGGTGGAATTAACCACTTACAACGGTATTCCCCATCTGGTAGCACCCGTCGTTACCGATGCCAAGAAAGCTGCCGGAGTTTTACGCTGGGCAGTAAAGGAAATGGAACGACGCTATGAACTTTTTGCTGGCCTGGGGGTCAGGGACATCAAACGTTACAACGAACTATTTCAAACGACAGAGAACGAAGCAAGCGCTGGTGAAACAACGCCTGCCAAAACCCGGGAGGAAGGTCCCCTTCCCTATGTAGTAATCATTATTGACGAGCTGGCTGACCTGATGATGGTTGCCCCGGCCGATGTGGAGGATTCCATCTGCCGGCTGGCCCAGATGGCCCGCGCAGCGGGGCTTCACCTGGTGGTAGCTACCCAGCGTCCCTCGGTGGATGTAATTACCGGCCTGATTAAAGCTAATATTCCCTCCCGCATCTCCTTTGCCGTTTCCTCCCAGATGGACTCCCGAACCATCCTGGACATGGGAGGAGCAGAAAAACTGCTGGGTAAAGGGGATATGCTCTTCTTCCCCGTGGGTGCTCCAAAGCCCATGCGCGTACAGGGAGCCTACCTGTCGGATCAGGAAGTGGAAAATCTGGCCTCCTTCTTGAAGGAACAGGCCCAGCCGGTTTACAACCAGCAGGTAATGGAAGAACCACCGGTGGAGGAAGATAAACCCGGGGAGGAAGAAGAAGACGAACTCTTACCACAGGCAGTAAAAATACTTATTGAAAACGGCAGTGCATCCATATCCATGCTGCAGAGAAGATTGCATATAGGATATGCCCGCGCTGCCCGTTTAATCGATATTATGGAACAACGGGGTATTGTGGGTAAATTTGAAGGCAGCAAACCCCGGGCCATTTTAATGACCATGGAACAGTACCAGCAAATGTTTGGCCGGACTGGTTGACTTCTTCCCACACCGGTGATACATTTTTAGTAAAGAACAGGGGATGAAATTACAGGGGGCGGAAATAAAATGTTTGACTGGTCGATTTTTTATGCAGGCGTGGCTATAGTTCTGGGTATAGGTGTTCTGGCAGCCATTTTTGCCGGGCCAGTAGAGCAAGTCATGGAAAAGGTTGAAGAAAAAGCCAGTGGCAGAACCCACTAGATGCGCCAGTAAATAAATGCCGGCACCCTGCATTACCGGGGAGCCGGCTGTTTTATTTATTTTTCCACGGCAAGCTTTTTCGCTAAAGGTATGACCTGGCGATTAAGGGTGACAGGGAACGCCTTTGAATGATATACTAAGGATAAAATTATCAATGACAGGAAGTGGGGTATGTCCATGGTTACAGGCAGGAAATCCAGGTGGAGGGTTCCGGTGCTGATTTTAAACCTTTTCCTTGCACTGCTTCTGGCATCGGGATGTTCCTGGACCGGGCAGCAGGCACCAGCCAACCAATCACCGGATCCTTCCCCACCCCAACCTTTATACGTCGCTGTTTATTATGTAAAATCCAATGACCAGGAGAGCTATCTGGTCCGGGAAATTCACAAAATACCGCAAACGGATAAGCCGGCTCTAAAAGCGGTAGAAGAATTAATTTCCGGGGAACCATCCACGCCAGGAGCCATGCGCATCTTACCTGCCGGAACCAGAGTCCTTGACGTATCAGTGAAGGACGGTCTGGCCACAGTCAATTTTTCCAGGGAGGTACTGGAACAGCCCGGTACAGGTGCTGAAGGGGAAGCCCTGGCCATCCAAAGTGTGGTTAATACCTTAACCGAGTTCCCGGAAATTCGCCAGGTATCCTTCCAGGTAGAAGGGAAGGTGGATGAACGCACTCTGGACTGGTGGGGCCACGTAGGCTTATATGACCAGCCATTTCGCAGGGATTTATCCAGGGTTTATGAGCCTGCTATATGGGTTACTCACCCCACACCGGATCAGGTAATAGGAGTGCCCCTGCTGGTTAAAGGAAGCGCCAGAGTTTACGAAGGAACGGTTAACGCCAGGTTGCTGGACAGCCAGGGCCGGGTTCTGGCCAGCGCTTATACAACCGCCACCAGGGCTGCTCCCGAGCGGGGAGATTTTGAGATGCGGCTCAGCTTTAAGCCCCCCCAGGATGGCAAAGGGACGCTGGAAGTCTATTCCATCAATGCCAGGGACGGCAGTATTGAAAATAAGGTGACCATACCCGTCAGCTGGCCATAAAACATTGTATGCCCTGAATCATCCCAAAAGTATCAACCAGAAAAGAAAGCGAGGTTCCAAGATGACCAGAGAAAAAAATAAACCCGGTTCCGTAGAAACAGCCCAGGGGGAATCCATTGAACACCTCATCAGGCGAGTGAAAAGAGAATTGCTCTGGGTCCTGGCCAGCAGCGTTGTTGCTTTTGGTCTCGGCCTTCTTGCCGGAAATCTAATCAAGTTTTAGCTGGCTTCCGGCAAGCAACCAGATAACCATGGCCAGAGCAATTAACGCTATACGCAAAACAATTGTTGCCCTTCCCTGCACCAGCCCTTTCATTTTCAACCATTCCACTAGAGCACAGGGCAATATCAATACTCCAAAAATTAACCTCGCCAGGGGACGGAAAGCAGGGTAACCAAGGGTAAAGATCCATAAAATCAGTGCCCAGGCCAAAATAGCCAGAGCAAGTTTAACCGGGCCGGGTAAATTTCGAAATAACACTACACTAATACCTCCAATCACTACCACTATATCTTATAATACTGCTACTATTACCTGATTCCCTTTTTCAGGGGAATCTCCTTCTCCTTTTTTCCCGCCCTCGCATATTCTAAAGAAAAAGGAGGGCGGGACATAAAGTGTTTTTAAAAATAGTTCGTGTTCAGAGAAGGTCAGAGTTTTTTACATTCCTTAATCTGGTGGATAGAATATACGGCCAGAACAGCCCTTTTGCTCTTGCCAACAGGCAAAAAACATCTCTCTTATTGCATCCCGGTACCAACCCGGCTTTAAGCCATGTTCACCTGGCTCTATACATAGCCTATGAAAACAATAAACCAGCGGGACGGATTGCCTGTGCAGTGGATGAATTTTGCCGGAAGAAAAAAACGGGGTTTATTGGCGCCTTTGAAGCCGTACCGAAGGAAAATATCACCCGGGCCTGATGGAAAAAGCGGAAGAATGGCTCCGGAAACAGAAGTGTGAAATTGTAATTGGCCCTGTGCTGGTAAATACCAACCAGCAGGTAGGATTGCTGGTAAACGGTCCTCCCCCCTTCGCGGGTCACCCGCTACCTTACAATCCACCATATTACAGAGAACTCCTGGAGAATTATGGTTACAAAAAACTCACTGACCTCCTGGTTTATCAATGGTCAACAGAAACAACACTACCAGAAAACATAAACCGGGTAGCCCGCAGGGCCACCTGTCACCCGGAAGTCATGGTACAGCCCTTAAACTTTTCTATGTCATTCTACGAACAGGTAAAAGCAGTTCACTATATTCTCAACCGTTCCATGGAACGAAACTGGGGTTACATTCCCCTGACCATTTCTGAAACCCGAGCCATTTTAACTCACTTTAAGAGGATAGCTGACCCCCGCCTTCTCTTGCTGGCCAGGGTAGGTCACCAGCCAGCAGGAATTTGCTTCTGCGTACCTTTACCGGGAAAAATAGATAAAAAACCTGCTTTCAGACTGGCCCTTCTGGCTGTTGTTCCGGAATTCAGGCAGAGGGGAATTGATGCCCTCCTCCTGAAAAACTGTCACAGCGTCTTACCCCGCGGCAGCCAGGTGGAAATATCCCAGATTCACGAAGGAAATATCGCGGTGCTAAAAATGGTGCAACGGGTGACCACACAGCCGCCTGTCAGGCGATACCGGGTTTACCAGAAAAATATTCCGTAAAAAAAATTCCCACCTGAAAAAGTGGGAATCGGGAAGAAGGAGGTATATGGTTTTTTCACTGCGTGCACTACTTATTGTGACATAATCCGCCCTTATTTTCTGTCAACCCGCCGACCATTTATTTGTCTTGTTCGCGACAACAAAAAGAATTCCCGGACTTCATAGTTCCCTTATTTTGACTCCTGAAGATAGCCTTTCCCCTCTCAAGTTATAAAGGGCGTCAAGCAGGGCAACCTGAAAGCTCGCCGGTCCCCGGGTGACGGCACCGGCATGCTCCGCTGCCAGGCCGTAACAGGCCAGGGCTGCCGCTCCGGCCGTCACGCCATCATCTTCCACGGCCCGGAAAGCAGCAACAACGCTGGTCGCAGAGCAACCCGTACCCGTTACAGCAGCAAGCATGGCATGACCATTATCCACAGCCAGCAAACGTTCCCCATCGCTGACATAATCTGTTGCCCCTGTTACGATTACTACAGTTTTTAAATCCCTGGCCACCTTCCTGGCCAGCTGGCCGGCTGGAATGGTAATTTCCCCTGCATCCACGCCTCTGGTGTTAGCGTGTAAACCACCAAGGGCAGCAATTTCCGAGGCATTACCCCGTAAAATATCGATTTGCAGTTCCCTGACCAGCATCTGCGCGGTTTCCGTGCGAAAAGGTGTTGCCCCCGCCCCTACAGGGTCAAAGACCACTGGAATACCCGCCTCGTTGGCTGCCCGGCCCGCCAGCAACATGGCATCCACCTCACCTGCTGTGAGTGTTCCCATATTCAATACCAGGCACCGGGCCAGGCGCACCATATCAGCTACCTCTTCAGGAGCGTAAGCCATTACAGGTGATGCTCCAACAGCCAGGGTAATATTGGCAGTAATATTGGTAACGACCAGATTGGTAATATGATGTATCAGCGGGCGCTCCTCAAGCACTTTCTCCCGCAGGACCATAACCCGTTCTCCCCATTTCATTACCTATTCCCTCCCGAATTACTATTACCGCCAAATTAATGCATCCACATGGGGCCTTACCCGAACACGAACATCAGTCCTCAGGGAGGATTGAATTCCACCGTAACTGTCGTTCCCGGTGCTACACGTTTACCCGCCTCAGGGCGTTGCCGGGTAGCCACCCCGCTCCCCGAGGCTTTAAATTTTAACCCCAGTTTTTCCAGGATTGAGCCTGCTTTTTTTACCGTAAGTCCGGACAGATCGGGGACAAGCAGCTGTTCCGGAGTATTACCGGTAGCAATACGTAAACTCACCACCGTACCCGGGGGAACACTTCTACCTGCCGGTGGCTCCTGGCCAGTAACCAGACCCGTTTTACCCGGTGGCCAGGACCGGAATCCCCGCTCTTCCAGCAACCAGATGGCATCGGCAACCGGGAAACCGACCACATTGGGCACCTTAATCTGTACATCCTGACCAGCTGGAACTTCCCGGTTTTTCTGAACGGGATCTTCCGGAACCTCCAGGTAACGCAATGTATCCCTCACTACAGCACTAAAAGCCGGAGCCGCCACTTCTCCCCCGTGATATTCCCCACCGCGCGGTTCGGCTACCACCACCAGAACCGCAATACGGGGATCGTCCGCCGGGGCAAACCCGGCAAAGGAAGCCACATACTTCCCCTCCATATAACCACCCGGACCGGGCACCTGGGCAGTACCTGTTTTCCCGGCCACCCTGTAACCTTCTACCAGGGCTCTCCTGCCCGTCCCTTCCAGAACAACTTTTTCCAGTATTCCGGATAACTGCCGGGCGGTCTCGCTGGAAATGACCTGCCGGATTACCCGGGGAGATACTTTCCGGATGGTTTTTCCAGAAGCATCTTCCACAGCCCTGACCACATGGGGCTGCATAAGATAACCCCCGTTGGCGATAGCTGAAACAGCGGTTAAGAGCTGGACAGGTGTGACAGCTATGGATTGCCCGATAGACATGGTTGCCAGGTCCAGCTCTGACGCCTTATTTTCAGGGACTATAACTCCGGCCTCCTCGCCGGGCAGGTCAATACCGGTGGGAACCCCAAAGCCGAAACCCCGGACGTACTTATATAACTTTTCTTTACCGAGCTTTTGCCCCACCTGGATGAAAACCGGGTTGCAGGAGTTTTCCACGGCCTGGGCAAAGGATTCTGACCCGTGTCCCTTTCGTTCCCAGCAATAAATCCGCCGGCCTTTAACCACAATATAACCCGGGTCATAAAACCAGTCGGCAGGTCGTACCACTCCTTCCTCCAGGGCTGCGGCCGCAATAATCATTTTAAAAGTTGAACCTGGTTCATAGGTATAAAGAGTGACCGGATTCTTTTCCCAGACCTCGCGGGGAAACTTCCGCCAGCGGGAAGGATCAAAGGTGGGACGGCTGCCCATGGCCAGGATCTCCCCTGTTTTAGGATCCATAACCAGAATAACCGCCCATTTGGGCTGGTAATCGGATTCAATTCTATCCAGCTCCCGCTCTACGTAATACTGAATGGTCTGATCCAGGGTAAGTACCAGGTTATTTCCCGCCTTTGAACGCTCCACCACCACCGCGCTCTGGGGAATTTGACGGCCCCGGGCATCAATTTCCAGCACCATTTTCCCCGGCATACCCTGAAGCTCGTGATCATAATATTTTTCCAGGCCATTGAGGCCCTGGTTATCATCACCTACAAATCCCAGCAAAGCCGCGGCCAGGCTACCCTGCTTGTAAGAACGGGTACTGGTTTCAACAAAGCCCAGGCCACTAATCCCCTCCAGCTTTTTAACCAGGTCCAGTTCCACACCATGCTGCAACCAGACAAAAGAGGCATTATTATCCAGTTTTTTTAAAATTTCCTCGCGCCGGACACCTAAAACAGCTGCGATCTTTCCCGCAACCTCCCCGGGATTTTTAATTTGATCAGGATGGGCATAAAGGGAATAGGCAGGAATGCTGGTTACCAGGGCGTTATGATTGCGGTCGTAAATATTTCCCCGGTAGGGTTGCAAAATTACATCCCGTGTGCGGATACTGGTTGCTTCCTGACGTAAATGTCCTCCCCGTATAATTTGTACAAAAAACAGGCGTGCAACCAGGCAGGAAAAAGCCGCCAGCAACAACAGCATGAGAATTCCCAGGCGGCGGTAAAAGTTAATTTGAGGAGGAGTCAAATCAGACCCTCCTTTTTTAAATGGCTGCACTCATTGAACAGGGTTAGAATCCCCCTCTCCCAGGTGGAAAATTCCAGAATGGAGAGGCAGGCATTATTAACTCCCAAACGCCAGTATTGATTCAAATCCATGCCCAAAACCGAACCTACCAGTGCCCGGATAGTGCCCCCATGGCACACAACCACTACCTGTCCGGCGGGGTGTTTTTCTACTATACCCCGTACCGCAATGGTTACCCTTTCCACCACTTCCGCCAGCGTTTCTCCTCCGGGAATACGCGTATGCAGGGGAGAGTGCCACCACTTTTTCAGCTCGCGGGGGTAGCGGGCTTGAATCTCTTCCATGGTAAGACCTTCCCAAAAGCCAAAGTTAATTTCCCGCAGGGCTTCCAGGGACACCACGGGCAGGCCGTGAGGCTCAGCCAGAATACGCGCCGTATTCATGGCTCTCTGGAGATCGCTGGAGTAAAAGGCACAAAATTCCTCTTTACTTAAACGCCTGGACAAAGCCCGGGCCTGCTCCACTCCCCGCGGGGAAAGAGCAACGTCGCTGTGTCCCTGAAACCTGAATTCAGCATTCCAGGCTGTCTCGCCGTGTCTGACCAGGTATATACGACAGCTCATCTTTTACCTCTCCTGTAGTACCTCACCCAGTACTTTTAAAAGACGCAGATTTTCATCATGCCCCTTCACGGCAACCCGGATGTAACCTTCCGTCAGACCGGGGAAATTAGAACAATTACGAACCAGGATACCCCGGCGACCCAGTAAACCAGTCAGCTCGCCTGCAGTAATACCAGCATTCGTTATGTCTACAAGCAAAAAATTGGCCGTCCCGGGAAAAGGGCGCCATCCGGGCAGGGAAGAAAGCTCCCGAAACAGGAATTCCCTCTCCCGGGTCACCACTTCCCGGGTGGCTTCCAGATATGCCCTGTCCCGCAACCCGGCTACCCCGGCAACCTGAGCCAGAGCATTAACACTCCAGGGATCCCGTGCCTTTTCCAGGGTGCGGACCACTTCGGGCCGTGCCACCAGTGCTCCCAGCCGCAGACCTGGAATGGCCAGGATTTTAGTTAACGAGTAGAGTAGAATCAAACGGTGATGCCGCCCGGCCTGGCAAAGCAGGGAAAAGGATGCGGGATTCTGGACAAAATCCATAAATGCCTCATCAACAATTATCATGGAGCCGCAAGCCAGAGCTGTTTCCAGCAAAAACCCCAGTTCCCGGCAGGTAACAAGCCCCCCGGTAGGATTATTGGGGTTGCATAAAAAAAGAGCATCCACTTCCGGTAATAGCTTTAAAATTTCCTTTAAAGGAAAAGGAAAACCTCGAGAGGAATCCAGAAAAACATATTTCACTTCCCCTCCGGCAGCTCTAACGGCCAGGGCATATTCGCTGAAGGTCGGAGCAGGAATAAGCGCCCGGCGAAAGGGAAAAACACGAGCCAGCAGATAAATCAATTCACTGGCTCCATTTCCTACCAGAAGACAGGAAGGATCAACTCCCAGGTGTTCTGCCAGGGCCACCTTCAATTCCCGGCAATCTGGATCCGGATAGTGGGATATCTGCCAGAGATTATCTTTCAATGCTTCCAGGACCCGGGGGCTGGGACCCAGGGGATTGATATTGGCACTGAAGTCCAGAAAATCCTGCGGCGCAAAACCATATTCCATGGATGCCCGGACCAGGTTGCCCCCATGGGGAGGAACGGCCTGGTAACCCTTATCTATTTTATCATTACAAATCACCATTTGCACCCCCGTTTACAGCAATGTTAATGGGAGGCACTTACTCAATGGATACGCTGCCAGAAGTAAAAACACTTCCGTAATTTCATTAATAGCTCCGTAAGTATCTCCGGTCAGCCCGCCTAAACGGCTGGTGAAGTAGCGGGCGAGCCCGTGTACCAGCACCAGGGAGGCAAATAACAGGGACAACCCCAGCCATCCTCCTGTTAAAGCAATCAGCAGAACCTGGAAAGAGGCCGCGGCCAGCTCCCTGCTTCCGGTATATTGAACCTGAAACAGGCCAAGACCCTGGGCGCGGGCATAGGGAAAGCGTGCGATGGCGTAAACCATTCCCCAGCGGCTGATGGCCGGTACAATTGGTAACAGGCGTAATAAAGCTTCGCGGGGCAGGCTTAACAGGAGAGCAAATTTTAGCAGCAATAAACAGACCAGCCCGAGCACCCCGAAGGCGCCAACCCTGCTATCCCGCATTATTTCAAGCATTTTTTCTCTGGAACGCCCGCTGAAAATTCCATCCATGGTATCCATAAATCCGTCCAGGTGCAGGCCCCCGCTAAGGGTGGCCATCCCCAGAACTAGAAAAGCGGCAGTTACGGGCTGCGGGAACAAGTGCGTCAGAGCCAGATAAAGAACCGTCCAGGCCACGCCCAGAAAAAGGCCCACCAGGGGGAAAAACATGGGTGCCCGCCCGTAGGCTCTTTCATCAAAATCACCACGGTAGACGTAAAACCTGGTTAGAAATTGTAAAGACATGGCCAGGATTTTCAGCATTCCACCACCCTTTTCTTTTTAAATCTTGCACAGCATTCCACAAAGCGGCGGGCAGCCTCCGGACAGGACGCAAAATGCAGGTGCAGGTAGGAAGCCAGTAAATTGCCGCGGACATAGCCATCCAGTACCTCCACCTCTTCTCCTTCCCGGCGGAGGGCATAGGCCCTGGGAAAATCTGCAGGCATGTCTTCCAGGGAAGAATAATGAAATTCATGACCCACCAGCTCTGTGCCCGCTGGAGCCAGAATATTATCGTTCAGCACCCGGGCTTTACAGTATCCCAGTGCTACCCGGCGGGTATGCATGCGGCACACTCCGGGCAGTAAGCCGGCCATGGGATATTCCCGGCCATCAAAACCATAAATACTCCGGCATATATACATCAGGCCTCCGCACTCCGCGTATACAGGCATACCCCGGTTAAAAGCGCGGCGCAGGCTTTCCATAAAATTCCTGTTGGCCGCCAGCTTTTCCAAAAACATTTCGGGGAAGCCACCACCTATATAAAGGCCGTCCAGATCCGGCGGCAAAGCCGGGGAAGAAAGGGCGCTGAGAAAAACCACTTCTGCACCCAGGGCGGCCAGGAGCTCAAGCCCGTCCTGGTAATAAAAATTAAAGGCGGCATCTTTAATTACCCCCAGACGAACCCGCGGGCTCCTGGGCACAGCAGGAAAAATTTTTTCCCCAATCCGGGGCAGGGGCGGAGCCGCCCGTGCTATTTCCAGTAAGCGGGAAAGATCCACTCCCTCCCCCAGGACCGCCACCAGCCGATCCAGGTGTTCCGCCAGGGCATCCTTTTCCATAGCCGGCAAAAGACCCAGATGCCGGTGGGGAAGGGATATCTCCGCACGGTGGCCAATCCAACCCAGCACGGGAACACCTGCCTGTTCTTCTATGACTTTTTTCAGAATGTTGTAGTGCCGCGGACTCCCTACCCGGTTAAGCAATATGCCGGCTATCCGCACCCCGGAATCAAACATGCGGTAGCCAAGGGCTAGAGCGGCTGCGCTCCGGGACATGGACCGGGCATCCAGGATTAGCAGGACCGGAGCCTCAAGAGCTTTGGCTACCTCCGCCGAACTGCCCCGCTCGGTGGACCCCCTGCCGTCATAAAGTCCCATAACTCCCTCAATTATACAGAGGTCTGCCCCCAGAGCGGCACGGGCGAACACCTCCCGCACCCCTTCCAGTCCCAAAAAGATGGTATCCAGGTTGCGGGAATCCCGCCCTGTAGCTGCTAGATGATAGCCGGGATCAATATAATCCGGCCCCACCTTGAAAGGCTGGACAACATAACCCGCCCTGGTAAAGGCGGCCATTAAAGCCGTAGCCAGCGTTGTTTTACCGGCACCGCTATGGGTGGCGGCAATTAAAATGCGCGGTATGTTCAAATATACCCCACCCCCTCAAAAAAGAGAACCCGAAATCATTTTTACCGCCGTACCACTTATTACGGCCAGGGCAGCGGTGAGGTACAGCATGTCGATAGCCTGGCGTATATGGTCCGTAACCGGCGGCTGGCCGGGTTGATTCAAATAAGCCCGGAAGGAGGCCTGTCCCCCATAATAGTTCAGCCCGCCGAGACGAACCCCCAGGGCACCAGCCATGGCCGCCTCGGGAATCCCGCTGTTGGGGCTGGGATGATACCGGGCATCACTTTTAATCACCCGCCACGCGCTACCAGCCCGGCGACCGGTAAGCCAGGCTGCTGCTACCAGCAACAACCCCGTCCAGCGCGCAGGCAAAAAATTAGCTATATCATCCAGGCGGGCCGAAGCCCAGCCCAGATCCCTGTATTTCTCGTTTCTGTACCCCACCATGGAATCAAGAGTATTCACCGCCCGGTAGGCCATGGCCAGGGGAGCCCCGCCAATAAGAGCGTAAAAAAGGGGGGATACAAAACCATCAACAATGTTTTCTGCCACCGTTTCTACCGTAGCCCTGGTAATTCCCCGTCCATCCAGCGCCCGGGTATCCCTGCCGACAATAAGGCTTACCTTTCGGCGAGCCAGTTCGAGGTCACCCCGGGACAGCGGGATGAGAACATCCCGGGCAGCCCCGGCCAAACCCCTGACGGCAAAGGTGGTGGCAATAAGCCATATTTCTACTCCCAGGGCCAGCCACGGGTGTACAAGTTCAGCCAGGCGAATCAGGAAATTGGTAACCAGATAACTTAACCCCACCACTGTGGCTGCCAGGAAGACCCCAGCCAACCGGAGGGCGGAGGGATTCCTGGCAACAAGGCGAAAAAATTTTTCCAGGGCGGCAATTAATTTGCCGATGTAAATAACCGGGTGGGGAAACCAGGGGGGATCCCCTACCAGCAAGTCCAAAACATAGGCTGCAATTACCACCGACATACCCTCCGGCCCGGTTTATCCAGGCCTACCTCCCCCTTCTATAATCTGTGGGAGACTGCTTTACACTGCTCCAGCCAGGGCTCTTCCTTTTTTGGGTCCCGGCAAACCGAGGAGACGGTAAATCCTGCCCATATCCAGACTTCCCCTTACAACAGCGGCCAGCCGGTCATAATCCCGTTCCCGCTGTTCCAGATGACCAACCCCTCCTTTTTCCAGGGGAGCCAGTCCCTTTTTAACCCTCAGGGCGTTCAAAAGATGCCTGCGAAAAACGTCGTTGTCAAACAGGCCGTGGATATAGGTGCCCCAAACCAGACCTTCCTTATCCTGCGCCCCGTCCGGACAATCTACCATTTCTCCCGACCGCCGGAATATGCGGAAGGCCGGTACGGCATCGCTCCCCAGCACGGTACGCCCCATATGGATCTCGTAACCCACTAACCTTTGACCCCGGGAATCCGCCAAAAGAGGCCCGCCGCCGGCCACTGTCGCCTCTACCTGGGTTGTTACCTTTTCCGGCTCAAAAGTGGTGCTAATATCCAGCAACCCCAACCCTTCTATTCTGGGAATGCTGGACTCGGTTTGATAGGGATCGGCCAGTTCTTTGCCCAGCATCTGGAATCCACCGCAAATACCAATTACCGGCACTCCCTCCCGGGCCAGACGGCAAATTTCACCGGCCAGGCCCCAGCGTCTTATGGTAACGAGATCTTCAATGGTATTTTTACTTCCGGGAATTATGATTAAATCGGGCCGTCCCAGGGAACTTCCCCTGCCAATATAGCGCAAGTTCACATCCGGTTCATTTTCCAGGGGATCGAAATCGGTAAAATTAGAAATATGGGGCAGGTGGATAACAGCAATATCTATATCCCTCCGGGTAGAAGACCGGCTTTTACGCAGACTTTCCTCGGATACCGTATCTTCCTCCTGCACCCGAAAGCCTTCAAAATAGGGAACCACCCCTATCACCGGTACACCCGTCTTTGCTTCCAGAAAATCAACCGCCGGCTGGAATAGCTTTAAATCACCGCGAAATTTATTAATAATAATCCCGGCTACCCGCTGCCGGTCCTCTTCCGGAAGCAATTCCAGGGTACCAACCACAGCCGCCAGGGCGCCTCCCTTATCTATATCGGTAGCCAGCAGTACAGGAGCTTCAGCCATCCGGGCCACGCGCATGTTTACAATTTCCGTTGCTTGAAGGTTAACTTCAGCCGGGCTCCCGGCGCCCTCTATGGCCACAATTTCGTAACGCCGGCGCAAACGGTCCAGCGCCTGGCAGATAACGTCCCACGCTTTTTGAGCGTAGTTATTGTGATACTCCCGGGCGGAAAGATTTCCCACCGGCCGGCCCAGTACAATTACCTGAGAGGACGCCTGCCCCGTAGGCTTAAGTAAAATAGGATTCATGTCCACATGGGGCTCAATCCCGGCAGCCTCGGCCTGCACTACCTGAGCCCGGCCCATTTCACCTCCGTCCCGGGTTACAAAAGAGTTCAAGGCCATGTTCTGGGATTTAAAAGGGGCCACACGATAACCGTCCTGATAGAAGATGCGGCACAGGGCAGCCACCAGAACACTTTTACCCACGTGGGACGCGGTTCCCTGTACCATAATTGTCCTGGCCTGCATACGTAGATTACCTCCTTCCTTTAAACACGCGGGACTTGATCTCCACGGGTAAACCGGCCACCACCAGATACACTTCTTCTGCCTCCCGGGCCAGGAGCTGATTTACCCGCCCCGCCAGATCGCGAAATGTCCGGCCCAGAGCATTGTCCGGGACAAGGCCCAGCCCGACCTCATTGGCCACCATTATCACCCTGGCCGGGGAAGCCACCGCCGTCCTGGCCAGCTGGCGGGCTTCTTCTAAAATATAGCTCTCCCTGTCATCCAGCGCACCACCAGAGCAGGGCAGGTTTTCATCCAGCAGAAGATTGGTCAACCACATGGTAACGCAATCAATTAAAAAGGCATCTGCATCGTTTTCATACTGCCTGATTACTTTTTCCAGGCAGCGGGTTTCTTCTACGGTAACCCAGCTGGCAGGGCGGCGGAGCCGGTGAATGTGAATCCGCCGGGCCATTTCCTCATCAAGGGCAGACGCAGTAGCTACATAAACAACCCTTGAACCACAAGAAGCAGCCAGCTCTTCGGCAAAACTGCTTTTGCCACTTCTGGCACCACCAATTACAAATACCAGAGCCATATCCACACCCCTCAAAATAAAAACCCCAGCCTTTGAAAGACCGGGGAAACTTGTGCCAGGCCAGTCCCTAACCCTGAAAGCCATTGCCCCTTTCTCGCGAAGGGGCCAACAGCACCCGCAGGCAGGTATCCTGGCTCCCGGATCATTGCCTGCCCTGCGCCTTCCCTGGCGGTGGCATTGCAGGGCTACTCCCCGGTTACAGTGGCGGAGACCGCTCAGGTTTTTCACCTGATTCCCTATTCTCCCCTACGGGGCACCTGCAGGTTAAAAACTTTTTTAAATTTTTCCTTACTTGCTTTATTCGACAGAGTAACTTCAAAATCCTTTTACATCCTGATAATTCCTGTTAAATTTCTGTTACCACCAGCATCTAATGCCTGTCTTCCCCCAGGTATTCTTTCACCCGCTGAACCAGTTCTTCAATCAAATGGGGAAGAGGCTCAGCCCGCAGGCCCACCAGCTCTACGGAACCGCGGACCAGGGGTAACAGGATTTTTTTGGCCGGGCTCGCGGCAATGGCCGTGGCCATGGACGGTGTCAGCTCCCCCATCATGGCATGGGGGAAAAGAATACTCACCGGGCCTACGATCAGATCTACCCGGGGTGCATTGAAAATTACTGCATTCTCTCCAGTGGCCCCCTCGTTGGCACCGGCGCGAAGCATCATTGAAGTAGCCAGAGCATTGGTACCCAGCGCCAGGATCTCCACGTCTTCAGGCAGCTCCCGGCGCAGCCTCTCCATAATATGCTTTCCAATGCCACCCCCCTGCCCGTCCACCACAGCAATACGCATGTTCTTCGCTCCCATATCCAAAATTAAAATTTAATACAGGCATTTGTTTCATAAATCAGCTCCCGGGATGACGGGACATATAATCTTTTAATCTCGACTCCAGTTCGAGAATCTGGATATTTTTTCGCAATAAAGATCGCGCATACCGGTAATTGGCCCGGTGCAGGCGCTTATTCTCTCTTTCCAGCCGGGCCAGGAAGGCGGACTTTTCCCTTTCCATCCGCTCAATTAAATTCATCAAGACCCGGCGGCTTAAGCGGAGCTGCTCCACCTTTTCTTCTAATTCCTGGATTCTCCTTTGCATTTCAAGCACATCCATTGATCCACCACCCCAGGCAGCAGGTCTGATTTTAGTATATGCTACCCCTGGTGGCAATAGACGAAAGGCTACCGGAAAGTAAATGCGCTACCAATACGCTCCACAGCCTCAGCCAGCACTTCCTCCTCCTGGACCAGCGCCATCCGTACATATCCTTCTCCTCTGGAACCAAAAGCCAGCCCCGGAATAACCAGCACCCCTGCACGCTCCAGCAATTCCAGCGCAAACTGCCGTGAAGACGTATAACCGCCGGGCAGGGGAGCCCAGACAAACATGGAAGCATTGGGTTTGGGCATATGCCAGCCATACCGGGCCAGCCCGTCCACCAGTACGTCTCGCCGACGCTGGTAAGTACGGGCTGTCTCTTCTACACAATCCTGGGGACCTTCAAGGGCTGCTATGCCTGCTTCCTGGACCACCCTGAACACACCATAATCTATATTGGACTTAAGGCGAGACAGGGCTGCCAGCACATCCCGGTTTCCCACGGCAAAACCTATGCGGCAACCGGCCATATTATAGGTTTTGGAAAGAGAATAAAACTCCACACCAACTTCCTTTGCACCGGGTACTTCTAAAAAACTCATGGGCTTAAAGCCATCATAAGCCAGCTCGGCATAAGCAATGTCGTGACATACCAGAATGTCGTACCGGCGAGCAAATTCAACTACCCGTTCAAAAAAATTACGGTTGGCCGAAACGGCTACAGGGTTATTGGGGTAGTTAAGCCACATCAGCCTGGCCTTTACAGCCACTTCTTCGGGTATGGAGGCCAGGTCCGGAAGGAAATCATTTTCAGCCAAAAGGGGCATGGGATATATTTCCCCACCCGCCAGAAGAATACTGCACGCATAAATAGGATAGCCTGGATCGGGAACCAGGGCTATATCCCCGGGATCTATATAAGCCAGGGCAATATGAGCCAGGCCGTCCTGAGAACCCATCAGCACCAGCACCTCATGATCCGGATCCAGTTCCACCCCAAAACGCCTTTGATACCAGCGGGCCACCGCCCGGTAGAGAGCCGGCAGGCCCTCCAGCGGATAACGATAGTTAGCCGGATTATCAATTGCCCGGTGCAGGGCGGCAATAATATGGGGGGCCGGGGGGCGGTCCGGGCTGCCTACACCTAGATTAATCACCTTTATTCCCCGGGCCTCCACCTGCTTCTTATAATGTTCCATCTCGTTGAAAATAGCCGACTCCAAACTTTTAATGCGCTGAGCTATTTGCATTTCCCCACCCCGTTACATAAAAATGTTTTTCAAAAAGCAATTCCTGGCCTTTGGCTAAATATTTGCCGGGCCCGTCTGCTGCCCGGCCAGTTCCTTTAATGACCATATTACTTCATCAGGAACAGTGGATGCCCCCAGGCAGCCGTGTTCACGGTGACCTGAACCGTGGTAATCAGAGCCTCCGGTGGCCACCAGGTGGTAGCGACGGCAGAGCTTTTCATAGTACCATACCATCTCCTGGGAATGGGCAGGATAATAGACTTCCAGACCCTGGAGGCCATGCTCAACCAGGCGGGGGATAAGATAATCACAGCGGGTCAGCCCCGGATGGGCCAGCACGGCTACTCCGCCCGCCCGGTGAAGCAAGTTTATTGCTTCCCGTGGAGCCAGTTTATACCTGGGTACGTAAGCCACCCTGTCTTTACCAATATATTTTTCAAATGCTTCCCCTATCGTAGCTACAGCCCCTATCTGAACCAGCGCCCGGGCTACATGGGGACGCCCTACAGCCCCTTCACCGGCCAGCTCCAGAACCTGTTCCAGCTCTACCGGAATTCCCAGCCTGCGCAGCCGCTCCACCATCTTTACCACGCGCTCTAACCGCGTCTGACGGAAAAAAGCCAGCTTTTCCAGCAACTCGGGATGATCAAGCTGAAAAAGGTAGCCCAGGATATGCAGCTCATGGCCATTTTCTTCGGTACTGAACTCCACTCCCGGAAGTACACAAATCGACAGTTTTCTACCCGCTTCCAGAGCAGGAGGAATTCCATCCACGGTATCATGATCCGTAATGGCCAGGGCAGACAGCCCCGCCCTGTACGCATCCTCTACTACCTTCTCAGGAACGTCGGTACCGTCAGAAGCGCTGGTGTGTACGTGCAGGTCACAGGGCATCATTTCACCTCATTCGACATTGCCGGGGATTGTTCCTGCCTGCCGGGCAGAACCTGGTGCAGCACCCGCAAGAAGTTTCCACCCAGGATAGCAGAAATTTCTTCGGCCCGGTACCCCCGCTGGTATAAAGCTTCGGTTAAAAGAGGGAGGCAGGATACATCCTTCAATTCCGGAATAGCCTCCTCAATACCATCAAAATCCGAGCCTATTCCCACGCAACCTATACCACCCACCTGTACCATATGATCGAGATGATCCAGCAGCTTGCTCAAAGACGGCTGCGTGGGATGAACAAATGGAGGGTAAAAACACAACCCTATGACCCCCCCTTGAGCGGCCAGGGCCCGGATTTGCTCATCGCTCAAGTTGCGGCGGTGATCGCAGATATATCTGCTGTTGGCGTGGGTGGCAACCACCGGCCGGCTTGATACCTCCAGCACATCCCAGAAACCGGCTTCAGAGAGATGGGAGACATCCACCAGCATTCCCAACCGGTTCATTTCCCGGACCACTTCCCGGCCGAAACGCGTCAGCCCCCCTCTGGTACCCTCTTCGGCCACCCCGTCAGCCAGCTCGTTGCGCCCGTTCCAGGTAAGGGTGATGCTCCTCACCCCCAGGCGGTATAAAATGCGCAGCACCTCAAGACTGCCACCCAAAGCCTCTCCCCCTTCAATGGTTAAAAGAACGCCCACCTTACCTGCTGCTCGGGCGGCAGCAATATCCTCATAACAGGTAACCATCATCAATTCTTCCCCATTAGCTTCCAGTTCACTATAAAAACGGTCGATAAGGATCATTGCCCTGGCCACGGCCCGCTCCCGGTAAGCCGGGGCAATGAAGGCAGCCATGAACAGGAGATCAATTCCTCCCCGGCGCAGGCGTTCTAGGTCCACGTGCCCGCCCTTTCCTGCCTCATTTAACCGCCGGTTCTGCACCTCCATTGCTGTAAGCACGTCACAATGAGCATCTACCACCACGCTCTGGTGGTGTAAAGATAACCAGTCCATCGACCACTTTCACTCCTATGGAAAACTTATATTTTTTCTCCGCTCAAACTAAAAAACCTGTTTATTCATTCCATAGAATAAACAGGCCGCCTGCAAAAAAATTTTGTTTTAGTCTCTATCTTGGTTCAACTATTAACTTTATAGCCGTTCTCTCTTCACCATCAATTATAATATCCGTGAAGGCAGGTATGCAGATCAGATCCATTCCATGGGGTGCAACGAATCCCCGCGCAATGGCTACTGCTTTTACGGCCTGGTTAAGGGCACCGGCACCAATGGCCTGTATTTCCGCGCAGCCACGCTCACGGAGAACTCCGGCCAGAGCTCCAGCGACAGAATTGGGGTTGGATTTTGCTGAAACTTTTAATACTTCCATCCTTTTAAAGACCTCCTTCTTCTCTGAAAATATTTTCCGGCAACTGCTACAGTTATAAGTTATATATTCGCTAAGGTCAAAAAAATTCCTTTTTTACGTTGCACCCTTTCGCGATCTTTTTTTATCACTTGTTTGATTATTCATAATTTTGAATCCGCTTTATCTGCCGCGCCTCGCCGGTCTCATCGTCAATATCAATAACCACAGCGTTAAACTGGTATGGACCGGAGGCCACTTCAAACCGGCGGGGTAATTGAGTAAGAAATTTGCTCAGGACCAGTTCCTTTTTGACACCTATTACTGAATCCCGGGGACCGGTCATGCCCACGTCGGTAATATAAGCTGTACCGCCGGGTAAAATACGTTCATCGGCCGTCTGGACGTGGGTATGGGTGCCGCAAACTGCCGATACCCGCCCGGCCAGATACCAGCCCAGGGCCATTTTTTCCGAAGTTGCTTCAGCATGAAAATCCACCAGGATTACCTTTTGGGAATCACCCAGCTGTTCCAGCAGCTGATCTGCCACGCGGAAAGGGCAATCAAGCTCCGGCATAAAGACTCTCCCGGCCAGGTTTAAAACAACAATTTCAACGCCACCCCTTGTTTCAAACACACCAAGGCCAACTCCCGGTACCCCGGGCGGGTAATTGGCCGGGCGTAAAATTCTTTTTTCCCGTTCAATAAGCTCAAAAATTTCCTTATGATCCCACACGTGATTACCCATGGTAATAACATCAATACCGCTGGCCAGAAGTTCTCTGGCCACTTCCCGGGTAATACCGTTGCCCCCGGCAGCATTTTCACCATTGGCCACAACAAAATCTATATCCAGCTCCCGTTGTAAACCGGGCAGGTTTTCCTTTAAAGCCCGCCTGCCGGGGCGCCCTACAATATCACCAATAAAAAGCAAACGCACTGGAATTTTCCCCCTGCCTACTTGTTAAAAACCAGAACACGGCCGCCTTCACGAAAAGCGAAAAGCGGCTTGTCTTCGGCAGTTACGCGCATACTGTCGAGCATATGTTCAATAATTTCCTCCTGGATCAACAGATCTTCTTCAAAGAAGGAATCATTGGCTTCGGCAACCAGGTTGTCATCGAGAAGCTGGCGCAAAAGCTGTACAATCAGAGCTATTTCTTCCTGAACCAGCGTTTCCACGTCGCGCTGAACCTCAATCATGGTCAGGTGGTCACAGATTTGATGACTAATATGGCTAATGCGGGTTTGTTTTCCTTCCAGCATGCTGAAAACCTCTATACTGTCGAGCAGTCGTTTCTTTATATCTGTCAACTCCCTGCGGTTGAGAACGCGGGATACAATGAAATTAAACTTCAAAACCTGCCTGCCGGGGTCAAAATTAATGGTAGCCACTTCGGGATAACGTACCAGTATGGAAATTAACAACCCCACGCTATCCGTAACGTCTTCCCTACCTGTAACCAAAGAAGTCACCTTCCTTTTTCCCTCATACCAAGCAATACGTTTTAATTCGGTTTCAGCGGTTAAGTTCCTGCTTTTCTTTCGAGTTAGTCCCAAAAAATTTTATTCCATAAAAGGAAAAACCCCTGACGGGGTTATTACTTGGCATACTCCACCACCCGGGTTTCCCGGATTATAGTCACCTTAATCTGACCTGGATAGTCCAGTTCCTTCTCAATTTTCCTGGCTATCTCCCGGCTCAGGCGGATGGCTCCCAGATCGTCAACTTTATCCGGTTTTACCATAATCCTGATCTCCCGCCCGGCCTGGATGGCATAACACTTTTCCACACCTTCAAAGGAGCCAGCTATTTCCTCCAGTTTTTGTAACCTTTTAATATAAGCCTCCAGGGTTTCCCGCCTGGCCCCCGGGCGGGCTGCAGATATGGCATCAGCCGCCTGCACCAGCACCGCCGTAATGGACTGTGCTTCCTGATCCCCATGGTGGGCAGCAATAGCGTTAATCACTTCGGGGTGTTCACGATACTTTTTCGCCAGCTCCACACCAATAGAGACATGGGGACCCTCTACCTCGTGGTCCACTGCTTTACCGATATCATGCAGTAAACCAGCCCGCTTGGCAATCTGCGGATCAACACCCAGTTCAGCAGCCATCAATCCGGCCAGATGGGCAACCTCTATAGAGTGCTTGAGGACATTTTGCCCATAACTGGTGCGGAATTTTAAACGACCCAGAAGGGTAATCAGTTCAGGATGCAAGCCATGCACCCCGGTTTCGAAGGTGGCCTGCTCTCCCGCCTCACGGATTTGAGCTTCCACCTCCTTACGGGCTTTTTCCACCATTTCTTCAATGCGAGCAGGATGAATGCGCCCATCCATGATGAGTTTTTCCAGGGCGATCCGGGCAATCTCCCGCCGGATAGGATCGAATCCAGATAAAATTACCGCTTCAGGAGTATCATCAATTATCAGGTCGATCCCGGTGAGAGTCTCAAAAGCGCGGATATTACGCCCTTCCCGGCCAATAATGCGCCCTTTCATTTCATCGCTGGGCAGGGGAATAACCGCCACTGTAGTTTCAGTGACGTGATCTGCAGCGCAGCGTTGTATGGCCAGGGAAATTATCTCCCGGGCGCGTCTTTCCGCTTCCTCCCGGGCTTTATTTTCTACATCCTTAATCATCAGGGCGGCCTCGTGCTGCACTTCCTTCTCAATGCCAGCAAGAAGCTGCTGGCGTGCTTCTTCCGAGGTAAGCCCGGAGATCCGTTCAAGTTCGCTAACCTGTTGTTGATAAATTTCATTCAGGCGCGACCTCAAACTCTCAATTTCCGCTTCCTTGCGATTGAGAGCTTCTTCCTTGCGTTCGATGGATTCGATTTTGCGGTCGAGGGTTTCCTCCTTCTGCAACAGCCGCCGTTCCAGGCGTTGCAATTCGGAACGACGCTCTTTATTTTCCCTCTCCATTTCGTTCCGTAACCGCAACACCTCTTCTTTAGCCTCAAGGATAGCTTCCCGCTTTTTGGCCTCAGCAGCCTTTTCCGCTTCTTCTATTATTTTCTTTGCTTCAGCTTCAGCCGAAGCAAGCCTGGCCTCAATTAGATACCTGCGGACAAAATATCCTGCGGCAAAAGCAACCAGTGCCGTGCCTGTAACAACCAGGAGCACTGTTATAGTCTGCAATTAATCTCACCTCCTTAACCCATCTTTTACAGCCAGTACGGCTTCAGATCATTTACCTGTTGTAATTGAAACAGGCGTACAAAAAAAAGACCGAGTCAACCTCGGTAGAAAAAGAATCGGTACTACCTTCTTCTTCGGTTACGGGCAGAAAAAGAGCCCCCCTCCCCCATTGCAGAGGACAATTCAGGATTATATCCCTTCCTGGAGAAGGTTGTATCTATTTCAAGCCCGCACCAGTAGTAACCAATTCTATTTTCTCCCAACGTTAATTCTATATTTTTTATTAAAGAATGTCAAGGTTGACCCTGCTCACTGGTAACGGGCAGTATGACCGGTTACCCAATATGCACGGCAAAATAGATTGTCCGAAGGGATGGGTAAAATCATCCGCCATGAAGCATAACCCGCTTTAAATACTTTCCTCCCCCGTTCTGGGGTCCTCGGCCGAAGGCATTTTTATACCGCCAATCTGCAACTGCTGGCGAATTTTCTGTTCAATTTCATGAGCAACCTCTGGATGCTCGCGCAAATACTCCTTTACATTTTCCCGACCCTGTCCCAACCGCTCTTCACCATAAGAGTACCAGGTACCACTCTTGCTGATAATTTTCATTTCCGTGGCCAGATCCAGGAGCGTCCCCTCCCGGGAAATCCCCATCCCGTACATGATATCAAAATCCGCCTGTTTAAAGGGCGGAGCCAGCTTATTTTTGACCACTTTTACCCTGGTGCGGCATCCGATAATTTCTGACCCCTGCTTCAAAGCCTCCAGCTTACGCACTTCCAGGCGCACCGAGGCATAAAACTTCAACGCCCTGCCGCCGGGCGTGGTCTCGGGGTTACCAAACATCACTCCCACTTTTTCCCGCAGCTGGTTAATAAAAATAGCCGTAGTACGGGATTTACTGATAGCACCGGTCAGCTTGCGCAGAGCCTGGGACATCAAACGGGCCTGCAATCCCACCTGAAGTTCGCCCATTTCCCCTTCTATTTCCGCCTTTGGCACCAGGGCTGCCACCGAATCGATAACCACCACGTCAATGGCACCGCTCCGTACCAGCGCCTCACAGATTTCCAGGGCCTGTTCACCGGTATCAGGCTGGGATACCAGCAGGTTATCAATATCTACCCCCAGGTTCCTGGCATAAACCGGATCCAGGGCGTGTTCCGCGTCAATAAAAGCAGCTATTCCACCGGCCTTTTGAGCCTCCGCAATAATATGCAGCGCCACAGTGGTTTTACCTGAAGATTCCGGACCAAAGATTTCCACCACCCTGCCCCGGGGTACTCCACCCACCCCCAGAGCAATATCCAGGGACAGGGCACCCGTAGGGATAACTTCCACGCTAAGCCTGGCAGTTTCCCCCAGCCTCATAATAGCCCCTTTGCCAAAATTTTGCTCAATTTTACTGAGAGTTGCTTCCAGGACCTTTAATTTCTCACTAGACATAAATGCACCACCCTTATTAAATAAAGTAATAACACGGGACCTGCCCGGAGACCCTGGTCAAAACCGGGCAGATGAATTATTATTATAAAGGTGAGAAAGGAGAACAGGCAGATAAATGAACAAAAATCATTTTTTCCTGGGAGCCAGAGATGCCCTGCCCATTGTACTGGGTTACTTCCCCCTGGCCATGACCTTTGGAGTACTGGCCCGTTCCAGCAATCTCTCCCTGGACCAGATAGTGGCCATGTCATTGATGATTTACTCCGGCTCGGCCCAGTTTATTGCTGTGAGTATGCTGGGCAGCGGTGCTACCCCGCCCGGCATCATAGCCACAATTTTACTGGTTAATTCCCGGCTGATCCTCCTGAGTGCCTCCCTGGCACCCTATCTTCCCCGTATGGCAGCCCCTGTCCTTTCATTCCTCGCCCACGGACTTACTGACGAGACATACGCTGTAGCAGTAAGCCGGACAGGCGAACCCCCACCCACCAGGTGGTACCTGAGCGGGCTGTTCATCACCTCTCACCTGGCCTGGGTAGGCGGCAGTGCGCTGGGCGGATTTATGGGTGCCCTGCTCGGTGATACCTCCAGGTGGGGGTTCGATTTTGCCCTTACGGCTATGTTTATTTGCCTTTTAATCATGCAATTAAAAAATAATATTACCATTGCGGTAGCCTGCCTGGCCGGGCTGATTTCGATTACTGCCGCCACCATGCTCGGTAGAGGCTGGAATATCATACTGGCTACCGTTCTTGCTGCTACCATAGGAGTGCTGATGGAAAAATGGAACAAACCGTCTGGATAATCATCCTGGTTATAGCTGCCGCAAATTACCTGTTTCGCGTAACCCCGCTTTTACTTCTCAGCCGGTTCCGGATTCCCCCATCCTGGATCAGGTGGCTGGGTTATGTGCCGGTAGCTGTTCTGGCGGCCCTGGTTGCTCCGGAAATATTTCTCAAGGGAGATATACTGGTACTCACGCCGGAGAATAAAAATTTAATAGCTGCCATTCCTGCTTTTGGAGTGGCCGTTAAAACCAGAAGTTTACTTTTTACTCTGCTGGCGGGTGTAGCCTCAATGGCCCTTCTCAATTCCCTGCCTTAAGCTGCTCCAGTAAATGCAGGCGGATCATGTTCAGGGCAGCGTTAGCTGCACCCTGCCTTACTGCCTGGCGATGGCCGGGGAAATGAAATTCCTGACAGGTAGTTCCTTCTGCGGTAGCCAGAGCAATATATGTCAGGCCCACTGGTTTCACCGGTGTGCTTCCGCCAGGCCCGGCAATACCGGTAATGGATAAACCCAAATGCGTGCCCATAAGGTTTCTTACTCCTTCAGCCATGGCAATGGCTGTTGGCCGGCTAACAGCTCCGTGGGTTTCAAGAACCCCGGCCGGAACTCCCAGAACCTTTTCTTTAACCCGGTTATCGTAAGCTACAACGCTGCCCCAAAAATAGGCAGAACTACCCGGTATGGAGGTTAAACGCGCGGCTACCAATCCTCCGGTACAGGATTCTGCCAGGGCACAGGTCAGGCCCTTTTTAACCAGTAATTTACCCACCACTTCTTCCAGAACCTCGTCATCCATTCCAAAAACGTAGTCGGCCAACCGTTGCCGTACTTTCTCCAGCAATTCATCGATCATCCGGTCAGCAACGGCAACACTGGGAGCTTGAGCACTGATTCGCACATGAACCTCACCCGGCTTGGCCAGGTATGCTATTCCGGGGTTACCCTGCCCTCCCAGGTTACCTATACGTTCCTGAACTTCTGATTCCGAAATACCGGTTATCTTGAGCAACCTGGTACGGGTAACCATACCCCTGTTCCCCAGCGAAATCAGGTAGGGAACAACGGAAGCTTCAAAAATGGCCTTTAATTCCCGCGGCGGACCAGGGAGAAGGATTATTATCCTGCCCTGATATTCCAGCAGGGCACCCGGGGCAGTTCCCGCAGGATTGGGTAAAACCCTGGCTCCTGCGGGGAAATAGGCTTGCCGCGCCATACTTTCGGATAGAGAAGACCCCCGCCGGTCCACAAATTCCCGCAGCAGCTGAAGAGTTTGCCCGTCAGGTAGCATGGGCAAACCCAGTACACGGGCAACAATATCCTTGGTCAGGTCATCGCTGGTGGGACCCAGGCCGCCGGTAATAACAATTAAATCCGCCCTCCGCAGGGCAATCTCAAAAGCTTCTGCCAGCCGGTCCCAATTATCACCCACAGTAGTATGTAAAATGACCTCAATCCCAAGGGCTGCCATTTGCTGGCTCAAGTACTGGGCGTGGGTATTTAAAACCTCTCCCAGAAGCAATTCGGTTCCGGTAAAAATTAATTCGGCCTGCATTTGATCATTACCTCACTCTTCTCCCTTCCTGCCTGCCCCTTCCATATTGTTTTCGCCAGGATCTCTTTAAAACCTGCCGGGGCCTGAAAAATGTAATACAGGGAGGTCAAGAAGACCTCCCCCCGTTATGCAGCCGGCAGGTCAATCAAGCTACGGAATTCCTCGCCGGTAATCTTTTCCTTTTCCAGGAGCAACTGGGAAACCCGTTCCAGTACATCCCGCCTTTCGCTCAGGTAAGAACGTACACGTTCCTCCTGTTCCCGCAGGATTTCCGTAAGTACACGGTACCTCAATCCACCGGGAAGATTGTCCACATCCACTACGCCCAGGCGGGACATACCGTTCCTGATAATCTGTTCCGCCACCCTGGTAGCTTCTCGAAAATCGTTACCGGCACCTGTACTGCGATTGCCAAGAATTATTTCTTCCGCCACCGCTCCGGCCAGCATAATGGCAATCTGATTCTCCAGGTAATCCCTGGTATACAGGTAAGTATCATCCTCGGGAATCTGGCGCATGTAACCCAGCGCCTGCCCCCGGGGAGTTATGGTCAGGGTGGAGACGGAACCGCTTCTAATCAGCTCGCTAACCAGGGCGTGACCAGTTTCATGAATAGCTACCCGCCTTAATTCGGCCGGAGCAGGTCTGCGATCCAACCGGTCGCCCATCATCACCTTATCCACCGCTTCATGGAAATGCCGCTGGTGGATGGCCTCACATCCCTCGCGCATAGCCAGGATAGCTGCCTCATTGGCCAGGCTCTCCAGGTGAGCGCCGCTAAAGCCAAAGGTCTCCTTGGCCAGTTCCTCCAGAGAAACATCCTCTGCCAGGGGTTTATTTTTGGTATGCAACTTGAGTATCTCCAGTCTCCCCTGCTTATCCGGCAGTTCCACCCTTACCTGGCGGTCAAAGCGGCCGGGCCTCAACAGCGCAGGGTCCAGCATATCCACCCTGTTGGTAGCCGCCACCACCAGTACCTGTACCTTATCATCCACCTTCAGGCCATCCATTTCTACCAGCAACTGGTTAAGAGTTTGATCATATTCATGGTGGCTGGTAGTTTGCCCGCGCCTTGCTCCGAGGATATCTATTTCATCTATGAAGATCAAAGCATGCTTTTTGCCCTGTCTTAAAGCGCTTTCCCGGGCTGTTTGAAACAGGCGTCTTACCCGCTGTGCACCTACCCCTGCATACATTTCAATGAATTCCGAGCCGCTGCAGGCTACAAAAGCAGCATCTGTATAGCTGGCTGCAGCCCTGGCCAGCAGGGTTTTCCCCGTACCGGGCGGCCCTGTTAATAAGATACCCTTCAATGGCCTGATGCCCAGCTTCTGTATATACTGATAGTTTTTTATAAAATCAAGGGCCTCGCGCAACTCCTGAATGGCAGCCGCCTGGCCACCGATATCAGCAAAGGATACCTCCTGCCGGGAAACCACCTGTTCACCTGCAAAATTACGGGCCAGCAGGCCGCGGGAACGGGCTATATAATATAAACCTGCCGAGGCTACAGCCAAAAAGATCAGGGGAGTTACGTCATAACCATTTATAAGCAGGAAAAGGATACCGGCCAGCACCAAACCCAGGCCAATTTCCTTCAACATGAGCTACCTTCCCTTCAAACCAGCTGATTTACCGGCAAGTCATTTGTCCAGAACATTAATTATTATATCATACACAGGCTAAAGACCGTTCAGGGAATCTATACCATATACACATGGTGACGGGACCGGCCTCTACCGGTAGGAATCAGCCGTTTCCGGGTTCAAATTAACCCTCCGGGGTACCACCGCATAAAGATGATGTTCCCCGTGCTTCATATGCACATAAATGTTTTCATCATCAAGGGAAATATTGGCCTGTGCCCCTACCGATGCCGCGCGTTCCTCAATATAACGTACCATTTCCCGGTAATTACCCCGTACTTGAGCCTCATACAGGGCAAACTGGCTGTAATAATAGGCATTGTTCAATTCCTGATCACGATTATCTCTTATTTCTAAAGTATAAGGATGGCGCCCCAAAACATCCTCAATGGATTTTTTCAATTTGCGGTAAGTTTCACCCAGGTCAGCCGTACCTTTAAGCTGCACGGTAATATTAAATAGCCCATCCCGCTTTTCTATAGAAAAACTCTGGATCGCTTCTTCCGCTCTTAAAACCCTGGACAGGGGTTCTTGATAATTGTAATGGTTATAAAGCCACTGAACAGCAAAGAAAAAGGAAAGACCAACCACCAATGCTGCCAGGATAACTGGAACACGCCAACCGTACCACTGCATATACCCGATTCCCTTCAATCTTATATTTCAAATAAACAGCAGTTAAAACCACTTTCTTAAAAGCCGCCTTTTTTCAAGATACTCCAGCCCCGGTTTAGATAATCCAGCCCCGACCAGATGGTAAAAATAATGGCTACCCACATGGCCAGGTTACCAGGAGTAAATCGCATTACGCTGAAAGGAGTATCCTGCAAAAGGAGGCTAACAATGGCGATAATCTGGGTAATGGTTTTAAGTTTACCCGGAATACTGGCTCCAAGAACGACCCCTTCGGCGGCCATCAAGGAACGCAAACCGGTAATGGCAAATTCCCGCCCGATTATAATCATAGCCACCCAACCGGGCAGGCGATGCAGTTCAACCAGTGAAATCAGAGCACTGGAAATTAAAAGTTTATCTGCCAGGGGGTCCATTAACATGCCCAACCGGGTAACGAGATGGCATTTCCTGGCAATATAGCCGTCAAGTCCATCGGTGCTTGCGGCTAAAATAAAGACGGCGGCAGCAAGATAATCACCATAGGGCACCTGAAGAGAAACCACCGTTACAAAAAGGGGAATTAAAAAAATCCTGGCCAGAGTTAAACGGTTGGGCAAATTCATGGAAGCTCCCCCATCAGGTCGTACTCACGGGCCAGGGTTATCTTAACCGGTACAAAATCGCCCGGTCTGGGAGAAATCCTGCCGGCAGTAAAATAAACCTGGCCGTCAATCCCGGGAGCGTCGGCTTCAGTACGGCCAGAATAGTAATTGCCCTTTTTACCTTCCACCAGAACTTTCAGCTGGCTGCCCACCAGGGAACGATTGTATTCCAGGGATATTTGTTGCTGCAAAGCCATGGCCCTGTGGAAACGCTCCTCTTTAACATTTTCCGGCACCTGGCAGTCCATACTGGCAGCCGGGGTACCCTCTTCGGCACAAAATTTAAATACTCCCACCCTTTCAAACCGCATTTCCCGCATAAAGTCGAGCAGCTGTTGAAAATCCTCCTCTTTTTCCCCCGGAAAACCAACCATAAATGTAGTGCGCAGGATCAATCCGGGAATATCCCGGCGCAACCTGTGGAGCAAGGCTCGTAACCCGGCAGTGTCATTACTGCGGCCCATGCGGGCGAGAACCGGGGGACTGGCATGCTGTAGAGGCAAATCGAGATAGCGGCATATTTTCTCACATGACGCAAAAACATCAACAAGTTCATCGTTAATCCCGTCGGGATGGCCATAAAGAACGCGGATCCAGTGAATTCCGGGTATCCTGTTTAATGAACGCAAAAGACGGGCCAGCATCCTTCTCCCGTAAAGGTCAAGACCATAAAAAGTGGTATCCTGGGCTACCAGGATTACCTCTTTAACCCCTTTCGCGGCCAGGTCTTCGACCTCCTGCTGGATGGATTCCAGGGGACGGCTGCGGTATGGACCGCGAATAGAAGGAATGGCACAGTAAGTACAGCGGTTACTGCAACCCTCGGCAATTTTTACATAAGCCGTATATTTCCCCGTGGTCCGGATGCGGGGTAGATCTGCGCCATATTCAAAACGCGGCTCTCCTACGTTCAAAACCCGCTCTCCAGCCAGGGCCCGCTGGATCGTTCCCACTACCTGGCTAACCATCCCGGCACCCAAAATAGCATCTATTTCGGGTATTTCCTTCATCAAATCCCCGGGGTAACGCTGGGCCAGGCAACCGGTTACCAGAAGTACCCGGCAACGTCCTTCTTTTTTATACCTGGCCAGATCCAGGATTTGATCAATGGATTCTTCCTTGGCGGGAGTAATAAAGCCACAGGTATTGACAATCAGGACATCGGCTTCCCGGGGGTTGGGGGTGATGATAAACCCGGCAGCATCCAGTTGTCCCAGCATTAGCTCCGTATCTACAAGATTTTTGGCACAACCCAGGCTAACCACACCAACACGATAGGACATTTCTTTCTCACCAGCCCACGATAAGTATAACTTAAAAAAAACGGCCCTGTCAAAAAAAGGTGCGGCCCGCCAAGGGCCGCCCGGAGGAAAACCGGGATTATTCGCCCAGCAAGTTGGCCATCCCTTCATGAATATGGGAACTGATCTGAATAATGATCCTTTGTAGAGAAGAATAATCTTTAAGAACGTAACCTTCGCCCCACCGGGTCAACAGGTACTGAACGAAAGCAAGGTACCCCTTGACGGATGCTACCCGAAAGAGCTCACGGGAAACATTGTTGCCTGGCTGCCCCAAACAATATTGACCGGGGCGGTGGGTAATGGTAAAATTACCCAGTTCCTGTCCTTCCTGATGCCACGAAAGAATGCCATCAAAAAGGCCAACCTCCCGGCCACAGGAGTCACAGATGAAAAACCCCATTCCGAGCCCTCCTTATTCCAGGGTGGCAGCGGAAAATTCCCGGCTTACCACCTGCCCACGTTTACCCAGCACTCCCAGGTCCCGGCCGTTAACCTTTACATTGACCACGCCGGCATTACCCAGTTTAATCCAGATACGTTCCCGGCCCTGAAATGATTTGGACTGGCTGGCGGCTACTTCACCGGTAAACATGGTCCTGCCATCAACCATCACACTCATCCAGCATGTTTCATCGATTACATTGAGCACCAGGTGAACTCCTTCCGACGACTTATCTTCCGGACGGGGTGCATCCGGCTTATTATTAGCCCGGTCACCGTCCCTGGAAACCCGGTTTTCGGGAACATTTACCTGTTCCCCCTGAAATGCAGCAGGCTGTTTTCCCGCTCGATCATCAGGAGCTGTATGCCCGCTACCCCCTAAAATCCACCAGCCACCCCATAAGAGCAAGAATACCAGAAGCATTCCTGCCATTATATAAACCGCTCTACCGAGAGGTAGACGACGTAGTTTTTCTCCTGTTCCAGGAATCGCCCGTACGACAGGCTCTACCTCTTCTGGCAGCATTTCTTCCAACCGAGCCACCAGGGCCTCGGCATCCAGCCCCAGATACCTGGCATAAGTACGGAGAAAGCCGCGTACATAAACCCTCCCCGGGAGCAGATCAAAGGCCTCTTTCTCCAGGGCCTCCAGATACCTGCGGCGGATCTTCGTTTCTTTTTCAACCTGCTCCAGGGACAGGCCGCGGGCCTGGCGGGCCTCCTGCAGTATTTTCCCCAATTCCATCGAGTTCACCCCCCTTAACCCGCTCATACTCGGGTAAACTCATGATCCATCTCTTAACCCGGCTAACTGCTTCATCCATATCAGCCGTGGGCACACACAAATCATAATCCGGGCTGGGTTCAGCCGGGTATTTATATAAGGGATCATAATGTCTGGTTAAAAGAAAAGAAAAAACCTGGTCAAATTTCTCCCGGGCCAGCAACTGATTTAACTCCGCCACGCGGCGAGCCCCCAGATATTTTTCCAGCGCAGAAGTAGCTTCCTGCAGGGCCGGTACATTTTGCTGAGGCCCACGGGTATATTCCTGGCAAATGCGCCTCACACGGTTTTCCAGCGTATCATAAAGCAATACCCGGTATCCCCTCTCCATTGCCCTCAATATTACTGCCGGAACCAGCAGATTACCCAGGCGACGGCTCTCACATTCCACAATAAATATACCCTTCTTTTCTGCTGCCATAAGGTCCCGGACAATAAAGCCTTCAAACATTTTCTGGCTGGGAGAAGGGGGCAGGCCAATCTTGCCGTAAACTGAACCCCGGTGCCGGGCAAGGCCCTCCAGATCCAGAACAGGCAGGCCTTCCTCCGCCAGGCGACGGAGCAAAGCGGTTTTGCCCACCCCGGTCAGACCATGAATGACCACAGCTTTCAACGGCAGTTCTTCCACTCCCAGATAGGAGTTAACATAACGCCGGTAGGCTTTATATCCCCCCAGGATGCGGTATACAGCAAAGCCCATGGTATCCAGGACAGATGCGGCAAAATGACTGCGCAGCCCTCCCCGCCAGCAAAAGAGAACTACTCTTCTGCCGCAGGCCAGGCGATCAACAGCCTCCACCCAGCGGGCAAGGCGGGGAGAAACCAGTTCCAAACCCAATTTCCGTGCCTGTGCCGGGCCCTCTTTTTTATAAACTGTTCCAACCAGCGCCCGCTCCACATTATCCAGCAGGGGAACATTTACTGCTCCGGGAATGGTTGCTTCGTTGTATTCGCCTTCCGAACGCACATCCAAAATCAGAGCATCATTTAAAGACAGGGCTTCTGTAACATTAATTTCTTTAATCATAATGCCACCTTAAAAAATCGGCTGTATTTTATTGTTCTTTACCTTATTATACCTTAAGATTATACTTTTTACTTTTTTGCTCTTAATGATTGGACCGGTCTAAAATCCAACACAGTGATTTCTACGCTTAATTGCTGTTTCCTTTTTTCTTTATTCTTTTAATCTATCTTTTTTTGAAAGTCTGCTTGAACTGTTCCGGTGTTATCAGTACGGAGCGGGGTTTACTCCCCTCATATCCTCCTACAATGCCCTTTCTTTCCATTATATCCATCAGACGGGCTGCCCGGGCGTATCCCACCCTCAGACGCCTTTGCAGCAGGGAAATGGAAGCGTGACCTGTTTCCACGAAAATTTCTACGGCCCGGGGCAATAACTCATCTTCCAGCTCCTCTTCCTGTTCACCTCGACTTTCTTCCTGAACAAGCTCCGTTTCGAAATGAGGGCCAGCCTGCTTTTTCAGAAAAGAAACCAGTGCCTCCACTTCTTCATCTGACAGATAAGCCCCCTGCACCCGGATGGGCTTGGGTGCCTCCACCGGGAAAAAGAGCATATCACCTTTTCCTAATAGTTTTTCCGCTCCCGCCATGTCCAGAATGGTCCGGGAATCAATCTGGGAGGACACAGCAAAGGAAATCCTGGATGGAATATTGGCTTTAATCAAACCTGTAATAACATCCACGGAAGGACGCTGGGTAGCTACCACCAGGTGGATACCTGCAGCCCGGGCCATCTGGGCCAGGCGGCAAACCGCGTCTTCCACATCAGCAGGTGCTACCATCATCAAATCAGCCAGTTCATCAATTATTATTACAATTAACGGAAGGGGTAACCGGACCTCTCCGTTAATTTCCCGGTTGCTGCGACAGAATTCATTGTAACGGCTGATGTCCCTTACCCCAACAGCGGCAAATAATTCATAACGGTGCTCCATCTCTTTGACGGCCCAGCGCAGGGAGGTAGCTGCTTTCTTGGGATCCGTAACCACGGGAGACACAAGGTGGGGAATGCCGTTGTAGGTAGCCAGTTCCACCATCTTGGGATCGATAATTAAAAATTTAACCTCCTCCGGAGTGGCCTTAAAAAGAATGCTGGCAATAATGGTATTCAAACAAACGCTCTTACCGGAACCTGTTGCACCGGCAATAAGCAGATGGGGCATACGGGCCAGGTCGGCCACTACCGGGTTGCCCGCAATATCCTTACCCAGGGCGACAGTAAGCCGGGAGGATGCTTCCTGGAAATCGGGTGTTTCCAGTAACTCCCTTAAATAAACCATGGAAATTTCCCGGTTGGGCACTTCAATTCCTATAGCTGCTTTACCCGGAATAGGTGCCTCAATGCGCACGTCCGGAGCAGCCATAGACAGAGCAATATCATCGGCCAGGCTGACTATACGGCTAACTTTAATCCCCGCCGAAGGCTGAATTTCATAACGGGTAATGGCGGGCCCACGGGAAACCTGAATAACCCTGGCCTTGACTCCAAAACTGTTCAGGGTTTCCTCTAAAATACGGATATTTTCCGTAATATCCCTGTTGTTCTTGATCCCCCTGTTCCTCAGTGGCCTGGCAAGCAGGCTTAGAGGAGGAAACTGGTAAGCCGGTGAAACACCTGAAATAGCCACTTCTTCATCTCTCACGTCAGAAGAAGATGTGGCAGGAGGGGCAAAACGTAAAACCCTGGGCGACCCGCTTTTAACTGCATTATCCCGGTTCTTCTCTTCAGTTACCTGCGATGCTGCTTCTTCCCGAGCCGGGGACCCGCCCTGATCGATGATTACCGGCCCCGGTTCAGGCTCTTCCACTTCTTCTTCCCCTTCTATAAATAAGAAACCACCAATACGTTCATATAAACTTCTCAGAACACCTGCCAGGCCGGCAAGAAAGGCATGCAAAGAAATATTACAGCTCAAAAGTGCTCCCATTATAATTAACGTAGCCAGGATAATCCAGGTTCCCACCAGGCCAAATGAACGCTCCAGCAGGAATAAACAAACGGCTCCGATCAGGCCACCGCCCTCCCCGGCCAGGCCGGCCTGCAGGGAATTTTCCCCGGAAATCAACATGTGCAATAAAGTAAGAGCAACCACCAGGAGCAGGGCACTTCCATATAAGCGCCGGGCGAGCCCTTTTTTAACTGTCTTCCCCTGAATTAATCTCAAACCCCAAAAAGCGAGCAGGAGGGGGAAAAAATATCCCCCCATACCGGCAACAGACCTCAGTAATCGTTCGACTCCCCGGCTAACCAGCCCAACAGCAGGATTGACCAGGCTGATCAAAGCTAAAAGGGCCAGACAGAGCAAACCAATACCGAGAATTTCATATTTTTGCAGGTCTCCGGCCGTCCTTACTTTCACTCCAACCAGCCTCCATCTTCGTACATAATTATACCATAACTATTTGGGAGTGCACTACAATAATACTATATATTACCACCAGACGAAACGATGAAGGCTCCTGTATTCAAACGGCCAGTACCGCTCAAGTAAAGTCAGCCAGTTACAATACAAAGACTCCGGAAAATCCCGGAGTCCCGTAGAAAGTAACTTTATTGCACCCGGCCGTCACTGGCAAGGCAACGGGCAAGCACCTCGGCCGTATGCATAACCTTAACCGGCAAATTACGGCAATCCAAACCACCTTCAATCTGCAAGCGGCAGCCGGGGCAGTCCAGGGCCAGTATTTCAGCACCAGTTTCCAGCAAGGATTCCAGCTTGCGGTCCAGGATGGAATTGGAGAGTTCGGGGAATTTGAGAGTAAAAGATCCCCCAAAACCACAACACACGTCCGGCCGGCTCATTTCCACCAGGTCAGCACCGGCATCTTTAAGCAACTGGCGCGGCTCCATGGTAACCCGCAGGTAGCGTTTGAGGTGGCAGGAGTCATGATAAGTAACCTTATGCCGGAAAGGAACCAGCTGTGGGATTAGTTCTTTTCTATTAGCATATACGAAAGAGGAAAATTCCACCACTTTTTGCGCCATTTCCCTGGCCCGCTGGCTCCATTCCCTATCACCGGCCAGTATCTCCGGGTACAGGAACTTTAACGCTTCCGCACAGGTAGGGCAGGCGGTAAGTATATGCTCAGCATCTATATCCATAAAGGCCGCAACATTTTGGCGGGCCAGTTCAGCAAAATTGTCCATTAAACCGACCTGTTTGGCCGGGAAACCACAACAGGTCTGATCTTCCGGGTGAACCAGCTCAAATCCCATGGCTGCCAGAACCCCGGCCACCGCCTTTCCAATACCGGGATAAACAAAATCAATCAGGCAACCTGAAAAGAGGGCTACACGACCATTTTTTTTCTTTGGGCGGGGCAGGGTAGTGATCAGATCCCGGAAAGGAACATAGGCAAGGGCAGGTAAAGTGCGCCCGCTGGTTAAACCGGAAAAGAACAGGGGTAAATGCCTGATTTTCCCTGCCCGGACAAAAGGTTTTTGTAGTTGGGAGGCTGTTTTTAAAAATCTATGGAATAACCTGCGCCTGGGTAAAATTTTATCAAATATTACCTTTTCAGTATACCCTGCTCCTTTACTCTCCACCGTTCGCCTTCTGAGCTCGCCAATTAAAGCCGGAAGATTAATGTTGCCCGAACAGTAATCCCGGCAACGCCCGCAATCAATACACAGATTTTGTAATACCTGCGCTTTTTCCGGGTTGGTGAAGAAGGCAGTGAGCAGGGTACCTATAACCCCGGTATAAACGTCACCAAAAACTCCTCCTAATTGCTGGTAAACAGGACACACATTTAAACAGGCAGCACAGCGCACACACTGCATCGCTTCTTTGAAGACGGGATCGGCGGCCATCCTGGTACGCCCGTTATCCATAAGGATAATATGCAGTTCTTTTTGTTCATGGTATTTACCCTCAGGATCTATGGCAGGCACGGCACCGGTAATCATGGTCACATAAGAAGTTATGTGCTGGCCCGTGGCGCTGCGCGGCAGCACTTCCAGTATGGGCACGATGTCTTTAAAGCGGGGCACCAGTTTCTCCAGGCCGACGATGATTACATGAACCGGAGGCAGGGTGGTGGTCAGACGCCCGTTACCTTCATTGGTGACCATGACAATGGTGCCTGTCTCAGCCACGGCAATATTGGCCCCGGAAATACCCATCCAGGAGGACAGGAATTTCCGCCGCAATTCCCTGCGGGCCAGCTGGACCATAGAAGATATTTCCGGTTCCACCGCCTGTTTTATTTCCCTTCTAAAGACTTCAGCCACCTCGTTCCGGCTCATATGAATAGCCGGCATAACCATATGAGATGGCCGCTGGCGAGCAAGCTGGATGATCCATTCACCCAGATCTGTCTCCACAACATCCAGATCCTGTTCCTTTAAATGATCATTCAGGTGAATTTCCTCACTGGCCATGGACTTGGACTTGACAATGGTTTTGATACCTTTGGATCTGGCCAGGCGAGCAATATATTCCCGGGCCTCACCGGCAGTGGTAGCCCGAAAAACAGTGGCGCCGCGGCGGGTAGCTTCGCGGGTAAACTGAGCGGCCAGTTCTTCCAGGTGTTCTGCCGTTTCCTGCTTAATCCTGGCTACCTCCCGGCGCAACTCTTCAAAATTTTTATGCTGATATACCTGTTCCCGGGAGATAACATAACTATCGGCAAACCGGGTTAAAGCCGATCTGACGCTTGTATTGGCCAGGGCTTCCCGGGTCGCCTGCCGCAGAGTTGCCTTAGACAACGACATCTCCCCCTTCGTCAATAAAAATAACTGCCAACCTGCCCGGCCCGTGCACACCGATGGTGAGGACGCGCTCGATATCGGCAGTGCGGCTGGGTCCTGAAACAAAGGCAACGTAACCGGGAACCTGTCCCCTGGCCGCCAGGTTGTTGATTGCTTCTTTTAGAGTAGCCACCAGACACCCGGTGGGTACCAGGGCCAGGTGAACGGGAGGTAACATGGATACCAGCCGCCGGTTGATATCAGTGGCATCCTGCACCAGGGTTCCGGTCTCGGCAACTGCCATTTCAAAGGACGAAATGCCCAGGTCTGCCGTTTCAGCTACCTCCCGGGGGTTACCCTTAATAACCTCCGCCCTGCATCCGGCAACCGCTTTACCAAGATCAGCATAACTAAAAAGAGGTGATTCGGATAGGGCAACCTTTTTTGCGCCCATTTCCTTAATTAACCTGCCAATCAAATCCCTGGCCTCAGACATATCACGGACCCGGTGAACCTCAGTCCCTAAAGCCCGGGCCCTAACTACAAATGTCGCATACAGATGTTCCAAATCCTGGTTGACACCTGGCAAAAGCGCACTTTTCAAAGCCACGTACTGCTCCTTCCTTTCCCTTGCGGATCCCGGCCGGATGGAGTCATCCGGCCGGGAATACTTTTAGAGTCCTTCCATGCACTTCAGGATTATGCACTCCGGCGACCATTAAAGCTCAAGTTGCCCTTCTGCCGGGAAGCAATTAACCCCAGCACCAGGATAAACAGTGCCGTTAGCAGCAGGATGGTTACCCCACCGCCGGAAGTCACGCTGGTTGAGGCAGCAGCTTCAGCAGCTCTGGCCATGGCGGGTATCATCCATTCGAAAACATAGGCCTGCAGCAAGGTAATTATACAGATGATCAGGGTAAAGAAGATACTGTGACCGACGGTGAAACGGAACAATTCCCCTTCCCGGCCGACCAAACCCGTGGAAGCTGCACCTACGGCAATACTCTGGGGTGAGATCATCTTGGCCGCCACACCACCGCTGCTGTTGGCGGCTACGGTAAGCACAGGGTTGACCCCAATCTGTTCGGCCGTAACCTGCTGCATCTTGCAGAACAAAGCGTTGGACGAGGTATCACTACCGGTGACAAAAACACCCAGCCAGCCCAGGATGGGAGCTACAAAGGGGAAGAACGCACCGGTAACCGTAAAGGCCTTCCCTAGAGTGGGGGTCATTCCGGACCAGTTGGCCACATAAGCGAAGCCCAATACCGCAGCGATAGTTAATAGAGCAAAGCGCAGATCCTTTATAGTTTTTGCAAACACTTCCATAAACTGGCCGACACTGACCCGCAGGATCATAGCACTGATGATGGCTGCAATAAGAATGGCCGTACCACCGGCAGATAGCCAGTTGAAATTATAGACTACGGACAGGGGCTTATCGCCGGCTATGATGGCCTGGTCCAGTCCGCTAAACACGATCTTGATACTGACTTTATCCAGAACAGCCTTGACGGACTGGAGACCCCAGTCGCTAATCAGTACCGTCAATACGATAAAGGGCGACCAGGCCTTCAATACGGCCCCCGGGGAATGCTTTCTCACCTTTAAAGTAGCTTGAGGCTCATCGGCAAAACGCCAGACCGATTTCGGTTTCCATACCCGGAGCAGCAACACCAGGGCGACAATGGAAACCAGTGAGGACAGGATGTCCGGCAGCATGGGAGTCATGTAGTTGGAAGAGAACCACTGGGCTAACGCAAAAGAGACGCCGCTGACCAGGATGGCAGGCATAACCTCTATAGCTCCCCTCCACCCGGCCATTATAAAGACCAGCCAGAAGGGTACAAAAACGGAAAGGAAAGGTAGCTGGCGTCCAACCATCTGGCTGATAGCCATGGCGTCGATGCCGGTTACCGCACCGGCAGTTATGATAGGAATACCGATCCCACCAAAAGCCACCGGGGCAGTGTTGGCAATCAAACAGATACCAGCTGCATACAGCGGGTTAAAACCCAGGCCAGCCAGCATGGCTGCAGTAATGGCCACGGGAGTACCAAAACCCGCGGCTCCTTCCAGGAAGGCACCAAAGGAGAAAGCAATCAATAGCGCCTGCAGACGGCGGTCTTCGGTAATGGAAGCAATGGAATCCTTGATAACCTCAAAATGGCCTGTTTTTACAGTAAGGTTATACAGGAATACCGCCGTAATTACAATCCAGCCAATGGGGAAAAGACCCATCATCACACCATAAACAGTAGTTAGTAACGCCATGTTCAAGGGCATTCCATGAACGCCCACAGCCAGCACCAGAGCCAGAGCCAGGGTGATCAGGCCGGCAATATGACCCTTCATTCGCCATAAAGCCAGGGCGCAGAAAAGGAAAATGATGGGCAGGGCATCTACCAGAGCAGAAAGACCCAGGTTGCCCAGGGGGTTAATTGCCTGTGTCCACGTCATGGCTTGGATCCTCCTTAATTATAAATTTGCTATAGCCTGGAACTGAAATAGAATTTCATATTATTCTTTCTGCATTGGTTGGCTACCAGAACCGGGCTCAAAAATTTTACAAGAAAGTGATTAGTCCCAAAACTCAACTTAAAGAAATAATGTTAATTATCAGTCCTTATAAATCCCACCACCTTCCGATATTCTAATGTAGGGATGGCCTGACCACAGGATCTGTATTCGCTCAGGTCACAAAAAATCCTGCTCCTACCAACATTTTTTTAAAATCGCACGAAATTTTTAAAAAAGTGACCGTGGGGGCCGGAGCCGTGCAGCCCCCACTGCCCCGTTTCTAAAACACATCCACTACCTTGCCGGGGTTCAAAATTAGATTGGGATCCAACGCCTTCTTAATGGAACGAATCATGTTGAGCTGTACGGGATCCATGAACCGGGCCATAGCATCCTTCCGTTTAGCTCCAATGCCGTGCTCTCCGGACAGGTTACCACCCAGGTCATACACCACCCGGTACATCTCTTCCAGCACCTTTTCCTTAACCTCATGCCAGCTATGTTCATCCCGGTTCTCCCGCAACAAAGTGGCATGAATGTTACCATCCCCGGCATGACCGCAGCAGGGAATTTTGATCTGGTACTTTTCCGCTATCCGGTTGATGGCCTCCAGTGCCCGGGGAATCTGACTGACCGGAACGACAATATCTTCCATACAGTAAACCGGGCTGATCATGCGCAGGGCCTCAGCATAACAACGACGGGCCTTCCAGATGCGCTCCTGAGTGGATTTGTTGTCGGCTACAAAAACCTCCAGCCCGCCATTTTCCAGGCATAGCTTACCGATGGTTTCATAATCTTCCTGCACCTGGCGTTCTGAATTGCCGTCCACCTCTACGATTACATAGGCAGCGGCATCGCCATAGGGCAGTTGCTGGTTCAGATACAGCTCGGCTGCTTTGATGGACAGGCTATCCATAAACTCCAGGCAGGTGGGAATAATTCCCCCGTGGGTCATAATAACCGGAACGATATTGATGGCTTTCTCAACGTCATCAAAGGGAACCAGCAGGTCTGCCACATACTGGGGCAGGGGCATAAGCTTGAGATAAACTTTGGTAACAATACCCAGTGTCCCCTCGGAACCGACCATCAGATGCACCAGATCATAACCCGTAACGTTTTTCACACATTTCCCGCCAAGGGTAACTATGTCCCCATTGGGCAAAACCACTTCCACCCCGTAAATGTGCCGGGAAGTGGTACCGTACTTCACCGCCTTGTTGCCCCCGGCATTGGTGGCTACATTACCACCAATAAAAGAACTATCGGCACTGCAGGGATCGCCGGCATAAAGGTATCCCTCGGCCCGGGCGGTACGCTGCACCTCACCGGTGGTCACCCCGGGCTCGGTAACCATGAAGAGATTTTCCTTATCCACTTCCAGGATTCTGTTCATCCGCTCCAGGGACAGAACTATTCCACCCAGCACAGGTACCGCCCCGGCAGCCAGACCCGTTCCTGCCCCCCGGGGGGTAACCGGCACCAGTTCCCTGTTGGCCAGTTTCATAATTTCGGAAATTTGCCGGGCATTTTCTGGTTTCACCACCACTTCGGGCATGTGCTGCCACATAGCCTCGGAGACTTCATCCCTGCCGTAGACTTCCATTTTTTCAGGATCCACAATTACATTGGCTTCCCCGACTATTGACTTAAGCTCATCGATAATTCCGGTGGTAATCCGATTGTAGCGCATCTACCTCAAAAGCCCTCCCTTCTGCTCAGGCGCCGGCCTTCAATTTTTTCAGCGTGTTAATTAACTCCGGAACCACTTCAAAGGCATCACCAACAATTCCAAAATCAGCCACCTGGAAGATTTGTGCATCGGGATCTTTATTAATAGCCACTATAGTTTCCGAGGTTTGCATACCGGCCAGATGCTGCACCTTACCGGAAATACCCACAGCTATATAAAGCTTGGGTGAAACGGTCTTCCCGCTCAAACCGATCTGGTGGGAATAAGAAATCCAGCCCAATTCTACCGCATCCCGGGTTGCACCTACACCGGCACCCAGCACCCGGGCCAGATCTTCCACCAGTTTAAATCCTTCCCGGTTCTTCAATCCCTTTCCACCGGATACAATAATATCGGCATCCTGTATATTAACCTCCTGGCTCGGATCAGCCATAAATTCCAGGAAACGCTCGGTTAGAGAAACCAGCATATCGCCATAATTCTTCACAGCTATCTCGCCGGTCCGGGATTCGTCCCGGGGTGCCGGCCGGGTCGAACGGGGCCGTACCGTAGCCATCTGGGGCCGGGTAAAGGGCGTCTTGATGGTGGCCATGATATTGCCCCCAATGGCCGGCCTGGTTTGCAACAGAATCCTCTCCCCCGGGTCAATATCCAGATAAGTACAATCCGCCGTCAATCCGGTTCCCAAACGGGCTGCCACCAGGGGCATTACCGTACGGCCGGTGGTGGTGGCTGCAGCAATGACAATTTCGGGTTTTTCTTCCTGAATCAATTGCACCAGTGCCCTGGTGTAAGGTCCGGGAAGAAAAGTAGCCAGGTCCTGGCTGCAAACATGAAAAACTTTATCTGCTCCCCGCAGGATCACTTCTCCCAAATCGTCCACCCGGTCCCCGAGTATAGCACAGGACAGCTCAACACCCAGTTTGTCCGCCAGGGAACGTCCCCGGTTTAAAAGTTCAAAGGTCACCCGGTGAATGGATCCATTCCTTTGTTCCCCGAGAACCATTACACCCCGATACTCCTTCACATCCATAACCCGCACCCCCTTATACAATAATTTCACGAGCACTAAGGAAGTTAACTAACTCACTAACAGCCCTTCCTGTATTATCGTGGTGGTACATAATTGTATCCCGGGAAAGTTTGGGGCTAAAGATTTTAACCACCCGTGTAGGGGAGCCTTTCAAACCAATCTCATCCGGCACCAGTCCCACATCCTCAGGACCCCAGATGGGCACCTGCACTTCCTTAGCCCGCAGTTTTCCAGCCAGAGTTGGAAAGCCGGGCTGGTTGATCCCCTTGACAACTGTAACCAGGGCCGGTATTTTTACTTGAATGCGCTCAAAGCCTCCCTCCACCAGCCTTTCTACCGTAATGATACCGTCCCCCACTTCCAGTTTCTGCACATAGGTCTGTACGGGAATGTCCAGCATGGCGGCAACCATGGCCCCGGTTTGACCGGTTTCACCATCGGTGGCCCGTTCACCGCACAGGATCAGATCCACCGGCCACAGTTTCCTAATGGCACTGGAAAGGGCCCGCGCTGTGGCTATGGTGTCTGAACCAGCAAAAGCACGCCCCGATAAAAGTATGCCGCCATCGGCACCCATGGCAATTGCTTCCTTTATGGCCTTCATCGCCGATTCCGGACCCATGCTGATGACCGTGACGGTTACATTTTTCAAGCTCCGCTTCAGCCGCAAGGCTTCTTCCAGCGCATTTTCGTCCAGGGGGTTGATGATATTATCCTTACCGGTGCGGATCATGGTACCAGTTTTTGGATCCATTTTTACATTATCCGTTCCCGGCACCTGTTTAATGAGAACAACAATATTCATGGCACACCTCCTGACTCAGAAAAATAATGAGGTTAAGACAACAGAATAAGGTGACATCATACCAAATGTAGTGCTAGACCAAAATATTATCTGGTGGCCTGACCACTTAAATCATTCTATACCGGGTATCAAAATCCTTCCGGAATATATAATTTTCGCAAAAAAAAGTTTCCCTTAAAGCAAAAAAATTAGAATTTAATTTTAATAAAATACGTAAAAAAACACCGGGCCTGCCGGTGTTAGAATCAATTATGTTTTTTGTTCATGTTGATCCGCGCCAGTTCAACCTCCACCTTCCACAGGTGACGGTACATTAACTCCCTGGCCCGGGCCCTATCCCGTGCAGCCACAGCCAGGTAAATATCACGGTGCTCCTCAAACAACCTGCGGGTAGTACCTGATGTAGCGGAAAGCCATAGTGCTCGTGTTACCTTCAGGGTCTGACCAATGATTTCCTGGACCGTATTCATTAAACGGCTCAACAGGGGGTTCTGGCTGGCCTGGGCCAGGGTGAGATGAAAGCTAAGGTCCAGCTGTTCCGCCTTCTTTCCTGCTGGGAGGTCCTCTTCCATTTCCTGTACCACTTTTTTCAATTCCTCCAGCAGTTCCGGCGGGCATCTCTCTGCAGCCAGGCCGGCCGCCTCTACTTCCAGAGCTTTGCGTACCTCCAGGATGTTCTGCAGCTTATCCTTTTCCAGGAGCAAAATAAAGGTTAATGGTTCTATAATGGAATCAGGCCCCGGCCTCTTGATATAAATACCTTCCCCATGCTTTATTTCCAGAATACCTGCCAAATTCAAGGCCGACAGGACCTCCCTCACCGAAGCGCGGCTAACCTGCAAGCGCTCGGAAAGCTCCCTTTCCGTAAGCAACTTATCACCGGGTGCCAGCTGGCCTTCTATGATTAGCTTTTTGATTTGTTCCAGAATACTTTCGGAAGTGCGTTTGGTTTTAACGGGCCTGAACTCGGTCATAACTACCCCTACCTTAATCCTACCTGCCCCCGGCAAGAGCCAGGAAAATAACCGCCAATCCTAAAATCATGCGGTACCAGATAAAAATCTTGAAGCTATGCTGGGTTAAAAAGCGTAAAAGGAATTTAATTGAAAGAAAGCCCACAACTGCCGACACAATAACCCCTGTTAAAAAGGGCAGATTCAGGTCAGCAAGTGTTAGCTTGGGCAACTGCATTATCCCGGCACCAAAAATTATTGGTGTGGACATAAGAAATGAAAAGCGCGCCGCTGTCTCCCGGTCCAGACCGGTCATGCGACCAACGGCCATGGTTATGCCAGAACGGGAAACCCCGGGAATAATTGCCAGAGCCTGGGAAAGACCGATCCAGATGCTTTCCCCCAGACCAATTTCATCCAATTTCTTATAGGCCGGTGACCGGCTATCGGCCAGATAAAGAATTATTCCCATCACAATGAGCATAACCCCTATAAGCAGCGGCTCCCGGAAAACGGTTTCTGCCTGCTCCTCAAACAAGTAACCAATTGCTGCGCCTGGAACAGTGGCAACCACCAGGTACCAGAATAAACGCCCTTCAATAGTTTTTTGCCTTAATAACCCATCATGAAGTAAAATCAACCAGTCCCTCCAGAAAAAAGCCACCACTGCCAGAAGGGTTCCCATATGTAATGCCACATCAAAGGTTAATCCTGCATACTGCCACCCCATCAGCCAGGGAACAAGTACCAGGTGTGCCGAGCTGGAAATGGGTAAAAATTCTCCTACCCCCTGAACAATACCCAGTACAATAGCTTCGAACACTCCCAACCGGATCACCCCGTATACTTATGTTTACAGGTCTATAACGCCAGCTATACAATTATAGCATACGGGGAAAATACATACCAGCTAATTATTTTATTTTATACTTTAAGAAATTTATTTGATAAGTATATTGGCGTAACGACCGGATACCGGCCGTCACGCATAATATCCCTCTTTGCTGGTACATTGGTATAACTTTACGACTGCACCCGGGCAAAGATCGCTCCTTAAATAATCCCTGGGATCAGTACTTAACAGGCGTACCACCTTACCTTCCCCTGGCCCGGTATCCTGTACCAATACAGGTACGCCCCCCACTTTCACCTCCCTGACAGGAACATGCTGCATCTCCTCCAGGCCATCAAAAACCAGTTCCAGCTGCATGGGTGTATACAAAATCACTGCACCGGCACCCCGTTTCGTAGTTTATACTCTTCAATCATAGACTTAAGCTTATTTACTGCCTGCCCGACACCTCCTACCTCATCAATCAGGCCTTTTTCCACTGCCTCTCTCCCGATGAGAACGGTGCCAATATCCCTGGCCAGCTCCCCCGTACGGAACATAAGATCGCGAAAAGCAGCTTCACTGATCCGGGAATGCTGCGTCACAAAACGTACCACCCGGTCCTGCATTTTATCGAGATACTCATAGGTTTGAGGCACACCTATTACCAGGCCATTTAAACGAATGGGATGAATGGTCATGCTGGCCGTTTCGGCAATAAAACTATAGCGGGCAGCAACGGCTATCGGCACCCCGATGCTGTGCCCTCCACCCAGTACAATAGATACTGTGGGTTTGGACAAGCTGGCAATCATCTCAGCAATAGCCAGGCCGGCCTCCACATCTCCCCCCACTGTATTCAAAACCACCAGTACCCCTTCTACTTCCGGGCTCTGCTCCAGGGCTACCAGCTGGGGTATCACATGCTCGTATTTGGTAGTCTTATTTTGAGGAGGCAGCACCAGGTGGCCTTCAATCTGGCCGACTATAGTTAAACAATGTATATTGCTCTTTACCTCAGGAACAGGACTCGTCCCCAGTTCTTTAATGGATTCCATGCTTTCTTTCGGGCGTCCCTGTACCCGCTGGGGTACCGGGGAATTGCCGGGATTACGGGGATCTTGCTGAGGAGCTTTGTCGGGTTCTCCCGGAGGAGCCTGAGGTGGGGTGTGGGGGAATTCCCCTTCATGTCCCCAAATACTATAGTAATCATCAAACATGCAACCCATCCCCTCATTCTTTTTTCATTTCTAGTATGGTTTATGTTACAGATAAAATACATGAAGAAAAATAAACGGGTTACTACCCGTATCAAAAGAAACAGCGACAAATAAAACAGCCGGAGAGCCATTTTCTGACTCCCCGGCCCCTGGTAAAGACGGTGTCATACTTCCATGATGATGGGCAGTATCATTGGCCTTCTCCTTGTTTTTTCATAGAGGAACTTACCCAGAACGTCCCTAACCTGAGCTTTAATAGCCGCCCATTCTGAAAGACCCCGATCGTTGCATTTCTCCAGGGCCTCCTTCACTCTCTCCCGGGCTTCCTCCATCAACTGTTCTGACTCACGAACATAAACAAAGCCCCTGGATACAATATCCGGGCCGGCCATAACCTGACCGAGTTCCCGACTAATGGTTACCACTACGATCAGGATCCCGTCCTGGGAAAGCTGCCTGCGGTCCCGCAGTACAATGTTACCCACATCTCCAACGCCCAGGCCGTCCACCAGTACGCGCCCTGCCGTTACCCGCCCGGCAATACGACCGGAACGACGGGTAAACTCCAGTACCTGGCCGTTTTCTGCCACGAAAATATTTTCTGCCGGAATACCCATGCTGCGTGCAAGTTCCGCATGCTTGATTAACATCCGGTACTCACCATGAACCGGTACAAAAAACCGCGGCTTAACCAGGTTGATCATCAACTTGAGTTCTTCCTGGCTGGGGTGACCACTCACATGGGTACCTGAAACTGCCTCATAAATTACATGGGCACCCTGCTTGAACAGCTGGTCGATAATCCGTGCCACCAGCTTTTCATTCCCCGGAATAGGGGTGGCGGAAATTATGATGGTATCACCGGGGAGAATTTCCACCTGACGGTGGTCCCCCAGGGCCATCCTTGTCAGGGCCGACATAGGTTCACCCTGGCTTCCCGTGCACAAAAATACCACTTTATTCTTGGGTAAACGGTTAGCTTCTTCCAGCTCCACGAGGGTTCCTTCAGGAACATGCAGGTAACCCAGTTCGTGAGCAATATTGGCTACATTTATCATGCTTCGACCAATTATTGCCACCTTACGATCATAACGGTAGGCAGTGGTAATGGCCTGTTGCAAGCGGTGCACGTTGGAAGCAAAGGTAGCTATAATAATGCGCTCTCTAGCCTGCCTGAAAATATCATCAAAGGTGGCCCCAACCATCCGTTCCGACATGGTATAACCCGGGCGCTCCACATTGGTACTGTCCGATAGCAATACCAGAACGCCTCGTTCACCTAACTGGGCAAACCGGTAAAAATCCGTTACTTCTCCATCCACTGGAGTCTGATCGATTTTAAAATCACCGGTATGCACAATTACCCCTACTGGTGTATGAACAGCCACAGCAACAGCATCGGGAATACTATGTGAAACCCGGATAAACTCCACTTTAAAAGGGCCGATCGTCACTGTATCCCGGGGTTTAACCACATGCATACTTGCCTCGCCGGCCACCCCCTGCTCCTTAAGCTTACCCTGAAGCAGGCCGAGGGTAAGCCGGGTTCCATAAATGGGCACGTTCAACTGCTTCAGTACATAAGGCAGGGCACCGATATGATCCTCGTGTCCGTGGGTAAGCACTATACCGCGCACAGCATCTTTATTTTCCAGAAGATAAGTGATATCGGGGATCACCACATCGATCCCCAACATCTCTTCCTCTGGAAACATCAAACCGCAGTCTATAACCAGAATATTTTCCCCGAATCTCACCGCCATCATGTTTTTCCCGATCTCACCAAGTCCCCCCAGGGGGATTAACGCCAATTTCGGTTCCTTGGCCAAACACGCACCTCCTAACCTGTTTTTCAAAAAACATGATCAAGCAAAATATACCGGTGAGAAAAAACAGGAGAAGGCGGGGAAAATATTCCGTTTTTCAGTTTTAAATCACTCAGTGCTTAATTGAATCCCCAAGCTATTATACTGGATCCCCTCCCGCAAGACAAGGGTTGCCAGAACAGGGCCTAATAAAATATTGGCCAGAAAGCCATAGCTCTATTACCCCGATAAAAAAATGGGGCTTTTATTCCCCAAAATTATCCAACAGCAGCAAAGGCGGCCCACCTTTTTCATGCTGGCCGCCTCCGGGCAGTTTCCATTTCTATCCACCTTTAAGTTAAATTAAGTTTAAGCCAGCCAGTACATTTTTAACGGCTTCCTTTTCTTGAACCGTAGCCTCAACCAGGGGTAAACGGGGCGCCCCCACCTGATAACCCAACAAATTCAGGGCTGTTTTTACAGGTACCGGGTTGGTAGTAATGAACATAGTTTTAAATAACGGGAAAAGCTCCAGGTGAATTTGTGTGGCCAGAGTAGTGTTCCCAGCAGTAAAAGCATTAACCATCTCCTTGATTCGCGGACCCACAACGTGGGAGCAAACGCTAACCACGCCCCTGGCCCCCAATGCCATCATGGGAAGGGTCAGGGAATCATCCCCGCTGTAAATGGCAAAGTCATCAGGCAGGGATCTGCGCAATTCACTTACCTGGTCCAGGTTGCCGGATGCCTCTTTAATAGCTACAATGTTCTCGATCTGTGCCAAACGTACCACCGTTGCGGGAAGAATGTTAACCCCCGTCCGGCCGGGAATATTATACAGCATAACCGGAAGGTTGGTATTGCTGGCCACAGCTTTAAAATGTTCATAAAGCCCATCCTGGGACGGCTTGTTATAATATGGCGCTACCAGCATTACACCATCTACCCCTACCTTTTCAGCCATCTGGGTAAGGGTTATACTCTCAGCAGTATTATAACTCCCGGTTCCAGCAATTACCGTGGCCTGCCCGCCAACCTCTTCTACCACCACCCGAAAAAGTTCAATTTTTTCGTCCCTTGTCAGTGTAGGCGACTCACCGGTAGTTCCGCATACCACCAACCCGTCGGAACCAGATTGCACCAGATAACGGGCCAGCTTCCTGGCTTGCTGATAATCCACCGCCAGATCCTTGCCAAAGGGCGTCACCATAGCGGTGAGCACACGCCCAAAATCAACGGCCAAAATATTCACCTTCCTTCTTCCGTTTTAAGGCTTAAGGCCTGCCGATATAAACCCTACCTGGCACCATTGATAAATTCACGGTGTAGTGCCTGCACAGCCTTTTCCATGTCCTCCTGTCTGACCAGTACCCAGATGGTTGTATGGGAATCGCTGGACTGCAAAATGGGTATATTTTCCCTGGCCAGAGCGTCCACAATTGATGCCATTACCCCGGGAACACCGGTCATACCGGCACCTACGGCCGCCACTTTGGCACAGCCTGGTATTACCTCGGCGATAAAACCCGTATTTTCCAGCACCTGGGCAGCTTTCCCGGCTACCTCCTCCTTAACAGTAAATACTACCTGATCGGGATAAACATTAATAAAATCCAGGCTAATTCCCGCCAGGGCGAGCCCTTTAAAGAGACGACGCTGTTCTTTTAATCCCTCCGGACCCGCACTTGTGTTTACTTTAAATTGTACTATATTGGGAATCTGGGTGATACCGGTAATTGTACGGTCCCTGGTTATATCAATGGTTCCTTTATATACTTCCCCGGAACTGGTCACCAGCGTACCCGGAGCATCGCTAAAAGTAGATTTCACGCGCAGGGGAATATTTTTCTGTTTCACTATTTCCACTGCCCTTGGATGCACCACCTTGGCCCCTTCCTGGGCCAGCTGGCATATTTCATCATAGGTAACCACTTCCCTGGTCACCGCATCGCTTACAATGCGGGGATCAGCAGTCATTATTCCCTCTACATCGGTATAAATGTCAACATATTCGGCATTAAGAGCCACTCCCAGTGCGGCTGCGGTAGTATCGCTCCCTCCCCGACCAAGAGTGGTAATTTCACCTTCTTCACTGATTCCCTGAAAGCCGGCCACCACCACTATCTTACCCTCCCGGGCATGCTTTAAGACAGCCTCGGGTTTAACGCGAAGAATTCTTGCTTCTGTGAAATGGTTATCGGTAATAATGCCGGCCTGGGCACCGGTAAGAAAAATTGCCGGGTGTCCCATTTTTTCCAGGGTAGCTACCATTACCACTCCCGAAATAATTTCCCCACAGGACATTAATAAATCCAATTCCCGCAAACTAATATTGCGGTTCACCTGCTTTACCATATTGATCAGGGTATCCGTAGCATAAGGATCACCGTTACGCCCCATAGCAGATACAACCACTACCGGGATATAACCTTCTTCCTTCGCTGCCACCACCTTGGTAGCTACCATCTCCCGCCCTTGCGATGTAGCTACAGAGGTACCGCCAAATTTCTGGACTAAAAACTTCATTTACTACCTATTGCCTCCCCGTAGACAGCGGTATTTAATTAATAATTCAGCAATCTGAACTGCATTGGTGGCTGCACCCTTGCGCAGCTGGTCAGCCACGACCCAGAGGTTAAGCCCACGTTCCACGGAGTTATCCTCCCGGATACGACCCACAAACACTTCATCCCGCTGGGAACAGAAAAGTGGCATGGGATATTCTTTCCGGGCGGGATCATCCAGAACAACTATACCTGGAAAACTGGCCAGTACCTCTTTAGCTTTCCGGGCAGTTAACTTTTCCACAGTTTCAATATTGATGGATTCGGAATGGCTGCGGTAAACCGGAACCCGCACTGTAGTTGCCGTTATTGCCAGCTGGTCATCATGGAGAATCTTCCGGGTTTCTTTAACCATTTTCCATTCTTCTTTAGTATAGTCCATCTCTTGAAATACATCAATGTGGGGAATGAGGTTAAATGCTATCTGGTAGGGAAAAACTTTGGGCGGATAATCCTGACCGTCTAAAACAGCCCGTGTCTGGGCAGTTAGCTCATCAATGGCCTCTTTTCCTGCACCTGAAACAGCCTGGTAAGTAGATACAACCACCCGTTTAATCCCCGCCACATCTTTAATTGCCTTTAAAGGAATCACCATAATAATGGTGGAACAATTCGGGTTAGCAATAATTCCCTGATGCCATTTCACATCTTCAGGATTAACTTCCGGTACCACCAGGGGAACTTTTGGATCAAGCCGGAAGTTACTGCTGTTATCAATAACCACGCAACCACGTTCCACAGCTGCCGGGCCAAACTCTTTACTGGCCGCTCCCCCGGCAAAAAGGGCAATATCCATCCCTTCAAAAGAATCAATACTGGTTTCCTGAACTGTATAGACCTTGCCCCGGAAAACCATTTGCTTTCCGGCTGAACGACTGGTTGCACAAAGTCTCAGTTCCCCGACGGGAAAATTTCTTTCCTCCAGCACCTTTAAGATTTCCTGTCCCACCGCACCGGAAGCACCTACAACTACTACGTTATACAAAGAAAAAATCCTCCTCTCAAAATATTACTTTGTTTCTGGATGTAAATAGTTATGGAACCACTAAATGGCACGTCCATACTAAAATCAAAAAACCGGCCCGACAGATTCATGGTACGGGCCCGCCGTTACCTGGAAATTTCCTTAAATTTGCATCTCTCACCGGACCTGCGATACATTTACGAGTACGGGCTGTATTTGCTTTCCCTCCAGCGCTAAAAGAATCGTATCGATAATAAGATCCATCCTTGCTTTCAGGGAGTTGGGTTTCTCCACAGGATTATCCTGACCAAAGGGAACCAGATAAATATTCTTCGTATTTAACAGCAAACCCAGGTTTTTGGCATTCATACCCAGACCATCATTGGTCGATATAGCGAGTACAACCGGACGCTGGTTACGCAGGTGAGCTTTAATGGCCATTAACACTGGCCCATCGGTAATACCGTTAGCCAGCTTGGCCAGCGTATTTCCTGTACATGGCGCCACCACCAGCACATCAAGAAGCTTACCGGGCCCGATGGGTTCAGCGCCGGTAATACTGTTTATAGGCGCACGACCGGTTATTTTTTCCAACATATCTTTCCACTTTTGAGCCGGGCCGTACCTGGTATCAGTGCTATCTACCATTGTGCTGATGATGGGGTAAACAATAGCACCTTCCCTTACTATATTTTCCACCTCAACCATCACTTCGTCAAGCGTACAATGGGAACCGGTAACGGCAAATCCCACCCGGACATCCTTCAAACGCATGACTAGCACCTCCGCTGGAAAGCCATAAGCTAGAGGGCCAACTGTTCAGCCAGCAGCCGGGGGACAACCTTAGCCAGGATTTCACCTGCTGTTTGGGGTGCTACCCTGCCGGGCAATCCTGGAAGTAAAAGTGCAGTAATACCTAACCGCCTTGCTGCCTCAAAATCGGTACCACCCGGGGAAGATGCCAGATCCAGAATTAACGTACCGGGCCGTACCCGTACCAGGACCTGCTCATCCAGTACCAGAGCCGGAATGGTATTAAAAATAACATCCGCCTCCGCCACCACTTCCGGCAGTCCTGTTAAATCAGCTGTTACCAGCCCCATCTCATAAGCCCTGGCACGCTGGGCAGGGTTACGGGCCACCACCACGGTACGAGCTCCCAGGGCATGTAATATACGGGCCAGCGTAATTCCCGTCCGTCCAAAGCCCAGAACTACGGAATTACTCCCGTGAATGGTAATAGGCAATCTCTCCATGGCTACCTGAATAGCTCCTTCAGCCGAAGGAATGGAGTTTAAAATAGCCACTTCATCCATATCCATTAGTTCAATGAGGCGGAGATTTGCCCGGGCTACCATTTCCTTGAGCTTTGGCCTGGCCATACCTACCAGAACCGGCGAACCGGGAACCAGCAAGGTCAGGTGTTCTTCCAGTAAAATAAGCGGCTGTTCCAGGTATCTCGAATGAATACGACCCCCGTCATCAATCCCGGGCACAGGCAGAATTAAGGCGTCAGCACCAGCCAGGACCCGGGCGATTTCATGGCAGGAGATAATCCTCTCTCCTGCAACTGGCAGTCCCACTACTTTCAGGTTTGCCCCTGATGCCGCCAGCCGTTCAACCAGGATCTTCTCCCTGGCATCACCGCCAAGAACGGCTACTGTGACCCCGCTTAGATCTGGCTGCATGGCCGGCAAACCCTCCTTGGCCTTTATTTACCACCAATATATGAGGGCCAGAAAATGGAGGTGCTTGTCATAGTTTACTCAAAGAGGAGGTTCTCCAGGCCGTATACCACTCCTTCCAGATGCATCACCCGGCGAACAGCCAGCAATACACCGGGCATAAAGGATTCCCGGGAAATAGAATCATGTCTTATACTCAGGGTTTGTCCGAGGCCACCAAAAATTACCTCCTGATGGGCTACCAGCCCCGGCAGGCGTACACTGTGAATGCGGATACCACCATCATAAGAGCCGCCACGGGCACCAGGAATTTTTTCTACCTCCGTTGGTAAACCCTGCTGAAAATCTCCCCTGGCGGCAGCCACCAATTCAGCAGTTTTAATGGCCGTACCTGAAGGAGCATCCAGCTTCTGATCATGGTGCAATTCAATAATTTCTACATGGGGCAGGTACCTGGCTGCTTCAGCTGCAAATCGCATCATTAAAACTGCCCCGATAGCAAAATTAGGAGCAATTACACAACCCAGCTTGAGGCTTTCCGCAAGATTACGGATTTCTTCCAGTTCACCGCTGCTCATCCCGGTGGTTCCCACCACGGGACGTACGCCACTTTTAAGAGCTGTCTTAATATTCCCGGCTACCGCGTCGGGAGTGGTAAAATCAACCATAACATCGGGGCGGGCTTCGGCCAGTACTTTCTCCAGGTCCCCCTGCAGGGTTATTCCTATTTCTGGACCACCCCACAGGGGCCCCACATCCTGTCCTTCTCCCCGCACATCCACTGCTCCTACCAGAATCATATCATCAGTTTTATAGACAGCTTTTAAAACTTCACGACCCATCCGGCCATAAGCACCAGCTACTACAACCCTGATCAATTTTAAACCCGGTTTGTGTCCCCGCAAACGGTATTTTTTGCAGCCCCGTTGCGGTATAAACCAGTTTCCCCCTTCCTGTCATTTGTTAAAATTTAAACCACATAACCTGGATTATGTCAAGATAAAACAAAAAAAGTACCAAGCCAGGTAAATTATAATGTAACATTATTAAAATTATAAAGTATACCGTCTTAAGCTAAGATGGGCCTGGTCAAGATCAACAATAATAACTTCACTGCCAATTTTGCGCACAGATTCCCAGGGAATTACCAGGCTCTGCCGGTCCAACCAGAAACCCAGGGGATTTCCCCGGCGGGGCAGAATTATGGACTGTACCTGCCCGGTCTCAATATCAATGGTCAAATCACTTTCCCCTACCACTCCCAGACGGGCGCCATCATAAATATTTACTATTTCCTTGCCGGCCAGCTCTGTTAACCTCACCATATCCCCCCCTGTTAGAACCTGCGTCTTAGCTGGAAAATCCTTAGGAAGAAAGGCTGCACAACGGCCAGGGCAATGGACAGCGCTGCCAGGGGCTCCACCTGAATTTTCCCCAGATAAACCCGCTCGGGCAATTCATAGCCAAGGAAGGTAAACAATAACACCAGGGAAAGGTAGATCCCGCCCGCCGTTCCCACAAGCCCTGTCAGAGCCTGGGATAGGGGGGATGGTGTGCTCAACTCGGATACATCCCACGCTTTACTCCTTAAAACCGCCAGGCGCATCCTTTCCCGAATGGAAAGGATAATCAGGACAACCAGGAGAAGCGTGAACGACATTATTAACATCTTGACCCCACCCCCGCTAGCATTATATGGGAGTGGGACATGTTTTAGAACGCCATTTAAAAACCTGAAAGCTTTAACAACAAGAATTACTTCCCAAAAAAGATTTCAAGGTGCCACCATCATCCCACGGACCTACCGTGGCAATGGCAAAGGACTCAGGATTGAGCATTTCACGTGCCAGTTCCCGGACATCTTCCAGGCTAACTTTTTTCACCTTCTCGGCCACCTCTTCCGGAGGTAATACTTTGCCCAGGTAAAGCTGGGATTTGGCCAGCCTGCTCATCCGGGTGCTTACACTTTCCAGGCTCAACCACAGATTTCCGATAATCTGCTCCTTAGCACGCCGCAACTCCTCACTTTTAACCCCGTTTTGCTGGATATCCCTGATTTCTTTAAAAATAAGCTCCATAACCCCGGGCAAGTTTTCCTTACTTAACCCGGCATAAATACAAAATAGCCCTGCATCGTGATAGGAGCTGTGATAGGAATAAATGGAATATACCAGCCCCCGCTGCTCCCTGATCTCCTGAAACAGACGGGAACTAATACCCCCGCCCAGGATGGTATTAATTACCTGAAACACGTAAACCTTTTCGTGATCCAGGGGTAACCCGGGTGCACCCACACATAGATGAACCTGCTCCGTCTCTTTGGGCCGGCAGGTAACCATCCGCCGGGGAACCGGACGTATTAACCTGCGCGTAACCGGTTCTCCATTCAGCGGCTCAAAAATAGGACGCAGCTTTTCTATTACCCGTTCGTGAACAATATTTCCTGCCACGGCCACAACTATATTCTGCGGGCGATAATGGTGGCGATAGTAGTCCAGGATTTCCTCCCGGGATATCCGGCTGATTACCTCCGCATTACCTATAATTGGCCTGCCCAGTTCATGACCCTGCCAGATAGTGGTGGCAAAGACGTCATGAACCAGTTCATCCGGTGCATCCTCATACATCTTTATTTCTTCCAGGATCACATTGCGCTCCCGTTCGATATCCCCGGAATCAAACCTGGAGTGAAACAACATATCCTGCAAAATATCAAGGGCCAGGTCAAAATGCTCATCCAGAACCCGGGCATAATAACAGGTATATTCCTTGGTGGTAAAAGCATTTAACTGCCCACCAACGGCATCCAGTGCCTCTGCAATATCCCGGGCGGTTCGGCTTTCCGTACCCTTGAACATGAGGTGTTCAATGAGATGGGAAACACCTGCTATGTCCGGGCTCTCGTCCCGCGAACCCGCCTTTACCCATATACCCAGAACTACTGAACGCACGTGGGGAATATCCTCGGTAAGTATGGTAACCCCATTTTTCAGCCTGACGGTTTGAAACAACCAGCCGCACCTCCGATTCAGTCTGAGCCAGACTCACCCAAATAACAGGTTACTTTTCGCCACCGCCCACAAAAAATCCTCTAAAGTTCGCTTGAAAGCAGGTAAACCGGCAGGACATTTTTCTTAAACTCATACTGGCCTGAAGCGGGCACTTACTCTCTTCCACCATAACCTGCAGGCCGGCAGCCTGTGAACTGAACTTCCGGTTAACAGGCGGGCCCTGGCAACCGGTTGGCCTTCCACCCAGATATCAACAGTACCTGCAGGCCAGTCCCTGAAGACCGGCGCATTCACTGCAGAGGGTACATGAAATTGTTTTTTCACATCAGGCGAACGATGCACCGGCACAGCTACTGCCAGGGTGCGATCACTGACCAGTGGTACTGTCAAAACAGTACCCTCGTTTACTGGCAGTTTATAACAGGGTTCTCCTCTTTTCGTTACAACCAGTGTTTTAAAACAGGAGAATCCGTAATCCAGAAGCGCCATGGTGTCACCATAGCGATCATCGCTGTGCAAAACCACGCTGATTAATTGCCTCCCCCCCCGGCTGGCCGATGCAACCAGGCACATTCCCGCCTCACTGGTAGTGCCGGTCTTAACCCCATCCGCTCCCTGGTAGCTCCACAGGAGACGATTGGTATTATGAAGATGATACTCTCCCCAGGGAGGATTTACAAAACCATAATAACGGGTGGATACCAGTGCCCTGAAAGTGGGGTTCCGCAGAGCGTATCTGGCCAGAAGGGCCAAGTCATACGCCGAGGACACATGACCCTGAGCTGGTAAACCATGGGGATTGCAAAAATGGCTCTGGCGGGCACCCAGTTCCCGGGCTTTTTGGTTCATCAGAAAAACAAAATTTCTTTCACTGCCCGCTATATGTTCGGCTATGGCCACACAGGCATCATTTCCTGAACGCAGGAGAGCGCCGTACAAAAGTTGCTCCAGGGTAAGACGCTGGCCGGGGAACAGGTGCATGCTGCTCTCCCCTACCGCCGCCGCCCGGGAACTCACCGTCACCACTTCATTCAACCGGCCACCTTCAATGGCCAGCAGAGCAGTAAGAATTTTGGTGGTGCTGGCTGGTGGCCGTGCTTGATGGGCGTTTTTAGCAAAGAGAACCTGCCCGGTGGAAGCTTCCATCAACACCGCTGCCTCGGCAGTTATTCTGGGCTCCTGTCCTCCAAAAGAAGAAACGGGCAATTCCCCTAAGTTTAAAAATACCGGTAGAGCAGGCTGCATACAGGGCCCTGATGCACCCGCAGCCAGTGCAGGGGGCAGGCCGGCCCCCAGAACCATATATCCCAGGAAAAGAGAAAAAATCAACCGGGAAAGCACTGCTGTTCACCTCTTAATTACTATAGACATATCCAGACTCTAAGCTTCCCGGTTTGAGGGCAGTTTATGATGTTTTATAATGCGGTTTATAATCAGCCGTACTAAGGTTTGCTTTCCAGGTGATTTAGAAGTTGTGAAACGGTCACCAGCCTGTAGCCGCGGGATTTTAATTCCTTAATTATAACCGGCAGGGCTTCAACGGTCGGAGCTGTAGGATGCATCAGTATAATGGCACCATTATGAACTTTACCCAGAACCCGTTCAATGATTACCCGGGCTTCAGGGCGCTGCCAGTCCACGGTATCCACACTCCATAATATGGTCCGGTACCCCGCTTCAGAAGCAGCCTGGAGTACAGGTTGCCCGTGTTCACCATAAGGAGGGGCAAACAGCCGCGGGCGCTCCCCCGTTATTTTCACCAGTATTTCTTCTGCCCGCCTGATGTCCTGTAAATTATCGCTTACGGAAAGCTGGTCCGGGTGAGGATGGGCATAGCCATGGCTGCCAATTTCATGCCCTTTCTTATAAATTGTCCGGGTAAGTGCTGGAAATTGTTCCGCCCATTGTCCACCAATAAAAAAGGTGGCCTTTACCCTTTCCTTTTCCAGTATACTCAGCATTTGCGGCAGGTACTCTTCTCCCCAAAATACATTTACGGTTAGGGCAACCTCCTTTTCCCTGCCACTGCCCTGGTAGATAGGTAGTGATGCTGCCGGTAATGCCTGCAGGGACTGGTTATACCAGTACCCCCAGGCCAGAAGTGAAAAGCTAAGTACTGCCAGCCAGAAACCTCTCCATAATCGCTGCCGGCTAAAGTAATACACACGCATACCTGCCACCCTTTCCCATTTCATCACCACATTTGTATGCAGGGAAAAGATGCGGTATTGCCACTTTTTTTCTCCAAAATTCTCGGAAGGTGACAGGTATGTCTCTCAAAATAATTAAACCCCTCCACGAAAACTCATGGTAGGGGGGGTAAAAAACCGGGTTAATGACGGCCCTGACGGCCCTTGCTGCGCCGGTGGTGAGGAGTTGATTCCTTAGGTTCCGGTGGCAGGGCCTCCTTACGGGATAGTTTCAGGCGTCCCTGATTATCGAACCCGATGGCTTTCACCACAATGGTATCTCCCTCCTTCACCACATCTTCCACCCGGTTAACCCTGTGGTGAGCCAGATGGGAAATGTGCACCAGGCCTTCCTTCCCCGGCATACCAAAGACACCGGGCACCACTTCTACAAAAGCACCAAAGTCGGTAACCCTGGTTACCCTGCCGGTATAAATTTCGCCCACAACCACATCTTTGGTGATATTTTCAATAATCTCCAGGGCTCGCCTGGCTGCTGCGGGATCTACGGCTGCAATATATACCCGGCCGTCATCTTCAATATCAATCTCCACACCTGTTTCATCGATTATTTTTTTGATCACCTTGCCGCCCGGACCAATGACTTCACGAATTTTATCGGGGTCAATAACAGTATGAATGATCCGGGGCGCGTAAGGTGATAATTCCGGGCGGGGTGCGGGAATAACCTCGAGGATCTTATTTAAAATATAGAGCCGTCCCTCCCGGGCCTGAGCCAGGGCTTTACCCAAAATTTCCGTATCAATACCGGGGATTTTAATGTCCATTTGCAGGGCTGTAATCCCCTTGGCCGTACCGGCTACTTTAAAGTCCATATCTCCCAGATGGTCTTCAATACCCTGAATATCGGTAAGGATGGCCACCTTATCTTCCTCTTTAATCAATCCCATAGCCACGCCAGCCACCGGAGCCTTAATTGGAATACCCGCATCCATTAAGGCCACGCAACTACCGCATACACTTCCCATGGATGTGGAACCATTAGAGGAAAGAACTTCAGAAACCAGACGAATGGTATAAGGGAAAGTATCTTCTCCGGGAATCACCGGCTCCAGTGCCCGTTCTGCTAAAGCTCCGTGCCCGATCTCCCGTCGCCCGGGGGAACGCATGGGCCTGGTTTCCCCGGTGCTATAGGGGGGGAAGTTATAATGGTGCATAAACCGCTTGGTTTCCTCTATGCCCAGATCGTCCAGTATTTGTTCATCGGAAATAGGACCCAGGGTAACCACTGAAAGCACCTGAGTCTGACCCCGTGTAAAGAGCCCTGAACCGTGGGTACGGGGCAAAATCCCGGCCTCCACACTTATAGGCCGGATTTCATTTAAAGCTCTACCGTCTATGCGCACTCCTTCCTCCACCACGAAGCGGCGCATAATTTTTTTCTCCACTGCCTCAATGACCGCCAGTATGGATTGTTCCTGTTCAGGGAATGTTTCCCGGAAAGACTCCAGCAGTTTATTCTTAACTTCTTCCAGAAAGGCATCCCGGGTTTGCTTGTCCATCCGCTGTTCTATACATTGCCTTATGGCGGCGGTCATTTCCTCTGTAGCCGGGCCGCTTACCGCCTCCTCCACCTGAGGGTCTACCTCGGCGAGAACAGGAGTGACCTTTTCTTTTGCCAGCCCGAGGGCCAGGGCTTCTTCCCGGAATTCCTCAATAAACTTGACGATTTCTTTTACTTTTTCATGACCAAAGGCAATGCCCCCCAGGACCTGGTCTTCAGGCACTTCTTTAGCACCCGCTTCAACCATCATCACAGCGTCACGGGTTCCAGCTACCACCAGGTGCATCAAACTTTTTTCTGCCTGAGTAAGGGTGGGGTTGATAACATACTCCCCTTCCACCAGTCCCACTATTACACCGCCAATGGGGCCTTGAAAAGGAATCTCACTGATATGCAGGGCCGCAGATGCTCCAATCATGGCAGCTATTTCGGGAGCATTATCCTGATCTACCGACAGAATAGTAGCTACTACCTGTACCTCATTACGACATCCTTTGGGGAAAAGAGGCCGTATGGGCCGGTCGATTAAACGCCCGGAAAGAATTGCCTTTTCACTGGGACGACCTTCACGTTTGATGAACCCGCCGGGTATTTTACCCACAGCATATAGCCTTTCCTCGTAATCAACAGTCAGGGGAAAGAAGTCAATTCCTTCCCTCACCGTTTTGGACATTGTGGCAGTAACCAGCACTACTGTATCACCGTAACGCACCAGGACAGCTCCGCCGGCCTGCCCGGCCACCCGGCCTGTTTCCAATTTCAATATACGGCCACCAATTTCACATTCTTTAATCAAAATAGGTTTCGCTGACATGTAAAGCTACCTGACCTCCTGTTACATACCTGCCTAAATTTTCATAACTGATAGTTATTCTACATAATAAATATTATTTCCTGCTGATAAAGCAAAAAATACTGGTTATCACCCGGGCGTATTTAAAAAGGCGGGTTAACACTCCCGCCCTTCTTATTTTCGCAAACCCAATTTTTCAATCAGTGCCCGGTAGCGGTCAAAATTCCTGCTTTTCAGATAGTTAAGCAATGCCCGCCTCTGACCCACCATTTTTAACAGGCCCCGCCGGGAATGATGATCCTTTTTATGCACCCGCAGGTGCTCCGTCAGGCTGTTAATCCTTTCGGTCAGAATGGCGATTTGCACCTCGGGAGAACCCGTATCGGTTTCGTGCAGCCTGTGTTCGGCTATAAGGGCCTGCTTCCTCTCAGGAGTCAGTGCCACCGAGAACTCACCTCCTTCTAACCATAATCGCTGCTGGCCAAGCTAACCGCCGGAGAAACGAGTTCCCTAGCCAACAGTTCACGGGAAACTACTTCCCGATTATGGTAATTACCAGGCGTCCGCCCGGTATATCTTTGGCCACAATATCAAAAATTCGACCAGAACGCGCTATAAAACCGCGAAAACGGGTTGCCGTAGGAATACGTCCGGGAATATTGCTGGCAGCCACTGTAATATCGGCGATGGTAATACCTTCCTGGCGCAAATCTTTGAGCCGCTTTTTAGCATGCTCGGTAATAATAACACGCATGGCTCTATATTAAAAAATATCACAGGGTTCCGGACTGGCAAATCAAATTTTCCTCTTCCTGGGCAACAAAAGCATACAACGCATCTACAAAGGCCGCAAGGGCATAATTTTCAACTTCTGATTGGCGGTAAATCTGCTCCAGTTCCTTTTTGAGTTCCTGGAACTCTTCACTCAAGCAAATCAGAGCTATATGATTGAGCCACCTTTTAATCTCCTCATCCTGGAAACCCGGTCTGGGAATCCCCATTGAAAAAGTCACCCTTCCCCATATCCGGGAAGCTTAATGGCTTCATTTTAGCATATTTCCATTGAGAAGTAAACTCTACTTGTATTTATATGTTCTCTGTTCTCCGCTGTATTCCATCCTGGCTTGAAGAATATCTTTTTGAATCTGCGCAATTAGTTCTGCTGCCGAGGCAAAACGCCTTTCTTCCCGCAGGCGCCGCCTGAAACGCACAAGGATCTGGCGCCCGTATAAGTCACCATGAAAATCAAGTAAATGCACTTCGATATTGGGGCGGAGGTTTCTGGTATTGAAGGTGGGTTTTGTACCTATATTGGCAACTCCAATATAATAATCACCATCCACCTCCACCTCCACCGAATATACACCATGGGCCGGTATTAAAATTCCTTCCTCCGGGTTTATGTTAGCCGTGGGGAAACCCAGTTTTGCCCCCCGCCGGTCACCGGTAACTACCCGGCCTTCCACAAAGGGGTAATAACCCATAAAGCGGGCAGCCTCTGCAACTTCCCCGCACAGCAACAGGCTGCGAATAAGGGTGCTGCTCACCACCTGGCCGTCCACGGTAACCGGGGGCATTACATGTACCTCAAAGCCGTATCTACGGCCATACTCCTTTAACAGTTCCGGATTGCCCTCTCCCCGATAACCAAATGTATAGTTATAACCAACAAACACAGCTTTAACACCCAGCCCCCGGAACAGCACTTCTTCGACAAACTCCCGGGGACTGATCCGGGCAAATTCGACAGTAAATGGAACACGCAGCAGAACCTCCACTCCCAGCCGGCACATAATTCTTTCCTTTGCCCGGGGAGTAAGCAACAACAGGGGAGCATGTTCCGGGTCCAGCACAGCCAGGGGATGGGGATGAAAGGTAAAAACTGCCGGCGTAGCTTTCCTTTCACGAGCTGTAGCCACCATTGTAGAAATCAGCTGCCGGTGCCCCAGGTGCACTCCATCAAAGTTCCCCAGGCCGACCATCAAACTGGCGTAACGTTCCTTTATTCCTTCCCATGTTTCGTATACTTTCACGACCATCATCCCCCTGGCAAGAACAGCAGAATTCTATTCTCAAATTAAGCAAGTATTCTCACGGGCTTAAATTGATAATAACCAGGCCGTTTGGAATCGGCAACGGTCCTGGCCACAGCCAGTACGGCCCTGTCAGTGCACAGCCGAACCAGCTGACCTTCCTGCAAAAATTCCGGCGCCGTAGCCACTCCCGGCCAGTACAAAGGGCTGCCTGATTTGATGCTGTTTACTGCTCCCGGCCGGACATAGATGGCGGGAAAATGCTCCAGCGCCTGCTCCAGCCTGACCAATTTACCGGAAAGCCTGCCCTCCCGGAAGAGTTCCTCCACCTCTTCCAGGGTAAGCGCTTCTTCCAGGGAAAATATACCTGCTCTGGTGCGTAAGAGAAAGCTCATGGAGGCACCACACCCCAGCAAGTGGCCTATATCGGCGCATAAGGTACGTATATACGTCCCCGCAGAGCAGGCCACGTCTACCAGAGCCCGGGGGTGGGGCGTGCCTGTCCCATATAATTGCACCAGGCGCAATGAGTAAATGCTCACCTGCCTGGGCTCCCGGTGCACCTCTATTCCCTGTCTGGCCAGCTCGTAAAGCCTTTTCCCCCGGTAACGAACAGCTGAAGTCATAGGGGGAACCTGAGCAATTTCGCCCACAAAAGCCCTTAAAACTTCTTCCAGAGCCTCGCTGGTTAGTGAAGAGGCACTATTCCGGGAAATTACTTCCCCAAAAGTATCTCCCGTGGAGGTAGCCAGCCCGAATATAATTTCTACCCGGTATTCTTTATCGTTGGGTAGAAACTGGATTACCCTGGTGGCCCGCCCCAGGCATACCGGTAATACTCCCGCTGCTCCGGGATCCAGAGTTCCGGTATGACCCGTTTTAATGCCGCCCAGCAAGCGCCGGATAAAATCCACCACATCATGGGAGGTCATCCCGGGCGGCTTTAAAATGTTCAGAATCCCATCCATTATTAATCCCCCTGCATGACCTCCAGTACGGCCCTTACCACCATTTTAATAACCGCTTCCCCTTCCCCCCTGACTACCGCTCCGGCAGCCCGGAGATGTCCTCCGCCATTAAACCTGGAAGCCACCTGCTGCACATCCACCTGACCCCGTGAGCGAAAACCTACTTTCCAGCAGCCGGATTCGATTTCCCTGAACAGCAGGGCCACCTCCACCCCGCGCAGGGAGCGTACATAGTCAATAAGCCCATTGGTATGTTCTTCCCGCGCGCCCAAACTATCCAGGGTCTCGCGGGTGACGCTCATCCAGCCTACCCGTCCACAGGGGGTAAAATCCAGGGTCTGCAGGGCTGCCTGGAGAACCCGCAGGTGTAATAATGATTTCTGCTCAAAAAGCAGTACGTTTAGCCGGGCGGCGTCAACTCCTTCTTCCATCAACCTGGCCACCCGGCGGTGGGTAAGGGGAGTGGTATTCTGGTAGCGAAAGGATCCGGTATCGGTAACAATGGCCGTATACAGGCAGCTGGCTATATCTACCCGGGATGATACATGCAGCAGATCCAGTAGATCCTGAATAATTTCCCCGGTTGCCGCGGCTTTCGGGTCTACATATATAAAGTGACCAAAGTCATGATTGCCCACATGATGGTCAATAACACAGACCACCAGATCACGAACAAGCAATTCCTTTAACGGCCCCAGCCGGTCGGGAACAGAGCTATCCAGAACCACAAAGGTATCATAAGTTCCTTTTAGGGCCTCTTCCCCAATCAAAAAGCGATCCGCCCCGGGTAAAAACTGATACAATTCAGGCAGGGGATCGGGGCTGGCAAGGGTTACCTGCTTACCCAGTTCCATAAGACCGAGGCCCAGGGCCGCCACTGAACCCAGGCAGTCCCCGTCAGGCATGACATGCCCGCTCAAAATAACCTGCCTGGCTTTTTGAAGGCATTCCGCTATCTTATCCAGGCCAGTCATTACCCGCGGCACCCCGTTCTTTCACGTCTTTTAACAATTCCATCACCCGAATACCCCGCTGAATCGAGGGATCGAGCTTGAAAGATATCTCCGGAGCATGCCTCAAGCGGATCCGCCGGGCCAGTTCACTGCGCACGTAACCACGGGCGCGATTCAAGGCTTCCAGGGAGGCCCTGGCCTCCTCCTCTGAACCCAGGACACTGAAAAAAATCTTGGCATAGCGCAGGTCAGTGGAAACCTCAACCCCGGTAATAGTGACAAAACCAATACGGGGATCTTTAAGTTCATCCCGCACCATATCAGACACTTCTTTTTTAATGATCTCGGCTAAACGTTCCGGACGATAGGACATGGTCCGCACCTCCACTTTTACCTGCACAGGGGCTAGGCCAGTTCTCTTTTCACTGCCTCCATGGTAAAGGCCTCGATTATATCACCCTCTTTGATTTCATTGTACTTTTCAATAGCCAGACCGCATTCGTACCCCTGCATTACCTCCCGGACATCATCCTTAAAGCGTTTTAACGACTCCAGCCGGCCTTCATAAACAACCACGCCATCCCTGATAACCCTGATGCCAGCATCACGGGTAATTTTACCGTCGGTGACATAACAGCCAGCAATGGTGCCCACCTTGGAAATCTTAAAGGTTTTTCTTACTTCCGCCCGGCCCAGAATCACTTCACGGTACTCAGGCTCCAGCAACCCGCTCATAGCCTTCTTAACATCTTCTATGGCATCATAAATAACCCGGTAGAGCCGGATGTCCACCTTTTCCTTTTCTCCTACGCGGCGGGCATTAACATCGGGACGCACATTAAAACCGATGATAATAGCGTTGGACGCAGAAGCAAGCATGATATCCGACTCATTAATTGCCCCGACTCCCTGATGGATGATATTTACCTTTACTTCATCCGTGGATAACCGCTCCAGGGCCTGCTTTAGAGCCTCGGCTGAACCCTGCACGTCAGCTTTAATGATCACGCGCAACTCTTTGATTTGCCCTTCCTGAATCTGGTTAAAGAGATCTTCCAGGGATACCCGGGGCATGGCCGCTCTAAACTCTTCTTCACGCTTGCGGCTGGCCCGTTTTTCTGCTATCTGGCGAGCCGTTTTTTCATCGGGTACAACAAAAAACTGATCACCGGCATAGGGCACTTCCGAAAAACCAAGAACCTCAACCGGCATGGAAGGGGTAGCTTTTTTAACCCGCCGCCCCTTATAATCCATCATGGCCCGTACCCGGGCCCAGGTGGTACCTGCCACCAGATTGTCACCCACGGAAAGGGTACCATTTTGCACCAGTACCGTGGCCACCGGCCCACGTCCCTTATCCAGCTCTGCCTCAATAACCGTTCCCCGGGCAGGGCGGTTGGGGTTGGCCTTCAGCTCCAGCATTTCTGCCACCAGCAAGATCATTTCCAGCAGATCCTCGAGGCCCTGGCGGGTCTTGGCGCTAACGGGAACCATGATCGTATCCCCGCCCCACTCTTCAGCCACCAGGCCGTATTCCGTGAGCTGCTGTTTAACCCTTTCCGGGTTGGCGTCCGGCCGGTCGATTTTGTTAATGGCCACGATGATGGGTACGCCGGCAGCCTTGGCATGGTTGATAGCCTCCACGGTCTGGGGCATAACCCCGTCATCAGCTGCCACCACCAGTATAGCGATATCCGTAACCTTGGCTCCCCGGGCGCGCATGGCAGTAAAAGCTTCATGCCCGGGTGTATCAAGAAAAGTAATCTTTTTGTTATTATGCTCCACCTGGTAAGCACCAATATGCTGGGTAATCCCGCCAGCCTCCGTTGCCGTAACGTTGGTTTCGCGAATTGCATCCAGCAGAGAAGTTTTTCCGTGGTCCACGTGTCCCATAACCGTAACCACGCATGGACGCGGTTGTAAATCGGCAGGATCATCTTCTGGCTCCTGCATATAGAGAGTCTCTGCATCCTGTTCCACTTTGACTTCTACTTCAAAACCGAACTCCTGAGCAACAATGGTTGCTGTATCGGCATCAATTTCCTGGTTGATGGTCGCCATTACACCCAGCATCATCAACTTCTTAATTACCTCAGCCGGGCTCTTTTTCATTTTTTCGGCCAGTTCTTTTACCGTAATGAATTCACCAATAACAATGGGCTTTTTCTCCACTGCAGGTTTGGTTTCCGGCTCTTCGGATGCTGCCTTCTTTTTCTGGCTGGCCAGAGGCCGCAGTTTACGGTCAGCCAGCGTTTCATGTAACAGTTCTTTTCTATCGCGCACCCGGGCCGTATGCTCTCTATCCTGCTTCTTTTCCCCTCTGGTCTTATCGGAACGAACCTTTTCGCTAACAGCCTTAACTTCCTGCGGAACTTTGGGTACTTTCAGATGTTCTGGCCTTGCTTTAGCCGGCTGGCGGCTGGATATTTCTGCCGGAGCGGGGCTAACCTGGGCCTTTCTCTCGTTGGGTGTCCTGCGGGTTGCAGGCGGCTGTCCCTTATTAACCATCTGTTGAGCCTGCTGCTGGGCCTGCACCCTTGGTAACTGGGGCGGCTCCACCTTTAACGGCCGCTCCTGGAAGCGCCGGTCCGGAGGACGGGCTGGTACCCGGTCAACCAACCCCGGGCCACGATCATAGCGCCGGCTATCATGGTGATGGCGCGGGCGTTCCGGAGAACGCTTTCTCTGGTTAATATTGTTTTTGACCTCTCTGGGTTTATCTGTTTTGACCTGTGCCTGGGGCGCGGTTACCCTGGCTTGAGACGGAGATGTTTTTTCGTTCGTATCTTTCAACTCCGCCATTACCCGTTCTACTTCTTCGTCCTGCAGGGTGGAAAGAGGCGACTTTACTGAAATACCCATATCACCAAGTTTTTGAATTAATTCCTTGCTTTCCAGGTCCAGTTCCTTGGCCAATTCATGCACCCTTTTTTTAACCATGCAAACACCTCCAGATTGGGTGGCTGGTGGTTAGTCATCAGTCGTTAGTTGTAGCTGTTAGCTGCCACCAACCACCAACAACCAACAACCAACGACTAGCCACTATCTCTCCTTTCCAAATGTTGTAAAATACCCCGGGAAAAATTTTCATCAGTAATGGCCATCACGGCACAGGTAGCGCGATTCATGATGCGTCCCAGCTCTTCCTTCAGATTCCAGATGATTACAGGAACCCCCATGGAACGGGCCAAAAACAAAAAGTTTTTCCTGGTACGCATGGAAGCATTTGTAGCCAGGAGTACCAGCCTTGCGCTACCCCGCCGGATAGCCCATCGCACAGCCCTATCTCCTCCAACGATGCACCCTGCACGCCGGGCCAGATAAAGCATCTGTTCTGCTCCCCTGTCCAGCATCATTTTTGCAATCCCTCAACCAGGGACTGGATGATTTCCGGAGCCACAGAGCGTTGCAGGGCCTTCTCCAGTCTCTTACCTTTTATGGCTTTCTGTAAGCACTCTAACCTGGGGCAAAGGTAAGCTCCGCGTCCGGAACGCTTGCCCGTGGGATCAATTTCAATGGTATCCTGGGGTGTACGTACAACCCGGATCAACTCCTTTTTGGGCTTCATTTCCTGGCAACCCACACACATACGCAGAGGTACCTTTTTTACCCTGGGCAAACGGATCACCTTCCTTCTGCCCGGAATTTACAATGCGCTGTCATCACCATAATACTCCCTGTATTCCTGGGCATATATCTCCTGCATCTGGGATTCGCTTTTTATATCTATCTTCCATCCAGTGAGTTTGGCTGCCAGGCGGGCATTTTGACCCTCTCTTCCAATGGCCAGGGACAGCTGGTAATCCGGCACAATTACCCGGGCGATTTTTTCTTCTTCCCAGATCTCTACCGCTATTACCTTGGCCGGGCTCAATGCTGCGGCCACAAACTTGGAAGGATCGGGGTTCCACTTAATTACATCAATTTTTTCCCCGTTTAACTCATTGACAATAGCCTGGATGCGTGCCCCCTTCGGTCCCACGCACGCACCAACGGGATCAAGTTTTTCTTCCCTGGAATAAACGGCAATTTTGGACCGGTAACCTGCTTCCCGGGCAATGGCCTTCAATTCCACCAAGCCTTCCTGGAACTCGGGTATTTCCAGCTCGAGAAGCCTTTTTAAAAGGCCCGGGTGGGTACGGGAAACCAGTATCTGCGGACCCTTGGTGGTCTTGCGCACTTCCATGACATAGGTTTTAATCCTGTTGCCGGGGCGATACACTTCCCCGGGCATCTGCTCTGGAGGAGCCAGAATCGCTTCTGTCCGGCCCAGACTAATGTAAACGTTCCTCTGCTCCACGCGCTGGATAATACCTGTAACGATATCACCTTCCCGGCTGGCAAATTCCTCATAAACTATATTACGCTCCGCCTCCCGGATACGCTGAACCACTACCTGTTTGGCCGTCTGGGCAGCGATTCTTCCGAAGTTTCTCGGAGTGACCTCACTTTCAATGACATCCCCCACCTGGTAACGCGGGTCGATCTTCCGGGCCTCCTCAAGGGAAATTTCCAGCCGCGGATCCGTCACTTCCTCTACCACCGTACGCTGGGAGTATACTTTGAAATCACCGGTCTGGCGATCAATAACCACCCGGGCATTTTGCAGGGAGCCGAAATTGCGCCGGTATGCAGAAAGCAGAGCCGCCTCAAGGGCCTCAAAAAGGATTTCAGCTGAAATACCTTTTTCTTTTTCCAGTTCCTTAACAGCTGCTAAAATCTCGGTATTCATTTTTCGCCTGCCTCCTAGAGCCAGCTTGCCTTTAACCTTGCAGTTGCCACTTCTGAAAAGGGGATGCGCCGCTCCTGCCCATCATCCAGGGTAAGCACTACCATCTGGTTTTGTAAGCCCTCCAGGCGACCGGTAAATTTTCGCTGCCCATCCTGTGGAGTAAAGGTAGTAAGCTGAACCCTGCACCCTGAGAAGCGTTCAAAATCGGCAGGCTTCTTCAAAGGCCGTTCAATGCCGGGGGAAGATACTTCCAGATGATAGGAATGGGGTATGGGATCAACTTCGTCTAAGATGGGATCCAGGGCCTCTGATACCGCCTGGCAGTCATCAAGAGTTACTCCTCCGGGCTTATCTATAAAAATGCGCAGGTACCAGCGTCTTCCCTCCTTTACATATTCCACATCCACCAGCTCCAACCCCAGGCTGTTTACCAGGGGGGTGGCCAGCTCCTCCACCGTCGCCACGACCTTATTTTTAGTCACGGCCGCATCCTCCCTCTCAAATCTTTAAAGGAATCATATACTGGCGTTTTACTTGCTGTACCCGTATTATAAGACGAAAGAGTGGGTATTACCCACTCCTGTTCCTGACAAAAGGCAGCTGACATAAACCAAATGATAGTATACCACATAAAGCGGTTACTGGCAAGGTCTTTAATTGTGCCGGTGTTCGACCCGGTATACACCGGGCAAGGAGGCCAGCTTGTTTAAAATTAATACACGGTTCACATGGGGGCGAAACTGAACGGTAATTTTTAACAGGTGGCGCTCTCCATCACCCATCTTTTCCACTTCAATATTTTTAACTATCAAACCAAATTCCCCGAGCAGGGTTCCTACCCTCTGAATGTCTTCCGGAGCACTGGCCACCACCAGATTTAATACATCTTCCTGCTGTCTTTTACGTACGTAATCTTCTATTGCCCCCAGGATAACCAGGGCAAACAGAACCAGAACGGTACCCAGAGTGGCCGCCAGGTAAAACCCTCCCCCCGCTGCCAGACCCACGCAGGCCACCACCCACAAACTGGCAGCAGTGGTAAGGCCGCGTACCAGGGGGCCTTCCCTTAAAATGGCTCCCGCACCAAGAAAACCAATTCCACTAACCACCTGGGCCGCCACCCGGGCTGCATCACCCCTGAACTGGTAATGGAGGCCCTCCGAAACAACCATAGCCAGGGCCGCACCCACACAGACCAGAATATGGGTGCGAAAACCCGCTGAATAGGTACGGATGGAAACGTAAAGCCTTTCCCGTTCCAGGCCGATCATCCCACCCAGAACCACTGCCAGCACCAACCGCAGGATAATCTCCTTCTCCGTTAACACTAATATCCCCCCGCCGCTATTCCCGCGCTGCAGCCGGTATTTCCTGCTCTAAAATCCTACTCATCAGTTCCACAGCCTCCCGCGCCGCACAAGGTTTACCCAAACGGGCAGCCGCTGAAGACATGGCCTGAAGGCGTCGGGTATCTGACAGGCAGGACTGGATCTGCGGGGCTACGTCCTGAACCCTGTCTACTTTTACCGCAACACCAGCCTGACATAAAAATTCCGTATTACGTTCCTCTTGACCGGGCAGGGGATCCACAATACATATGGGCAAGCCTTTGGCCAGGGCTTCCGCACAGCTCAGCCCGCCTGCCTTACCCACCATGATATGAGCTACGGACATAAGCTCGTGAATATTATCGACGAACCCAAAAATTCTGGTGGGGTAACAGCAGGATCTGGCCACCTGCATCAGTCGCTTCCGAAGCTGCTCATTATGCCCGGCAACCACCAGCAGCTGGCAGGGCATGGAACCGTTACCCAGGTATTGCACCACCTCGGCCAGTGGACCCAACCCCAGGCCGCCTCCCATAACCAGTACGGTAGGTAGAAAAGGGTTCAGCTCAAGTTTCTTTTGAATACTCAAGCGATCCACCGGCCGGGCAAATGCAGGATCTATAGGAATTCCTGTGGCAAACACTTTCTCCAGGGGAAAGCCAAACTCGGCCACCGGGCCTTTTAAGTCTTCACAGGCTACCAGATAAGCATCCACCCCGGGGAAAATCCAGAAGGAATGGATGGTAAAATCAGTAATGGTGGCCACCACCGGTACACGTAAAAGGCCCTGGCTTTTCAACCGGTCAAGAATACCTACCGGGAAAGGATGGGTACAGACAACCAGCTGGGGGCGGGCCTGATTTAAAAATTTAACCAGCTTGGGGGCGGTCAATTTGTTTAAGATACGGTTGAATTCCTGTTTGGCAAATACCGAAAAGGGCTGACTTTTTTCCGCCCGGCGGTACAGGTAGCCGTAAACCACCGGTGTAATCTTAAGCATCTCCATATAAGTACCCAGAACTACTTTTTCTAAAAAAGGGGCGGTATACCGGAAAGTATCCAGAACAATTACTTCTGCCGCCGGATTGCTTTCCCTAATAGCCTCCCGCAGGGCATACGCTGCCCGCATATGGCCCGTACCCGCCATAACCGACAAAATGACCACCCGTTTAAGAGCAGGCATAATTATCCCCTCACAATACCATCACAATACCCTCACAGCACGGTCAATATACTCCCGGATATGCCCGGCAATCTGTTCCCGGGACACCAGCTGCATTTCCCTGGTGGCCCGGTAGCGCAATTCCAGTTTTCCCGTCTGTACCGCCTGGTTCCCCACAGTAATGCGCATGGGATACCCCACCAGATCCGCGTCTTTAAACTTTACTCCTGCCCGCTCAGCACGATCGTCCAGCACCACTTCCACCCCGCCTGCCCGCAACTCCTGATAAATCTCCTCGGCCAGGCTCATTTGCTGTTCATCTTTGTGATTAACCGGTATGACCACAACATGAAATGGAGCGATGGAAACCGGCCAGATAATCCCATCCTCATCATGGTTTTGCTCCACGGCTGCAGCCATGGTTCTCGTCACACCAATACCGTAACACCCCATGATCATGGGCCTGCTCTGGCCCTGTTCATCCAGATAGGTGGCTCCCAAAGGGCGGCTGTATTTATCCCCCAGCTTAAAAATCTGGCCCACTTCAATACCGCGGGTTTCCCGAAGAAGGGCGCCGCATTTGGGGCAGGGATCCCCGGCCCGCACCACACGAATATCCGCCACCATGTGAGGGACAAAGTCACGTCCTGGATTTACATTGACCAGGTGAGCATCGTCCCGGTTGGCACCGGCAACGGCATTGACCAGCAACATCACTTCATCATCGGCCACCAGCCGGACATTTTGGAGCCCCACCGGGCCGGCATAACCCACCCGCGCCCCGGTGATCTTTTCCACGGTAGGAGCATCGGCCAGTTCCAGGCGCAGCACGTCCAGAACCTTTTGCAGTTTAACTTCATTAACATCCCGGTCACCGCGCACCAGCGCTGCCACCACCCCCTTTTCAGTCTGGTAGAGGATAGTTTTTATAAGGCGGCGCGCATTTAATCCCAGGTAGGCGGTAACCTGCTCCACCGTGTGCATGCCGGGAGTATCAACCAATTTAAGGGGTTGAGAGGTTTCTTCCTCAACAGTATCACGCTGTACCGGCGAGGTAGCCCGTTCCACGTTGGCTGCATACCCGCATGACTCATCAGGACAGAAAACCACCAGGGCCTCGCCGGAATCGGCCAGCACCATAAATTCGTGGGTATCATTGCCGCCAATGGCGCCAGAATCGGCTTCCACCGGGCGGAATTTCAAACCACAACGGGTAAATACCCGGGTATACGCCTCATACATTTTTTGATAGCTCACTTCCAGGCCTGCTTCGTCCCGGTCAAAAGAATAAAGATCCTTCATGATGAACTCCCGCCCTCGTAGCAGGCCAAAACGGGGGCGTCGCTCATCGCGATACTTATTTTGAATCTGATAGAGCAACTGGGGCAACTGGCGGTAGGACCTGATTTCCTGCCGCACCAGGGCCGTTATAATTTCTTCATGGGTCGGCCCGAGGCAGAAATCCCGCCCGTGCCGGTCTTTCAAACGGAAAAGTTCCGGACCGTAAACATCCCAGCGGCCCGACTCCTGCCAGAGCTCCGCCGGTTGAATAATGGGCATCATTATTTCCTGCCCGCCCTGGCGATCCATTTCCTCCCGGATGATCTGTTCTATCTTCTTGATCACCCTCCAGGCCAGGGGTAAAAAGGTATATACTCCGGCCGCTGCTTTACGGATAAAGCCTGCTCGCAGCAATAGCTGGTGACTGATAACCTCTGCCTCAGCCGGTACTTCCCTTAAGGTCGGTAAAAACAGTTGACTGATACGCACTTTATAATGCTCCCCCTTACCAAATCTAAAGTGTGCTCAAGCAAGCAGAATATGGAATGAGAAAAGAAACAACTGGCAGTACCTCAGTCTGAAGATTTCTTTTCCTGCAAAATTTTTTCCACTTCCCGTACCAGGGCATCTACCAGGTCTTTTTCAGGAAAACGGCCGATAATACGACCTCCTCTGAAGAGCAACCCGAATCCCCTACCCCCGGCAATGCCCACGTCAGCGTGGCTGGCCTCACCGGGACCATTTACCGCACAGCCCATAACGGCAACCTTGAGAGGTTTGTCCACCCAGGACAGGCGTTCCTCCACTTCCAGGGCAATACGCTCGAGATCGATGCATGTCCTCCCGCAGGTAGGGCAGGAAATAAGATCAATTCCCCGCTGGCGCAAGCCCAGGGCCTTAAGAATAGCATAGCCCACGCGCACCTCCTCCACCGGATCACCGGTTAGAGATACCCTGATGGTATCGCCAATTCCCTCTGCCAGCAGGGCACCGATACCAACAGCAGATTTAATTGTACCCGAGCGCACAGTTCCTGCCTCGGTTACACCAACATGAAGGGGGTATTCCACCTCCCGGGCCAGCAAGCGGTAGGCTTCAATCATCACCGGCACATGGGACGCCTTTAACGAAACCTTAATTTCCCGGTACCCCATTTCTTCCAGCAAACGAATATGGCGCAGCGCACTCTCCACCATGGCCTGGGGAGTCGGCCCACCATACCGGGCAAGCAGGTCTTTTTCCAGGGAACCGGCATTAACCCCTATACGAATGGGAACCTTTTTTCCCCGGGCAGCATTTACTATAGCCGCCACCCGTTCCCGTCCCCCGATATTACCCGGGTTAATCCGCAGACCATCGGCACCACTTTCCAGGGCTGCCAGGGCCAGGCGATAATCAAAATGAATATCGGCCACCAGGGGAATCGGACAACCCGCCTTTATTTCTTTTAATGCCCGGGCCGCCTGCAAATCGGGGACGGCCACCCTTACGATTTCACAACCTTCCCGCACCAGCCTGTGAATCTGGTCCAGGGTGGCCCGGACATCACGGGTGTCGGTATTGGTCATGGACTGTACCGTAACAGGTGCCCCTCCACCTACCTGCACATTGCCAAGAATTACAGGGCGGCTGTATCTCCGCTGCACTAACCTCCCCCCATTAAAGCAATCCCAGGATATCTTTATAGGTGATCACCATAATCAGGAGCAACAACAGGCCAAACCCTACCAGGTGGACAAAATTTTCCTTGGCGGGATCTACAGGTCGCCCTCTCAACCCTTCCAGGGCCAGGAAAATAAGCCTGCTGCCATCCAGGGCAGGGATGGGCAGGAGGTTGAACAGACCCAGGTTAATACTTAAGAATGCTGCCAGCTGCAGGAGATAAAAGAACCCCATCCGGACAGCGGTATGGATTTCCTGAACGATGCGTACCGGTCCACCAATTTCTGCCGGAGCCTGCCCGATTATCATCCTGCCTATAAATTCAAGGATCAACCCGCTGAGGCGCACCGTATACTCCATACCCCGGTACAGGGCTGCAAGGGGCCCCAACTGGCGCATCTCCTGCCGAGGGTAAATACCGATCATTCCCTTTCCTTCGTTATTAACGGCTGTTACCAGTTCAAATCTCTTTTCCTCCCCATTGCGCAACACAATCACGGTAATAGGCTGGCCGGGATGGGCGTTGACCAGGGCAGTAACATCTTCCCAGCGCTCCACCGGTTTATCGTTGATGGCAACGATTTTATCCCCTGGCTTTAAGCCGGCATTATCGGCAGGCTGGCCGGAAACCAGTTTGCCAATGGTGGTAGTGGGCGTAGGGAAGCCTTGAACCATAAAAATTATCATTAGCAAAAGAGCTGCCAGGAGAAAATTCATCAATGGGCCGGCAGCAATCACTGCTGCCCGCTGGCCAACGGTTTTGTTCTGGTAACTTCTTTCTTCTTCCTCCACCTCTTCCGACGGATCCATGCCGGCCATACGGACAAAACCTCCCAGGGGAAACAAACGCAGGTTATAGGCAGTTTCTCCCCTGGGAAAACTTAAAAGTTTGGGGCCGAATCCTACGCTAAACTCGTGTACCTTAATACCCACCCGCTTGGCAGCAATAAAATGGCCCAGTTCGTGAAAAATAATCAGCAACCCGAAGACAAGAATGGACGCCCAAAACGTCTGCACTACCATCACCTTCTTATTTTTTCCCGCGCCACCCGGCGAGCCCACTGATCGGCAGCCAGAATTTCCTCCAGGGTGGGCCTGGAAATAACCGTATGTTCATCCATAACCCCGGCTACAACCCGGTATATACCGGTAAAGGGAATTTCCCCGGATAAAAATGCCTCCACGGCTACTTCATTGGCTGCGTTCAGTACTGCCGGCATGGTTCCACCAGCACGGCCCGCGGAATAAGCCAGGGTTAAGCAGGGAAAACGCCCGGTGTCGGGGGGCTCAAAAGTAAGTTCACCTACAGCAAACCAGTTAACCCGTGGCAATTCACCGGGCCAGCGATCGGGGTAAGAAAGGGCGTATTGAATGGGCAGGCGCATGTCTGGAAGGCCCATCTGGGCGATAACCGAACCATCTACAAATTCTACCATCGAATGAATTATGCTCTGGGGGTGAATCACCACTTCAATCCGATCATAGTCCATATCGAAAAGCCAGTGAGCTTCCATCACTTCCAGGCCTTTGTTCATCAGGGTGGCCGAATCGATGGTTATTTTCTTACCCATCTTCCAGTTGGGGTGCGCCAGTGCCTCGTTTGCCGTAACCCTGGAAAGATCCGGAGGTCCTATGCGAAAGGGGCCCCCTGAAGCCGTAAGAATAATTTTCTCCACTTTTTTTAAAGATTGACCCGCAAGACATTGCCAGATGGCCGAATGTTCACTATCCACCGGCAGGATACGGGCTCCTCTGTTGCGGGCTAGCTTCATAACCAGCTCACCCGCAACCACCAGCGTTTCCTTGTTGGCCAGAGCTACGTCCAGGCCCTTTTCGAGAGCCGCCATGGTGGGTCTCAATCCCGCAGTACCCGTCAGGGCATTTAAAACCATCCCATCATCTATAGAATTTACCAGAGCCAGCAAACCCCCGGAACCACAAAAAATTTCAGGCCGCTCCCCTGGAGGAAGATGCCTGGCCAGTTCCCGGGCAGCTTCTTCCCGGGCCAGGGCAACCACCCGGGGCTTAAATTCTCCGATCTGCTCAACCATGAGAGACCAGTTGGTGCCGGCAGCCAGGCCAATCACACGAATTTTATCCGGGTAACGCCTGGCCACGTCCAGAGCCTGGCGACCAATGGAACCAGTGCTTCCAAGAATAACAATATTTTTCATACGTGAACCGTCTCCTACTTGCGATTTAAAGGCCTGATAGTGCTTACAGCAGCCTGCAAAGCAATAAGGCTCAGAGGGCCCAGTACCAGACCCACCACCCCGATGGTTTTAAGCCCCACGTACATGGCCACCAGAACGGCCAGTGGATGCAGACCCAAACTGGCCGCCACAACACGGGCCTGCAGGACTTCCCTTACCCCCCACACCAGAAGATAAAGCACTACAAGCTTGACCCCAAAAGCAAATTGACCGGTAAGAAAGGACCAGAGAGCCCAGGGTATGTAAATGGTAGCAGGTCCCAGTACGGGGATAATATCAAAAAGTCCAATCAGTAAACCAACAGTCAGAGAATACTTCGCCCCAATTATATAAAGTCCTACAATGCTCTGCACGGTGGTCAGGGTTACCAGAAAAGACTGCGCACGCAAATAACCGAAGGAAGCTCCCACAACCCTCTGGCTTACCTCCACCACCCGCTGGCCCCAGGGTTCAGGGGAAATCTTAAGCCAGAACTGTATGAGCAACCGGTAATCCCGGCTTATAAAGTAAGTAGCTATAAGCGCCACTATTATGGCCACCAGCGCATTGGGCAGGGAAGTGACCAGGTGGAGTAGCGAAGTGGCCAGCAGACCGGCCAAATGAGAAAGCCAGCCCGTAAGGGTACCTATGTTTTCCTGCACGCGCTCGGTAACCAGCGGCGGCAGGTGGAAATAAAATACCCTTCCTTTCTCCACCAGCCGGTCAATTTCCGCCTGCAAAGGCCCCAAATATTGGGGGAGGCGTACCGAAAGCTCGGCTAACTCTGTGGCCAGGCGCAACACCAGCAGGACCAGCAGGGCACCTGCCCCGCCAATAACCATCAACATGGACAGGCCGACAGATAACGAGCGGTTCAGACGACAGGTTTGTTGCAAAAAACGCACCACCGGTTCGATGAGTACAGCTATAACCACCGCCAGAACAAAAGGAATAAAGGCCGTTAACAGGAAATTTAAAATTGCTATTATTTCTGGAACAACGTATTTCCAGGCCAGATAAACAAGTAAAACGGTTGTAATTAAAATGGCTACCCGCAGTGACCTGGGCACCCGTGTCACCTCAGCTTATTATAAACATCCCTACATAGTAGTATACCAGTGGAGCAGTGAAGAGCATACTGTCAAAACGATCGAGGATGCCACCGTGACCGGGAATTATATCCCCCGCGTCCTTAACTCCTGCCTGTCGTTTAAAGGCCGATTCAACCAGATCCCCCAGTATGGCCGCCACCCCCAGCAACAAACCCAGAAGAAGCAAGAGACCACGGGGAAGAAAAGGATAAATGATGATAAAAGCTACTGCTGCCAGGATACTGCCAACAATGCTCCCCAAAGCCCCCTCCACGGTTTTACCAGGGCTCAATGCCGGGGCCAGCTGACGGCGGCCCCAGCTTTTCCCGACAAAATAAGCTACGGTATCGCTGGACCAGGTGCCCACCAGGGTAAAGGTCAACCATACCCAACCGTCAGGCAACAAGCGGAGCAAATAAATATAAACGAATAACCCGGTATAAAGTATTGCCAGCAGGGTAACCGCACCTTCCACCGGGGAGAAAGCGGGATATAAAAACACCATAAAGATAAGGATAATAAATAATACCAGCACCACTGCTCCCGCCAGGCCGGCATCCCTGTAAAGATATGAGCTACCCAGCAGGAACAGGCTTCCCAAAATAGCCAGCCCGTGGGGTGGATACAAATTTATACGTTGAAACAGGGCAACTATTTCCACAGCAGCCAGTACCATTAATAACCCCGTAAAAACGAGGAGAAACAGGTTTCCATACCATACAGCAGCAATAAAGAGGGGAATACCTACCAGCGCACTCAAGATTCTGTGCCCGAGCACTTTTGTTCACCTCTAACCAGGCCGCCGAAACGCCTTTCCCGCCGTTGAAAATCCACCAGGGCCTGTAAAAGGTGGACCCGCCTGAAATCTGGCCACATTACACTGGTCATCCAAAACTCGGTGTAAGAAAGCTGCCAGAGTAAAAAATTACTGATCCTGTAATCACCGGAAGGACGGATTAACAGGTCGGGATCCGGCTGCCCGGCTGTATAGAGGTGACCGGAAATGGTTGATTCGTCAACCTGGTCCGGAGTTATTCTTCCAGCCAGCGCTTCTTTAACAATGGATCGCACGGCATCTACCAGTTCAACCCGTCCACCATAGTTCAAGGCCAGATTGAGGGTCATTCTCCGGTTATTCCTGGTGCGGTGGGTGGCCATTTTTAGAGCTTCCTGCGCACTTAAGGGTAGCTCTACAATACGTCCAATGGGGTGAAGACGAATGTCGTTGGCACAGAGTTCATCTATTTCTTTATGCAGGTATTCGACAAGCAAATCCATTAATACATCCACTTCATCCCTGGGTCGTTTCCAGTTTTCCGTTGAAAAAGCATAAACGGTAAGATAGCCAATGCCCAGTTCGGCACAGGTGCGTACCGTATCCCGCAAAGACTCCACTCCAGCACGGTGCCCGTAAGTTCTGGGCAACCCCCTTCTCTGCGCCCAGCGTCCATTTCCATCCATAATAATAGCCACATGACGGGGCAGGCGACTTAGATCCAGCTGCGCCAGAAGTCTTTCTTCTTCTAGATTTTTATTTCCACTGCGTTGCCAAATACGCACCAGGTTCTTCAGCAGCAAATGGCCCTCCCCCTCTTCAAACAGATAAAGAAAGGCATTACCATAAATTATATGTAATATTCTTATTAAAACAACCCCCTCCGGAAGAGGGGGTTAACTTAATTACTCTTCAATAATGGCTCCGGTAGGACAGGCCTCAATACAGGTACCACAGCTCTCGCATTTGTCGGGGTCGATCCTGTAAATATCACCTTCAATGATGGCTTCGTTCGGGCAGGATTCAAGGCAGGTTCCGCAAGCCTGGCAGTCCTCGGTTATACGATAGGCCAATGATCACACCTCCTTCCCCGTTTTTTCCCGCGCCACAGTCAACACACCTTTACCGGGCGCAGTTACTGTAAAGCGTACAACCCTTTCCGTTCCCCCGGAAATCCCCCGGGGAGGAGCTGTCGTTTGCACCTCAACCTGCCATCCCATCTGGTTACATATGGCTAAAGCTTCTTCCAGTTTAAGAGCCAGCACATCCGGAATTTGCTCTTCCCTGGGCATGACTTTATATCTGCATAATCTCCTGTTCTTTGGAATTCAAAAGCTGATCAATTTCCTTAATGTACTTGTCCGTAAGCTTTTGAATCTCGTCCTGTGCACGGCGCAGTTCATCTTCGGAAATCTCACCGTTTTTTTGCAGCTGCTTTACCTTATCATTAATTTCCCGCCGGATGTTTCGAATGGCAACCCGACCCTCTTCTGCTTTCTTCCTGACTACCTTAACCAGTTCAGCCCTGCGCTCCTGGGTTAGCTGGGGAATAGCCAGGCGTATAACAGTTCCATCGCTGGCAGGTGTAATCCCCAGGTCAGATTTTAAAATAGCCCGTTCAATTTCCGGAAGAACGCTTTTATCCCAGGGCTGAATCACCAGAAGACGTGGTTCGGGCACAGATATAGTGGCCAGCTGGTTGATCGGGGTAGGGGTACCGTAATAAGATACCATAATCTTATCCAGAAGGGCAGGGGTGGCACGACCTGCCCTCAAGGATGCAAATTCCTTTTTTACCAGCTCCACGGTTTTTTTCATATTGCTTTCTGCCTCGGCAATTCTGGCATTAACCACCATATTCACCCCCGACATAGGTACCTACATTTTCACCCAGTACCGCACGTTTAATATTTCCTTCCTGATTAAGGTTAAAAACCACCAGGGGGATCCGGTTATCCATGCACAGGGAAGTAGCTGTAGAATCCATAACGGCCAGCCCTTTATTAAGGAGTTCAATATATGTAAGCCGTTCATAGCGCCGGGCATTGGGGTTCTTAAGCGGGTCAGAGTCGTAAACCCCATTAACCCTTTTGGCCATCAAAATGACATCCGCTTCTATTTCAGCTGCCCGCAAAGCAGCGGTGGTATCGGTGGAAAAGTAAGGATTCCCGGTCCCCGCCGCAAAGATAACCACTCGTCCTTTTTCCAGGTGCCTTATGGCCCGCCGGCGAATGTAAGGTTCGGCTACTTCCCGCATTTCAATGGCCGTTTGCACCCGCGTGTTCACCCCTTGCTTCTCCAGGGCATCCTGCAGGGCCAGGGAATTGATTACTGTGGCCAGCATACCCATATAGTCAGCGGTAGCCCGGTCCATCCCCTTGGCACTGCCGGCCACTCCGCGCCAGATATTCCCTCCGCCAACTACAACCGCCACCTGCACACCCATACGCACAAGCTCGTCTATCTGCCTGGCAATGGACTTGACTACATCGGGGTCTATACCATAACCCTGGCTGCCGGCCAGAGCCTCACCGCTGAGTTTCAAAACTACACGTTTATACCTGGGTACCTGAGTCACCGGCAGAACCTCCAATTTACCCAGTTTTACTTCTACAGCGTCAGGAAAAATCCTTTTGCCAGGACGGGAATTTTATCCTATATCAACTCCTGGCCATAGCCGCAACCTGTTCTGCAAAATCGTCCTGCCGTTTGGCCAGCCCTTCACCCAGCTCATAACGGGTAAAACGGCGAATAACAATATTCTCACCAATTTTAGCAATTTTCTCATTCAACAAATCCTGCACTGTAATATCGGGATTTTTAATAAAAGGCTGTTCCAGCAAGCATACCTCTTTAAAGAATTTTTCCAGCCGTCCCTGTACTATTTTATCGATTATTTTTTCCGGCTTTCCTTCATTGGCCGCCTGGGCCTTTAAGATTTCTTTTTCCCGGGCAATTACGTGTTCAGGTACATCTTCGCGCCTTACATATTCAGGCCGGGCTGCAGCCACCTGCAGGGCAATATCACGTACAAAAAGTCTAAATTCATCAGTCTTGGCCACGAAGTCGGTTTCACAGTTCACTTCAACTAAAACTCCAATACGTCCTCCTCCGTGAATGTAAGCATCCACCACGCCCTCGGCAGCAATACGGCCGGCTTTTTTGGCCGCTGCAGCCAGACCTTTCTCGCGCAACAGGTCTACTGCTTTTTCCAGATCTCCATTGGCTTCCATAAGGGCCTTCTTACAATCCATCATGCCCGCACCTGTGCGCTCTCTTAATTCTTTGACCATGGCCGCTGTGATTTCAGCCATTGATTACCCCCCCTTTAATTATGCCAGGTTTTTCCTTCGTTATTATATCCATTAAAAAAGCAGATCAAACAAAAGGCCTTAGAAAAAAGCAGGGGTTCCCCAAAAGCAGTGATCTCCTGCGGGGGCCCCCACCAAAATCCACCCTTATTGCGCTGCTGCCTCAACCTGTTCCCCCTGCCGCCCCTCCAGGACAGCATCGGCAATTTTACTGGTAAGCAGGCGAACTGCCCTGATGGCATCGTCATTACCCGGGATCACATAATCAATTTCGTCAGGATCACAGTTAGTATCCACAATGGCTACAATGGGTATTTTCAGCTTCCGGGCTTCAGCCACTGCAATGCGCTCTTTACGGGGGTCAATGATAAAAACAGCATCGGGTAATTTGCGCATATTTTTAATGCCGCCGAGAAACTTCTGCAATCTCTCTTTTTCATGCATGAGCTCGGCTACTTCCTTTTTCGGCAGCACGGCCAGCGTCCCGTCAGCTTCCATACGCTCCAGCTCATGCAGGCGCTCGATGCGCCGGCGAATGGTCTGGAAATTGGTCAGCATTCCACCCAACCAGCGCTGGTTAACGTAAAACATGCCACAGCGCTCAGCTTCCTCTTTTACCGATTCCTGCGCCTGCTTTTTGGTGCCTACGAAGAGAATTGTTCCCCCTTCGGCGGCCAGATTACGTACAAAATTGTAGGCCTCTTCTATTTTGCGCACGGTTTTTTGCAAATCAATAATGTAAATCCCGTTCCGGTCCGTAAAAATATACGGAGCCATCTTGGGATTCCACCGACGGGTCTGGTGTCCAAAATGAACTCCCGCCTCCAGAAGCTGCTTCATGGAAATGATAGCCACCCTCACACCTCCTCCCCTGCTGGTTTAATTCCTCCGCCGCCATCATTCTTCTACATAACCCTCCCGGGCACCCCTGTAGAAGTCTGGCGGCGTGTGTAATTCACACCAGGATGTATTCTAACATAAACCGACCGCCCATGCAAGATTGAGTACACAAGTACCGGATACTAAGGAAGGGTGGCGTAAGCTTCGTCATCAAAGTATAATTCACGCCCGGCCGGAACATTTTCCTGTTCGGGTATATCAGGCCTGGCTATTGCTTCCAGGCGGAAAAAGTTAGAAGTATACCAGTTGATGTCCGGTACCGGTAAGGGACCGAAGGATTTTTGAACCAGCGGGTAGTCTTTATTGATAAAGCCTTCCCTTTCCAGTTCGTATTCCTGGAAATCATGGATTATATCGGTAATTACAAAATTCATATTTAATATCAATCTTTGTATGGCATGCCATTTATCTCTGGATGCCTCCAGGTGAGTCAACCCAAAATAACCGGCACTACCCCTGCCGCGCAGGGAGAGAGCACAACGGGAAAGAAACAGCCGGATTCCCGGCAGGGTTTCCACCGGGTCGATTAAAAATGTATCAAACTGACCCTCGAGTTCCCGGGGGAGTGGATCGCGCACATCATACCTGTGAACGGAAAGATTGGTCCAACCTTTTTCTCTGGCCTGTAAAGCTATGAATTCAACCAGTCGTTCATCAATCTCCAGGACAGTGATCCGCCTGGCCATACCGGTAAGCGCAATAGCAATGCTGGTTAAATCATCATCTCCTATAAGCAAAACATCCTGATTTTCCAGATCGCCCCGCTGATACATAACAGCTACCCGGGCTACGGTACTCACGGGATCCACATAGCCCTGGTCAAATTCAGCCCTGGCCGGCGGCCTCTGCCGGACAATCTCCTCAAATTCATTAAGTATACGGGAAAAGCTACCCTGCAGGGTTACGGTTTTTCCGGCACATACAGGGCAGGTCAGCGGTTGCAAAGGCGACAGACCCTGGTTGCGGGCCTCCATTTCTCCTTCCGGGGTGAGATGAATATACCCGTTCTGATAGTGGATCAGGCCCCGGCGAAACATATCTTTGATTTCTTGCGTAAAACTGGCCAGGTGCCCATCCTGTTCCCTGATGAGTCTCCAGTATGAGCTGGGCTTGGCCATTAGAGCTCGGATGATCTGTTTCTGTGTCCTGTTCAACATCCCACCTCCGTTTACTTAATTAAGATGACCATATTCTTTTATACCATAGGACGATAAAAAATAAAATCTCGATTATTATCAGGAAATGTCTGACACCAAAGGCAGGAAAATGTTAATATGCGTTGAAAAATTAGTTCTTTGAAAGGTTGAGCAAAGGGTGAAAACAGGTTGTTTGCTCGCATCTGGTTACCGGTCCTGAAAACAATTCCTTTAATTGGTTTATCTTATCTGGTCTATTCTTTAATCACTTCCTTACCCAAGCGTGATTTACTTGACATTTCCAGAGATTTTATCACTCCCCTGGGTTACACCATATTATACACCATATTAATCCTGGAAACGATATTTCTTATTTTTACCAGATATAAACGCCGCCAATTGCACCGGTTTCAACTACCCGCTATTGCCGGCCGTGCCAGATCCCAAGTACGCCAGAAAATTTATAACGTACTTGATACCACGCCCCTGGCAATAATGATTATAGACGGTAAGTTAAATGTAAGCTACGTCAACGATGCGTGGCAAAATATGACAGGATATACTGCTGAAGAAGTGGTGGGAAAAAAATTAACGGAATTATTTAAAACCCTTTTGAAAGAAAATAATACCGGCCTTCATAACTTAAAAGATAACCTGTCCCTCCCCCTTTACCGGGAAGTTGAAATTATCGGCAAAAACGGTGCCGCAATCCACGCAGTCCTGGAAGCAAAATCCCTCATACCCGGAAACATCAGAGAAGGCATAGTTATTTATCTCCAGGATATTAAGGTCCGGGTTAATTATGAGCAACTAAAACTCATTTTTGATACCATCCTGCACCAAATGGTGGGTGGAGTAATTGTTGTTGACTCCACCGGGAAAATACAAATCGCCAACCAGGAAATAAAACGGCTCACAGGACAGGAACAAGAAGATCTAACGGGTAAATTTATTTGGGATATTTTCCCGGATATGGACAAAAATAAACTGGTAACCATGGTGGCCCTGCAAAAAGGGCAAGCAGTAGGCCCCCTGGAATTATGCTATAAAATTAACAACAAAAACTTCCATCTGCTGATCCGTTCCGATGTCCTCCGGGACAGACATGGTCGGATAAGCGGCGCTGTTACCGTTATCCAGGATGTCACAGAAATTCATCGTCAGCAGGAATTGCAAAACAACCAGGAAAAGCTGGCTGTGGTTGGCCAGATGGCTGCCGGCATGGCCCATGAACTGCGCAACCCACTTACATCCATTAAAGGATTTGCCCAGATTCTCAGTGAACGGGTGAAAGACGCCAAAAACAAAGAGTTCCTGGACGTAATTATCCAGGAAGTGAATCGAACAAACGAAATTATCAGTGATTTTCTGGTACTGGCCCGCCCCCATCCTGCCCGCAGGGAGGAGGAGGTTAACCTGAATTTACTGATCCATGAGCTTTTACCCCTGGTTGAAAGCCAGTGTCTCCTGGCTCAGGTAAAGCTCATCCTGGATCTTGCCCCGGAACTACCATCCATCAAAGCACAACCGGACCAGATTAAACAGGTGCTGCTGAATTTAATCCACAATGCCCTGCAGGCCATGGAGAGGCAACCGGTGAGAAACTTGACCATTATTTCCCGCTGGTCAGCCGGTACCAGTGAAGTGCTGGTGGTTGTTAGGGATACAGGACTGGGCATGTCCGATGAGATTTTATCCCGGCTCAGCACACCATTTTTCACCACCAAGAACGCTGGAACCGGCATGGGATTAACCATCTCCTACCGCATTATAGAAAACCATGGCGGTAGAATTGAGGTTAGCAGCCAGGAGGGGGCAGGCAGTGAATTCAGGATCTACCTGCCCGCACGAGATCCCGGGCAAATTCACTGAGCCAGGCCAGTGGATCCCCGCTGGCACCCAGGCTATGCCATTGTAAACGGGAGGGATCGTACCCTATCTCCTCAAATAACTTCCTGAAACGCTCCAGCTGCTTTTTAACCCGGGCCGCCCCTCCTTTATGACGGCAACTGTCTTCATCACAGGTGATTACAGCCACTCCCCAGGCCCCTGCCTCCAGGGCTTTCAGCAACCACAGGGGGTCAAGAGCACCGGCAGTGGGCAGCGCTACCACGCGGGCCCGGCTCAATCCCGGGGTAGAATAGAGAGCTTCCAAATCCAGCCCCTGAAAATATGCTCGCTGGCAGACAAAAACTGCCAGTGGGGGATCAAGCTCAGGATTTACCTCTTCATTCCAGGACAAAGCCATCTCTTTCTCCGGTAGCCCTTTGATTACAATAGCCCCGGCCGGACAGGCTGCTGCACAGATACCACATCCCTGGCAAGCTTCAACCGGTATACTTGCCCTCCCTTCCACCAGTGGCACCCCGTAGGGGCAAACCCGCTGGCAGGTCAGGCAGGCAGCACAACGTTCTTTAATCACCTCTGCCCCCAAACCACAACGCAGGCAGCGTTCTGCTTCCCGCAGGGCCTGGACCCGGGGAAATTCCAACTCCTGTACTACAAAGGAAGAGCAGCGCTGTTCTGCAGGAAGAACAGGTACTTCTTCCCGCGGGAAAGAAGGCAGGCGGGTGCGAATTCTTGCGGGTAAATCACCAATACTTACCACATTATGGACCGCAGGGGATGTTCCTTCCAGGTAAGCCCGTACGGCAGCTGCGGCACGGTGGCCGCTGGCCACAGCAGCAATAGCCGCACCGGGGCCGCAGGCCAATTCCCCGCAGGCAAATATCCCGGGCACACTGGTTTCCAGGGTATCACGGTTCACCACCAACCGCCCGTTTTCCACTGCCACAGGGCTACCCGCCAGGAACGATAGATCAGCGCACTGGCCGATAGCCTGGATAATCATTTCCCCGGGAATAAATGATGTTTTTCTTTCGTCAAAAGAGGGGTTAAAACATCCGCGTTCGTCAAATACTGACAGAACACCTTTTACCTGGAGTCCCTTAAGCAACCCGTTCTCTACCACCGCCTCCAGGGGCCCCCAACCGGGGTGCAGTTCAATCCCTTCTTCCAGGGCTTCGCGCACTTCCCAGGGATGAGCGGGCATAATATCGCGGGTCTCCAGGCAGACCACCCGTACCTCCCGGGCACCCAAACGCAAAGCAGTACGGGCTACATCCATGGCCACGTCGCCGCCGCCGATGACAATCACCCGTTTTCTAATTTTCACCGGCCGGCCCAGATTAACACCCTGCAGGAAAGGGAGAGCCAGCAGTACATCGGGGTGATCAAATCCCGGCAAATTCAAGCTCCGGCTTTTAGAAAGACCTGCAGCCAGGATTAACGCATTGAATTCCTTGATCAGATCATTTAATGAAACATCTTTCCCGACTTCAACACCCGTCCGAATTTCCACACCGGCAGCAATGATGCGGCCCACATCTTCTCTCACCACCCGGCGGGGCAGACGGTAAGTGGGTAATGAAGTATATAAATGCCCCCCGGCCTCCGGCTGGCGCTCAAAAACCGTCACGGAATACCCGGCCCTGGCCAGATCCCAGGCCGCAGTCAATCCCGCCGGACCAGCCCCTACTATGGCCACCCGGTAAGGGAGGGATTCCAAAACCGGGGCAGGAAGAACCTCCTCTTTCCCGGCCTTTTCCAGGGCAAACTTTTTCAAAGCCCTTATTGAAAGGGGGGCATCCACCTGTCCCCGCCGGCAATGTTCTTCACAAGGATGAGGGCAGACCCAACCGCAAACCGAGGCAAAAACATTGTTGGCCCGGATTAAGCCTGCGGCTTTCTTATAATCTCCTCGAACAATGGCCGCCAGATAACCCGGTACATCAGTATGGACCGGACAGCTGGCACTGCAAGGGGGTAATAATGAATACATGTTTGTAATCCCTCCTTGAAACAAACAAAGCATCCCTACCGGAATATTTAAATAATAAAAGTTCTATACAAGAAGTTTAACTCCTTCATTCCCGGTTCAAAGCAAATTGTAAATTCTTAAATTTTAAAACCACCCGGAAAAGGGATGGGGTGGCAGCTTTTCAGCGCATAGTGCTTTATGTCACATTTAGCCTGCCCGGTTGCCCGGACCCGGCCCGTTCTTGCTCTTGTCACGCTAGTTTTTGCATTAAAACTCCTGCCCAATAAAATTATCGATAAAAAATGGGGCTTTCCACCTGTCCAGCCGTTGCAATAATAATTAACTTATGGTATTATAGCGTAAAAATATGTGCTAGTTATCACATGCACACAACCCGGTGACTTTTCTGCTTCCAGGAAACCGGGGAGGGTTTTCCATGAATCCAGCTCTTTGTTTCCTGACCGGCATTGCCGGAGGATATTTATTGCGCGCCGGCGGACCGGCCTACCGGCTATTAACCGTTCCCCTCTTAATAATAATTGGTTTCCCCTTACCCGCAGCTGTAGCCATCGGTATTCTCCTCAACGCAGCCGGAAAACTCAAGTTAATATACCAGCCCGATATTACCCGCCAGGCCCTTAAGCGAACAGGTATAACCATATCCGCTGTAACCATTCCATTTATATTAACGGGAAAACAGCTTCTTCTCTGGTTGGATACAATGCTTCAGGGTAAAGGGTTTATCCTTTTTATCTACAGTATTATTCTCCTTACCGCTGCACTAATAGCGGGCGGACGTTACTGGTGGTACTACCACCATTCACTTCCCAAGGACGCATCCCAAACCCTCCCGTCAGTCCCATTACTTAAGAAAAATCCCCTTGCAGTACCCGGTTTTGCCTTTCCCAGATATCTTACCATAGGTAGAACGGGACTGGTAAGTGTGCTTCTCGGTCTTGGTACAGGATTGCTTGGTTTAAACACCCGCGCCTTTCTGGAACCACTTTTGATGTACATAACCGGTTTGCCCCGCCGCCGGGCCCACGCCACCGCATCTTTTATCCTGTACTTGACCGGTGCTTTTGCCCTGCTTATTTATCTTCCTGATTTGTTCACCTTTCCAGGGTCAGGAGCTACCATCACCTGTCTTTGCTGCGGTTACCTGGTCGGCTACATCCAATTCCGGCATCACCATTGGAAATTACAGCAAAACCCGGAAAATAATATTACTTTTGCCTGCTGGGGATTTAGTTCCGCCATAATACTGCTGGGCAGCCTGGCATCCGGATTGACACCAGCTTACACCATCATGCTGATGCTGGGACCGGCCCTGGTTACCATGATCAACCTGTTTTTAAACCATACTTTTCAGAAAAATTTTTAATAATGTTAAATAAATTATATCCTGCAAAAAGAGGAGGCGAAGGTATGTCACGGGTCATTTTTAACAGCAGCCAGCAACGGAAAAAACAGCCTGCTTTCCACCAGAGGAAAAATCTCATCTATTTATTTCCATCTTCCAGTTATCCGGTGGTACCCCCGGTATTTTTACCTCCGGGCAACTGGGAAAAAAAACTGAGCCACCCATTTGCGGCAATTGAAGTTTCCCGGGCTTTGCGGGCGGAAAAGGATGTCCGGGTTAATCAATGGCAAATTCTCCTGCCCGTACTCACCCTGAGCATACCCACCGTTCTCTGCATATATGGCTTTGTGAAATATTTCATTCTTTAATCTTGTGATATCAATTACATATCGGCCAGAAGAAAACGACCCTCTTGCCCGGATCTTGGAACACCTGGCACCAGGGCCGCATTCATAAACCTGCTCTCCCGCTCTTTATCAGTGCCCGCCCACTGCAAGAATACCTGAAGCCGCCAGTACCAGCACCACTATCTCGGTGAGAACTATAAAAGTATAGGGCATATCCTTTTTAGATAAGTAGGCCGGCAACAGGATCAAGTACCCGATAATAGTCAGTGCACCCAGAAGCGCCATACCTATAAAATTCAGGAAATCGCTGTAACCGAGCATGCTTATCCAGCCCCATCCGGTGGGTATATGCGCTACCTGGACAAATTCACTGGCCTTCATTCCCCAGTACTGTGGAAGCATTGACGGCTCAATATACGGCCTGACCAGGCCAGTTAGATAAATAACATTGGTCAAGAGCAAAAGAGCAATACCCAACCAGGAGCCATAAAGAAGTACGTTGGCATAAACAAGTTGTTCCGGTGCTACTTCCACCTTGGGCACGGCAGGTGCTTTTACCACTGCTTCTTTCGGAGCGGGACTCTTCAGCATTTCTGCCTGCGGTTTGGCCATTTTTCTCCCTCCTCCTTCAATTTTTAGGTACCGTTTTTTAAGACTAGTTCCAGATTCCCAGGCCCTTAAGTAAAGATCTCAGGCCGGAAGCCAGGAGCAGTATAATTACCAGATATTTCACGGCTTTAGGCTTGGCTTTAGCCAGCAGCCTTACCCCCACAAAGGAACCCAGCATAATACCCACAACAGAGGGTACAGCTATAATGGGTAATACAGCTCCCTGGTTCAAATAAACCCAGGCCGCTGAAGTATCAGTAATGGAAAGGAGAAATTTACTGGTACCTACAGCTACTTTCAGGGGTGCACCCATGAGCAGGTTCAGCACCGGAACATTTGCCCATCCGGCACCAAGACCAAACATACCGGCCATAATACCTATGGCAATAAACAGGAGTAAACCCTGCGGTGTTCGCCATACCGACCAGTTCACCGTTTTTCCGGAAGAGTGCTCGTAATAAGTACCGCCCAGGTTCAAAAACCGGGCCAATCTATCGCTATTCCCCACCTGGGGAAACTCGGTATTTTTCGAAATAACGAATAAAATGGCAATAAGTACAATCGTCAGGCCCAGGGCAGCCTGAACCACGTTATTGGGCAAAGCCAGGCCAATAAAGGCTCCCACCACACTGAAAGTGGAGGCGATCAGGGCCACCGGCAGGGCAAGCCTTAGATTGGCCAGGTTGAGCTTTAACAGCCCCGGTCCCGCCGCCAGGGCTCCGGCAAGAGCTACCAGCAACCCGGCCCCACGCACAAAGTCCAGATTGAAGGGGAAAAAGCTACCTACGATAGGTACAAATAAGACACCGCCGCCCACGCCTCCAAGTACTGCCACAATACCCAGGACAAAAGTAGTAACAAACAGGAGTAACGGCCACACCCACCAGGGTATAGCTGTATTTCCGGCAGCATTGCTTACCGCTACTCCAGTGGTGGTAACTGCTGCAGTTGCCTTAGCCGCCAGGCCTCCACCTGCAATGGCAGCCAACCAGTCAAACATTCCTATCCCTCCAGAATCTTAAAATCTGTGTGGCCTTAAATCTCGTTCATATCCGGGTAGTTTACCAGAACTGCCCGTTCTTATTGATAATATTTGCCAGAGGGTTTCACCCCCTTCTTCTATGCCATCTTCAAGCCCCGGATTATTAATGCTGGTTAGTGTATACCCAAACTGTTAATTAGCGGTTTGGTTACAGCAACGAAATCGGCAAACTTGCGAGCTGCCAGCCAGGTATCTCCTTTGTGGACCACCTCAAATGGCAGGATTACTTTCAGGCGGTATTTACCTGTCGCCTCAACCTTGGGCAGTTCTCTTTCCAGCATAGCCCCTATACGCTTTTCTATTTCCGACTTCAGTTTTAAAAGTGGGAGAAAAACCTGCTTTTTATAGCCATCCATTACCAGATCAATAACCAGCAACTCCTGACCCCGGTATGGTCCCTTACGCGGGCGGGTCCGGCCTATGCGATAGTAAATATTGTTATTACCAAAAACCTTTACACACTTCCACGATTCGCTGATGCCCAGGTTTTGACCGGGTAAAGTATAAGTAACATCGATATTCTGTTCAGCCAGGATCCGCTTGGTTTCGGCCAGCACCTCATCTAAAAATTGATCAAAAGATTTTTCCCCGGGGATGGAAGTATCTTCTTCTATACCTGCACTATCTTCACTTTGAAGCCAGTACTCAAACCGGTCCAAAAACTTCTTAAATTCTTGCAGTACCCTGGTCCTTTCTTCTCCATCTCCCCCGTCCTGCTGGGAAATTTTTTTCAGAAACTCTTCTTTATACCGGTTAAAAAGTTGTACGATATCCCTCTCTGCCATAACCCTTCCTCACCTCACCCGACCAGTACCGCAAAAGTATGTGCTTGTAACCCCATGCACATAGGTGGTTAAAAGTTCTTCAGCAAATGGCCTCCAGCGATGTTCCTTAGATGTTCCTAAAAGGGCCCGTGCATGATATAATACAGACAGGGGTTTGTGAAAAAAGTTATAAATTCATAATGCATTTTACATACCAGCTACAGGCCCCGAAAAATGTGGGAGTTTTGCTTTTCGGCCAGACGGGTATGTTTAAAAACATACAGTCCTTAAAAATAAATAAAACAGTTAAGTAATAAAGAATATGTGAAGGTGATTACAAAAACATAGCTCTGTCTGTTTTCATACAACAGGTGTCTGTTATCCATCACCCTGGCCGGATGAAAGGGGTGGAGTATGTTCAAGGTAAACTGGCGCAGCCTGCGTTTTCAAATCATGGCCATAACTGTGGTACTATTGCTGATTCCAGTTCTATTGCTTCTTTATGACCTTATTTTTGCTACCAGAAGCGAAGAGGCAATGATCAGCTCCCTGGAAGAACGACTGGGTTCTCTATTGCACAAGCAAGTTGTCCCCGGCCTGGAGCAAGCTTTACAAAAAAAGCTGGAGGGTAAAAATTTTCACAACCTGGAACCCGAAATACAGGTCAGATATCTGCATTCCAGCTTCGAAGAAGTTACCAAACCCCTGGTCCCAAACCATCCCGGTGTAAGGTTCGGCCTTTATCTTCCTGAACAAAAGCAGATTTTTGTGCAGGGCTTCCTGCACGAATACCGCCAGCTTTCTCCTCAGGAAAGCCGGGAAAGGGAAAGGCGCATTCTAACTGAGGCTGATTCCGGTTTAATGGCTGTAGTGGCCAGCAAGCGTCCCCTGGCCCGCCTCACCACCAGCTTGAACGATGAAACTTTTGAATACCTGACACCCGTAATCATTGATGGGAAGCTGGCTGCGGTGGCATGGGTTGATGAACGCCTTCATCCCATTTTTGCCCAGAGCCGCTACTTCCGGCTAATTTCCCGCTACGTAACCCTGTTTGTTTTCTTTGCCTGCACCGGCGGAGTTCTCTTCCTGGTTCATAATCTAGTAAAATCTGTTAACCAGATCAAAGAAGGTTTAAGCTACCTGGAAAAAGATTTAAACCACCTGCTTCCGGATTTACCCGGGGAAGCCGGTCAAATTGCCCGGGCCATAAATCGTATGGCCCGCACCATTGCTGAAAAAGAAAAGCTGGAGGAGCAACTGCATAGAAACGAACGCCTGGCCGCCCTTGGCCGCCTGGTAACCGGCATCGCCCATGAACTGCGCAATCCCATCTCTGTGGTAAAAACCATCATCCAGGTAATGGAACAGGAATTTAAAACTATCCCTGATATAAAGCAATATACTTCCATCATTAAAGAACAGGTTGACAAACAGAACAGGATTATTCAGGAATTACTGGATTTTGGCCGGCCAGCCAAAAACTTTGTTCACCCGGTGTCGATAAATTCCCTGCTGGACAAAGTGCTCACTTTTACTACCCCCATGCTGAGACAGCACGGGGTACGGCTCAACGTGGTAAAAGACCCCGATATTCCGCTTATCGAAGTGGACAGTGAACGTATCAAGCAGGTATTCGTCAATTTAATCCTGAATGCCATTCAGGCCATGCCCGGTGGCGGCAGCCTTACCATTAAAACGGGTACCTGCAACAACCGGGTATGGATCCAGTTCACTGATACCGGACCGGGAATCGCCAGCGAGGATATTTCACGGATCTTCGACCCTTTTTACACCACCCGGAAAGATGGAACGGGTCTGGGCCTGTCCATCAGCCACCAGATTATTACCAGCCATGGCGGGACCATTGATGTGACCTCCACGGAAAAGGGAGCCACCTTCACCATATGTTTACCCATTACGGAACTGACGGGAGGGCAAGCCAACCATGGTACCAACAATTCTAATCATTGATGACGAACAGCACCTCTGCTGGGCCCTGGAAAGGGCCATGCAACAGGAGGGATATCATGCCCTATCCACCACTTCCCCCTTAAAAGGGCTGGAACTCATCCGCGAGAAACAACCTTCTCTGGTAATTCTTGACCTGAAAATGCCTGAAATGGATGGTATGGATGTGCTCCGCAAGGCCAGGGAAATACAGCCCAAAATTCCGGTGGTCATCCTCACTGCCCACGGCACCATAGAAACGGCTATAGAAGCTATGAAAATAGGGGCGGCCGATTACCTCACCAAGCCTTTTGATTTGGACGAGTTAAAAATGGTCATCAAACAGAACCTGGTGATTACCCAGCTGACCACGGAAGTTAATTTCCTGCGCTCCGAATTGACCAAAAAATATGGCAAGCTGGTGGGAAACAGCCCGGCCATTCAAGAAGTCAAAAAATTAATTGAGCGGGTGGCCATAAGCGATGCCACTGTATTGATCACCGGAGAAAGCGGTACCGGTAAAGAAGTGGCCGCAGTAGCCATTCACCAGAATAGCCCCCGCCGGGATGGACCCTTTATTGCCGTTAACTGCGCAGCCCTGCCCGAAAACCTGCTGGAAAGTGAACTTTTTGGCCATGAAAAGGGGGCATTCACCGGAGCCACTGCCCGCAAGCTGGGCCGATTTGAACTGGCTGATCGGGGCACCATTTTCCTGGACGAAATTACCGAAATGCCCCTCTCCATGCAGGCCAAGCTATTGAGGGTACTTCAGGAAATGTCCTTCGAGCGGGTGGGGGGTACGGAAACAATTCATGTGGATGTCCGGGTAATTGCTGCGACTAACAGAAACTTGACCGAAGCTATAGAAAAGGGCATTTTCCGGGAAGATTTATATTATCGCCTCAATGTTTTCCAGATCCACCTGCCACCCTTAAGAGAGAGAAAGGAAGATATCCCTCTTCTGGCCAACCATTTTCTTGAAAAATTACGACCCAAATACCTGGTTAATAAAATCTCCCCGGCAGCAATGAAACTTTTATGTAGCTACCACTGGCCGGGGAATATTCGAGAACTGCAGAACGTTATTGAGCGGGCGGCTATTATTTGCCAGGGCAATGAAATATTACCCGAACACCTGCCCAAGGAACTGCTCCATACCTCCCCGGCTGAAAAGGAACTGGTAATCAACTTCCCCGATGAGGGCATATCTTTGGAACAGGTGGAAAAAGAACTGATCATTAAAGCACTTCAGAAAAGCGGGGGTAATCAAACCCGTGCCGCCCAGTTGCTGGGCATTACCCGCTCGGCCCTCTTATACCGGGCGCAGAAATATGGTATTATCAATTAACAGGATTCAATTTACAGGAAGCCTGTCACCTTAAAAAAGCCGGAAAAACTTTTTCCGGCAGCAGGATTTTGGGTGATTTTATCAGAATATTTTTATAACCGGAGGAACCTCGCCTGGCCGGTAAAGGTTGAGGCAAATTAAAGAGAATTTTAAATGAAAGATCGGTGGGTAACCATGTTAACAGCCAGTGACAAAATAACCGAAACAAAACAATTAATCACACCACGGGGCATGGTTTTTATTGAAGGACCGGTCAGCAAAGAATACCTGGCCACCCTTAACATGAATGACCGGCTGCGTAATTTCCGCAACCCCGCACGGCAAAAAGAGGCTCTAATGATTGCTGCCAGCTCCCCGGAAGGTCTGGTATACATTGCCCGGCATGCCCAGGAAATTATTGGGTATGTGCTCTTTCACAAACCCAGCGAATATACCCGCTGGAGCAGGCATCCCCGCCTGCTGGAGCTGGGAGCCATAGAAGTCAGCCGGAGCTGGCAGAGAATGGGGATAGCAAAAGAATTGCTGCAGCAGGCTTTCAAAAATGAAATGCTGGAGGATTATGTGGTTATAACCACTGAATTTTTCTGGCACTGGGATCTGGAGGGAAGTGGCCTTGACACCTTTGGCTACCAGCGCATGCTGACCCGGCTCTTTGGAAGTGCAGGTTTTAAAAGACGGGGAACCGATGATCCGGAAATTCTGGAACATCCCGCAAACATGTTAATGGTACGGTTTGGTAAGAGGGTAAGCAAGGTTCATGTTAAAGCTTTTGAGGATCTTACCTACCAGAATTCCCTGGTGGATTAAAAATTTTTTATTGACGGAGGTGGAAGTTTTTTGTATACTGTTATGTGAAAGTATTCACAAAACCGCCTCTCCTTTCCCCAGCAAAGCCCCCGGAAATGGGGGCAATTTTTTCTTATATACTGTATGCACCTTCATAACATAACCATAATTGGTACTTGTGAGGTATAATTATATTGCCTGCTTTTTGAATACAGGTTAGCGGTAATTCTTTTACCAACGGGATAATTTCTACGGTCAATTTAAGGAGGGACGAATCATGGGCATTTACGAATTCAAGGGCTTTAAACCTCAGCTGGCGGAAGATGTATTTATCGCTCCGGGAGCCAGAATTATTGGCCGCGTGGAAATAGGCCGCAACAGCAGCGTATGGTTTAATACGGTAATCCGGGGAGATGCGGACAGGGTAACAATTGGCGAAGAGACAAACATTCAGGATGGATGCCAGTTGCATGAGGATCCGGGCTATCCTTTGAAAATTGGAAACCGGGTTACGGTTGGCCACGGGGCCATTCTCCACGGATGTACCATTGAAGATGGTTCACTCATTGGTATGGGAGCTATTATTCTCAACGGAGCCCGGATTGGCAAAGGATCAGTGGTAGGCGCAGGCGCACTGGTGGTAGAAGGCCAGGAAATACCCCCCGGATGCCTGGCTCTGGGTTCACCAGCCCGGGTGATACGGCAGATCTCGGCACAGGAAATGGAAAAGCTCGAAAAACTGGCCCTTATTTACAGGCAACGGGCCGGGGATTACCGGCTCAACCTGTCTTCTTCCTCCCCTTAATAAAAACCGGCAGGTCTTCCCTTAAATAAGACTTTCAAGGGAAATTATTTTGTGTAGAAAATTAAAAAATTTTTGTGGAAATGAAGGAGATTTTTAGATTCTACAGAAATATATGCCAAAGAATAACTTTAAATGGCACTATATGGGGAAGACTGTGCCGGGGCGTGAAGCATGATGGGTGGTGTAGTTCTTGATTGCACACTTATACTTAAGTGGAGAGACAACCATGGACAAAATGCCTTTAATAGCCCTAATTTTTCAGTCTATCCCCGAAAGCATCCTCATCCTGGCCCTGGGGTTAACCCTCATGGGCGTTGAAATTAAATGGCAGCGGATTATTCCGGCAGCGGTAATTTCTTCATTATGTTCATATTTTGTACGTGAACTACCCATACCCTATGGGGTACATACTTTAATCGGGATAATTGCAATTGCTGTTCTTGTGCATATCTTTTTTAAAACCTCTATTCCTATTGCCATCTGTGTGGCAATGATAGGGATTGTTATCCTGGCAACAGTGGAAATGCTTCTATGTCCTTTATTGTTGTTTCTTATGGGCAAAACAATCACTGAAATTTGGGAATCTAAAACCCTTCGAATTTTATTAGCCATCCCGGAACTAATTGTGCTGGCTCTAATAACGTTTTGGTGTATAAGAAAAAAGTTTACATTAAGGTCACCAAGATTTTACTTTTCTAACCGAACAAGAGACCGGGAGTCTGATTAAGCGATGAGTACACTATCATTTCCAAACTATTTAATGGCAGTTTTTAGTTTGGGTCAGGCATTGCTTATTTGTCTTTTTACTCAGTACCTGGTTTATTTCAATACTTCTATTCCACTGGGTTGGATAGTAATAGTTGACATGGTAATTTTTGGCAATACTGTCTTGGGATTTATTTTATTACGAAAGTCACTAGTTTTAGAAGAACAGGACAATTTAATACGCCAGCAGGCCAAACACATTCAGAACCTGGAGGAAATGATCCGGAACATCCGGGCCCAGCGCCACGACTTCATCAGCCACCTGCAGGCCGTGTACGGCATGCTGCAGATGGGTAAGCTGGAAAGCGCCCGGGAGTACCTGGCCGAGGTGACGGGGGACATCCGCATCCTCACCCAGACCCTGAAGCTGAAATCACCCGAAGTGGCCGCCCTGGTCCAGCAAAAGGCGGCCCTGGCGGCCGGCCGCAACATAAGCTTCGGCCTGGTCATTGAATCCGACCTGGCCAAACTGGCCGTACGCCCCCACAACCTGAACCGCATACTGGGCAACCTGCTGGACAACGCCATGGATGCGGTAATGTTTTTAGCGACAAAAGACCGTTTCGTCAGGCTGGAAATAAGAGAAGACGAGCAAAACTACATCCTCTCGGTGGGCAATTCCGGCCCCGGCATCAGGGAGGACCTGATGGAAAAGATCTTTGAACCGGGATTCTCCACCAAGGGGGAAAACCGGGGCCTGGGGCTGGCCATTGTGCGGGAGATTGTGCAGCAGCACGGCGGGAAGATAAAGGTCTCCTCCCCGCCCACCATCTTTACGGTAACCCTACCCAAGGCAGGTGGAGAGTGATGATCCACAACCTGGCCCAGAGAATCGCCTCCTGGCTGGGCGAAGAACTGCAGCAGGAGGAGCGGGCGGCGGTGATGGCCTACGGCCTGGAGCTGCTCCTGGGCACAGTGGTGAAAGTGGTATGCTTTGTGACGATACCGCTGCTTTTGGGCATTTTCCCCCAGGTGATGGCGGTCCTGCTGGCCAGTGTGGTTTTCCGCCTGGCGGCCGGAGGTGCCCACTGCACCGCCTACTATCGCTGCCTCGTAGGTTCGTTGGTCACCTTTACGTGCCTGGGCTTTCTGGCCCGCTGGCTCTCGGAAACGGACATTCCCGCCCAGGGTATAGCTCTGGCCGCAGCCCTTTTCGCCGTTATAGTTGCCTTAATCTGGGCACCGGCGGACACCCCGGCCAAACCAATCACCGGCGAGGGCTACCGGCGGGCGCTGAAAATAATCTCTCTGATGGTAGCCCTCTGCTACATAGCAGTTACCTGGTTCCTTCCCCTGCGGGGGGACTTGGTGGCCGCCAGCGCCCTGGGCTTGGCCTTTCAATCCTTTACCGTCACCCCGGCCGGCTACCGCTTCATGGAGTGGCTGGACGTTCTCCTGGGCCGGCTGCACTCTATACTTATATCAGGTAAAGGAGGTGTGAACAATGCGGCTTAAGCACTGGCTCTTGGGGGCCGTAGCTACTTTAGCCATGGTAATGGCCGCCACGGGTATTTATCCCGCCAGTTGGGTCACGTGGTACCAACCGGAAGTGCCCGAAGAACTGCGTAAGTAAGGTCAAGTAAAAGCCAGGTATAAGCTAGAGAGAAAAAGCTACTGCTGGAGCGCCACCGGTGGTCATTCTGAACACAACTCCTTAACAGCCAGCTCATTCACAACTCCTGTTTGATAGCAAAAATATAACGGGCGAAAAGCCCGCTTTTTTCTTTACACCCCCACCACGGCCACCTCATCACGGTCCAGCTGCCGGCGTATATCCCTGGCCAGCCCGGCCAGAGCACGGTCTTCCCCGGCCGCCCGTTCAATCTGGCGCAGAAGATCGATCTCCCGGCGTATGATGGAAAAGATATCCCCTTCCTGGAGATTGGTCATTTCCAAAAGCTGTTCAAAACCGGCCCCCTGGTACCAGGCTGCAGCCAGAGCGGCAGGGAGGGGTGACCAGATACAAAAATGTTCCGGCACGCCGCTTTCGATTAAAAAGCGGCGCAATTTTTCCACCTTCTCCAGGGAAAAAGGCGGTGGGCTCACCTGTTCATCCCGGCCGGGCTGGTAATCCACACCGGCCAGGATAGCAGCTACCTCAACGGGAGGAGATTCCAGTAATATACCGGAAAAAACCAGTTCGGTGACCAGTATTTCCTGTACGTGTATATAAAGGGCGAATTTTCCTCGTGGTAAAAGTTCCCGGCCCCGCACATAGCCCAGCTTTTCCAGGAGAACCCATACGCTTTCAAAATCCCGGACGTAGTCCCGGGCATGCTTATTCAACTGTTTCAAACGTTTATGCAGCAGGTGAATTCTTTCTTCCAGACGGCGTATTTTCCGTGACGCATCCAGACAGGCTTTATAATGGCATTTCTTGCGCCCTTTTTGGAGCAGGATTTGAATCTCCTGCCGCCTCATCTTAATATCAGCACGATGGCGATACTTGCTTTTCTTAAGCTGATTCAGTTCTTTGCGCAGCTTAACCCGGTAAAGTTCACAGCGCTCCTGGCCCCGATCAGGACAGAAACAACGGGATAGCTCTGCGGCTTTATTTTCCAGCTTTTCTACTTCCTGGCGAAGCTGGCGGCTCTCTTTAGTGCTCTGGTAGACAGATAAATTCTTTTCCAGTAAGCGCCGAATTTCTGCATCGGTTTTCCAGCATAACAGGCTCAATACTGTATTGGGGGAGATGACCAGCCTGCCCCGGACAGGTTCCACCCCATCCTCCTGGTAAAAGCCAGTCTGGTCGGGAAAACGCTCATCTATACGAACGAAAACACGCCCCACCTCATCATAGCCGCGCCTACCCGCACGGCCGGCCATCTGAAAAAACTCCCGGTTTAAAAGAGGGCGAAACTCCTGACCGTCCCACTTACGACAGGAGTCAAAAACCGTACTGGCAGCAGGAAAGTTCACCCCTACAGCAAAGGTTTCCGTACAAAAGAGAACATAGACCAGCCGGGATTCATAGAGCCTTTCCACCAGATCTTTAAGCAGTGGCGGCAGGCCGGCATGGTGATATCCAATGCCCTGAAGCAGCAAGCGACGCAGGTTCTGGCGCCGGGGGCTAAAAAGGCCCGGCGCGTTCTCTTCCGCCTCCTGAATCATCTGACGGACAAGCCGCTTCTCCCTGGAAGTAAGAAAATCCCACTCCCGCCCCAGTTCTTCGGCCAGCAATTCCGTACGCCCGCGGCTAAAGGCAAAATACAGGGCCGGGAGATAATCCTGTATGGCTTCAATTACTTCATTACAGGTCGGGCTGGAAAATATAACCGCCAAATTTACACCACCTGTCTTTTCCTTTTAGTGATCCTGCTCCCATCCAGCAGCTGTCACCCTATCCCAGCGATGCCGGCGCCAGCGACGAATTTCCTGTCTTTCAGCAATTTCCTCCCGCGCCTCTTCCTCGTTCAACACATCTCCTCCAGGCGCAATCCAGGAAATTTCCAGGGGGACAGCCCGGCACCTCTCTTCTATCACCTTAACCTCTTCTCCCCGCACCTCAGCTACCCAGGAAGAAATCTCATGAATATTGGGTACAGTAGCGGAAAGACCCAGAATTTTTATATGGGGCGGGGCAAAAATAATGCTTTCCTCCCAGGCCGTACCCCGCTCGGGGTCATCCAGGTAATGCATTTCGTCAAAAATAACGTGCGTGGTCTGCTCCAGTTCTTCTGGATTGGCAAAGCACCAGTTACGGAAGATTTCCGTGGTCATCACCAGCAGCGGCGCCCGCTCGTTAATGGAGAGATCTCCCGTAATTAAACCCACTTTGTCTGAACCGAAAAGCTGCCTGAAATCCCGGAATTTCTGGTTGGATAGAGCCTTAATGGGCGACGTATACACCGCCCCTTTACCCCTGGCCAGTACGTGTTCCAGCAGTTTCTCGGCGATCAGGGTCTTGCCCGTTCCCGTGGGAGCAGCTACCAGAACGGTATAACCCTCCAGCAAAGCAGCTATGGCCTCTTCCTGGAAACGATCGAGTTTAAAGGGGCCTGCAGGTAAAATAAACTTCGAAGGGCGAAATCGAGGCCGGCGTTTACTCCGAATACCGCTCCCTTTCTTCTGTTCCAAGGCCCAAAACCTTCCTTTCTCCGGTACTTTGCTCCTTAAGCCCATTATACAATATTTACCGGGCTGAGTTAACCGAATAAATTTACTTGTTATAGATTTTTCGCTATAATAGAAAAAATACCCTTAAGGAGTGATTCCCTGTGAACCAGAAACCCCCGGTAGACTACCGGGTCAATTACCTCCCGGATGGACGACTGCTCAGTGTAGAAATTACCTGCTGCGGCCAGTATACAGGTGAAATCCGCTTTGCGGACGGGCAATCCCTTACCTGCTCCCGGTGCGGGACGCGACATGTTTTGCATATCCAGCATAACCACTTCCATCTCCGTCAATTCAGAAATGAATAAAACCAGAGACTTGCCGGGAGGGTATTAAGGCTCCCACGGAAAATAGTTATGATCAAACAATGGTTTTCCTGGTTATATCTGGAACCGATTACAATTTACCTGACCCACCAGCTGTTAATAATACTGGCCGGATACGCTGCGGAAATTTTTTTCCCCGGCCATTACCACCCAAAAGAGTTTTTTGCCATTGTGGGTCAGGGCCTTAACCGCTGGGATGCCGGCTGGTACCTGAGGATCGCCCAGGAAGGTTATAACGAAAAATCCGCCGCTTTTTTCCCCTTCTACCCCCTGCTCATATACCTGCTTATCCGTCTGGGGATGAACCCGGCAGCAGCCGGTATCCTCATCTCCAACCTTTCTTTAATGGGCATACTTTTTATTTTCCACCGGCTGGCCAGGATGGACCACGACCTGTCCACTTCCCGGAGGGCTACATGGTACCTGGCCCTTTTCCCCACTGCCTTTTATTTATCCGCCATTTATACTGAATCCCTTTTTCTCCTCCTGGTACTCCTTACCTTTTATTTCCTGCGCCAGAAACGATGGCTTCAGGCCGGACTCTGCGGTATGCTGGCTGCATCCACGCGAAACCTGGGTGTTTTTTTACTCTTTCCCGCCCTGTGGGAATACTTTCAGGCCACGAAAGGGAAAATAAGCAAGGACATTCTTTTCCTGGCCTTAATTCCCGCAGGCCTGGCGTTTTATATGATTTTCCTGCAAATAGAAATGGGTAACCCCCTGGCTTTTATTGAAGCCCAGCAATTCTGGTATCGCACCTTTGCCTGGCCCTGGACAAGTTTTGAACGGGCAGTGATATTGTTATGGGAAAATAAGCACTTCAGCCGCCAGTTACTGGACCTTTCCTTTACCCTGGCGGGGCTGGTCATGTTCTTCCTGTCCCTGGGAAAGGAACGCACTTCCTATACATTGTTTACCCTGGCCGGTCTCTGGTTACCCCTTTTCTCTCCGGCATCCCACGCCCCTTTAATGAGCATGCCCCGCTTCGTAATGGTGCTGTTTCCGTTCTACCTGACGCTGGCCCGGCTGGTTAAAGGAGAAGCTGGACATAATTTTATTCTTGCCCTGAATTCATCCCTGTTTTTTCTCCTTTACCTGCTGTTTACCCGCGGGCACTGGATTGCTTGAGTAGGGAGGTATTACCCTTGCTTACGATAATCATTCCAACCTGTAACGAAGAGCAAAATATCATACCTCTAACCGAACGTATTTGCAGCTCCCTGCAGGGACAAGCCTTTGAAATCCTGTTCGTCGATGATAGTAGCGATGGAACCACCAGGGTTCTGGAAGAACTGAGCCATAAAAATCCACAAATCAGATTCATCCACCGGCATAACCAGCGGGGCCTGGCCACCGCCGTGGTAGAGGGGTTCAAAGCAGCCAGGGGGAATATACTGGCAGTTATGGACGCAGATCTTCAGCACCCACCGGAAATCCTTCCCCACATGCTGAAGAGCATCAAGGAGGGGAATGATCTGGTCATAGCCTCCCGCTTTGTACCCGGAGGAGATGACGGCGGTCTAACCCCTTTAAGAAAACTGATATCCCTGACGGCCCGTTTAATTGGACGGTTGGCCTTAAAAAAAGTGCGACCGGTAAAGGATCCCGTGAGCGGATTTTTTATGTTGAAAAGAAAAGTTATTGATGGTGTCACCCTCTCCCCTCTGGGGTGGAAAATACTTATGGAAATACTGGTACGGGGGCGTTATCACCGGACGGCCGAAATACCTTATGTTTTCGAACGTCGCCGGGGTAACCACTCCAAAATGAATATAACTGAACAGGTTAATTACCTGCGCCACCTGGTGCGCCTGGTATTAAGCAGCCCGGAAGATTTGCGTTTCTGGAAATTTTGCCTGGTGGGAACTGCTGGAGTAATGGTTAATATGCTTTTCTTCCTTCTCTTCAATCGCTTGTTTTCCCTGGATGTGGTACTTTCTGCTCTCCTGGCCACCAGTCTGGCTATTTTTGGGAATTTTATGCTTAACGATCTTTTTACCTGGACACAGCAAAAAGAGGATCACCTGCTAAACCGTGCCATAAAATTTTATCTTTGCTCCGGCGCGGGCATGGTTATTAATGTGGCTGTTTTAAGCGCTTTACACTGTTACCTGCGCATACCAGCCATCCTGGCCAACGGGGCAGGAATTCTTGCTTCCACAGCATGGAATTATTATGCCAATAATCGCTGGACCTGGGCAAATACAACTTCCCGGCAACTGGCCAGCGAAAAATCCGACTCCCATTAAAAATTTTCTTAAAATATAACAGCCTATTTAAAAACACGAAACCGGACTGTCATTTTTAACAGTCCGGTCTTTTATGCTGTGAGCAAACCTGTAAGCCGAGTTCTGTCTTGGGTGATCATCTATCTGGGACGCCAGTTGCCTGACGCCTCTAGCGACCTTTACCCGGGGACGGAGCGGGCCACCCCATTGTCCCCCTATTCGGTCTTGCTCCAGGTGGGGTTTACCTAGCCGGCCCGTCGCCGTGGCCGCTGGTGCGCTCTTACCGCACCGTTCCACCCTTGCCCGGCACACAGCCCAGCGGCTAAAGTGCCGGGCGGTCTGCATTTCTGTGGCACTTTCCTTGGGGTCGCCCCCACTGGGTGTTACCCAGCACCCTGCCCTGTGGAGCTCGGACTTTCCTCAGGCACCTGCAAGGTGCCCGCGATCACCCGGTTTACTCACAGCAATTTATCACGCTTAGAGGATTATAACACATTCGAATTATCTTTTCAAATGTTTTATTTATGCAAATTTCATGCCTTGTTATTTACTTTCCTGCAGCAGACGCAAGCGCTCCAGTTTCTCTTCCAGTTCTTCAAGCCGCTCTACCATTTCTGCTTTCACAGAATGAGCCGGCCAGCGTCTCTTTAATTCATCAATTTCTTCCTTCAGAAGAATTATTTGCTTTTTTAAGTCTTCGCCACCCATTCAATCACCCCCGATAAAATATCCCGCAACGGAACGCCCGGAGCCATTTTGGTATTATAAAACCGTCCGGCCAGGACACCGGGGCGGTTTCACCGCCTATTCTTCCCGAACCCTAACCGCATTTTCCTTAACGGCTTCACCGGGTACTGCTCCCTCTTTATCCTCCCCCCTGACCGGGTTAGCCGCCCGGCGAAATTCTCTCAACCCCTTTCCCAAAGCCTGCCCCACTTCCGGCAGTTTGGACGGTCCAAAAATCACCAGGGCAATAATTAAAATTAAAATCAACTCCCACGGTCCCATACCAAACATATAAACCCCTCCTTTACTGATTGAAAATCAGGTGCTAACCTCCAACATACGTGCTTTATTACCCACTTTAGAGCGGTAGAACCGGTAGACCAGGTAGGACACCACGACACCTGCCTCGTACAGCAGCACCATGGGTAAGGCCATCATCAACTGGGAAATCACATCGGAACCCGGAGTTAAGATGGCAGCCAGAATGAAATTGAGCAGCAGAGCGTACTTCCGCTTCTTCACCAGCCAGCGGGGAGTGACCAGCCCCATCCGGGTTAAAACAAAGGCCACCAGGGGCAACTGGAAAACCAGGCCAAAGGGAATAAAGAAAGCCAGCACAAAGGAAAGATAATCACGCACTGTAATCATGGGCTGCAACCCTTCCGTTACCAGCACCAGCAAAAACCGAACGGTGAGGGGAAAAACCGTAAAGTAGGCAAATATAATGCCGGTCGCAAAAAGGGCTACCGAGAGGGGAAAGAGGACCAGTAAAAGGCGTCTTTCCCCCCTGGTGAGGGCGGGCAGGATAAACCCCAGCACCTGCCATACCATAACCGGAAACCCAAGGATGAATCCCGCCAGGAGGCTGACCTTAATTTTGGTTATGAACGCCTCACCCACCCGGGTGGCAATTACGGGCACACCCAGCTCTTTCAAGGGCCTGGTTAAGAAGGCCAGCAGCTGATCGCCAAAGGTAAAGAAGGCAATGATCGCACAGGCTATTAAAGCTATGGTTGAGACAATAACTACTCTACGCAGTTCCCCAAGATGCCCCGCCAGGGACATGGTCTTCCCATCCATCCCCTTCACCTCCCGCCTTTGCTGGCCAGCATTAAACAGTCATGTCCTGTGGTAAATTAGCCGCCCGTTCCCGGGAGCCTGGAGATTGGGCCCGCTTTTTAACCAGGCGATCATACCACAGGGGATGCCGGTGTTTTACGTATTCCAGGTCCACCTTGCCGGTAAACATACCCCGCAAAAGAGGCCTGTTAGCTTTGAAAAGAAAAGCTGCCAGGTGGGCCAGAATGCCGAAAATCAACATAAATGTAGCCAGCGTATGAATATCGCTCATCCAGATCATGGTGTTGCCCGGAAGAGAAATGCCCGGCAAATTTTTTAATACTTTGACGATGCCGGTGATAATGATTACCAGCAACCAGAAGCCAATATAAGCATAGGCCAGTCTTTGCTCGGCCAGGAACTTGTCGCTGGGTGGTTCCTTACCACCGGTAAACATGGCCCTGATGATCATGTATGATTCTTTAAGGTCGCCCCTCCTGGGCAGGATACCATATTCCCTGCGCAGGACATGAAACACAATATGATATGCCACCGCGAACATCAACACAGCTGCAGCTACATAATGCAAGTAGAGGGTTGCCGCAAAATCTGCCGACCAGCCCAGGCCGGGAATTTTATAAATCATGTAACGCCTGTAGACGGGCATCTGACCAATTCCGCTAAAGATAAGCAGAATGGTTGAAATGGCTACAGCCCAGTGAACAAAGAGCACCGAGGCACTATGCCGGCGAATTTTTTTATCTTTTTCCCGGATCCTATCCACCATGGTCTTCTCCCCCTTTTATGGTCCTGTAAGCAGCATAACCGGCCGCAAAGGCTCCCGCCAGCGGAGCTGCCAGCAGGGCGCCGGCAATACCGTTAACCGAATCAAGGAAGTTTCCCACACCCTCCGGCATACCGGGAAATCCCGGGGCTTCCGGGTTCGGTTGCCTGTTTTTTTGCATCATCAACTGCTCATGAATTTTGGCAAAGGAAACTGGCGAAACGTAAAAGGTGGACGTCCCCCCGTTCTCCTTATCTCCGTATATGTACCCGCCAATTTCCCGGGCCCTTTTCCTGGCCTGCTCACGCATTTCTTCCTTATCCCCAAAGACAATGGCACCCCTGGGGCAGGCTTCCACGCAGGCCGGGATTTTCCCTTCTTTAATCCGGTGGTAGCACAGGTCGCACTTGTACATTACTCCCCCTCCCACGTACCTGGGGGCCAGCTTCATGTACAGTCCCACTCCTGCCTGCCGGGCAGGTATTCCCCAGGGGCAAACGTCCCGGCACTTGGCACCTCCCAGGCAAAGGTTGGGGTTGATGATTACAGAGCCCTCGGGGGTTTTGCTCTGAGCACCGAAAGGACATAGATTAGCACAGGGCGGGTTGTCACAGTGCATGCACCGCCGGGGGATAAATACATCCAGCACACGACCATCCTGTTTCACCTGCACATGCTGCACAAAAGTCCAGTTGTAGGGCGTCAGGCGTGTGGTCAAATCCCTTTTGTCCTGCCAGTCTTCTTTCTTTTTCTGGGGCCAGTAGTATTCAATACCTTCGGCTGGACGAGGAAACTTGAAATTATTCTCTTCCCGGCAGGCACTGACACACCGGGGTACCTTCAATCCCTGGCAGCCGTCGCATTTCGTTAAATCATAGAAGGTTCCCCGGGGGGTGATGGTGGCACCCCCTGCTGTCTTTTCCAGCCCGAACAGTACCAGCCCGGAAGCGAGGCCCGCCGCCAGAGTGCGCTTGATAAAATCCCGCCGCGATAACAAGGGCATCTGTTACCCCCCTTTAAATTTGTAAAATAACCGGGTTTCCAGCCCGGAGTTTAAAAAGTAAAAACAGGAACAGTGAATCCGGCCGGACTCAGCTACCTATACCTGTAGGGGTATATGGTGATTATAGATTATCATACAGCTTCCACCCTGTCAATACTCTTATATAAAAAGACTCAGCAATAATAAATTAAAGAAAATAAATACCCCGCGGGGTAAGGCCAGGCCTTTTACTGCGGGGACATGCCGGGAACAGGGGTATTCTTATGGGGCAACGCTTCCAGGTATATAATGGTCCGTTCGGCCACCACCACCAGTTTCACTTCCAGAACATATTGTCTTCCGTCCACTTCCACCTGGCGCTGATCAATCACCCGGGGGATCAACAGGTGATCCAGGCGGCTCACCTCCTGCCCCAGTAAAGGATGTAACCACTCCCGCACGTGATTTTCTATAACCAGACGAGCCCGGGCCTGATCCAGACCAGGTATCTCCTTTTCCTGCACCAGCGTAACGTTTACTTCCAGAGCAGTAATGGTTTGAGGATGGTGACCGGCCAGGTTTTCTTTAACCTGCTGCAATTCCTTTTCCGTAGCCGCCAGCTTTTCCTGCAGCTCGTTGTTGGCCAGGGTCAGCCGGTCCACCTGCTGTCCCAGCAGGGCATTGACCAGGGCCCCGCCTGAAAGCATACCTATCAGCATGGCCGCCACTAAGCGAGTTTTCATTTATTACCTCCGCACAGGGCCAGGATCAGATAGTGAGCAGTCTGGGTTCCCGCCAAAGCACTGACAATATAAAAAAGCTGCTTGATCACCGCGCGGACTTCCCCCTGGAAAAGCCCGCTCTCTAAAATTTCAAAAGTGGAAAAGGTACCGCCGATGGCGGCGGCAATGGCCCAGATTTTGATATCCCGGGCCAGTTTAAGCATGGTGATCACCGGCGGTTCCCGAACCAAAACGGCAGCCAGGGAACCTACCATCGATGCTCCCAGCAGGATGCCCAGGGCCGTAAAATAAATTAACACCATTTTATTGAGAAATGTCTCCACGACGGATCACTCCCGGGACAAGTTTGTAATAAAAGTATTTTTTTGGCAGGAAAAATATGACTGGTCGGGGATTTTTAAAATGTTTAATTAAAAAACAAAGAAAAACCCCCTTTCGCAAATTGGCCTGCAAAGGGAGTTTTTCTATGAATGTGGTGGGGAATTTAAGTGAAATTCCAGAGAACCCTGCTCAAGAAATCCCTGGTGCGGCTCTTTTGTGGCCGGCTGAAAACCTGGGCCGGCTCCCCTTCTTCCACAATGCGTCCCTCATCCATAAAGATCACCCGGTCTGCCACCTCCCGGGCAAAACCCATTTCGTGGGTGACCACGATCATGGTCATGCCTTCCCTGGCCAGTTGCTTCATTACCGCCAGCACTTCCCCCACCAGCTCCGGGTCCAGGGCTGAAGTGGGCTCATCAAAAAGCATCAACCGGGGGTGCATGGCCAGGGCACGGGCAATGGCCACCCTCTGCTGCTGCCCGCCGGAAAGCTGACAGGGATAGGCGTCTACCTTATCGGCCAGCCCCACCTTATGTAAGAGGGCCAGTGCTTCTTCTATGGCTTTTTCCCTGGGCACCTTTTTCACCATAATTGGTGCTTCGATAATATTTTCCAGCACACTCATATGGGGAAAAAGGTTGAAATGCTGGAAGACCATGCCTACCTCCCGGCGTAAAAGATTGAGGTCATCCTGCCGGGGGTCGATCACTTTACCGTCAAATATAACCTGGCCCTGTTCGGGCTGTTCCAGGAAATTCAAGCAGCGCAGCAGCGTGCTTTTGCCGGAACCGCTGGCCCCGATCAGCACCGCCACCTCCCCCTCCCGCACCTCCAGGTTGACGTCCTTGAGGGCATGCAGGCGACCAAACCACTTATTGAGATTGCGCACCTTGACCAGGCTCATTTCCCCTTCCCCCTTAACTTTCTACTTTCAAACGGCGTTCCAGGCGGTTGACCAGGAAGGTAAAGAGAACAACCAGGGCCAGGTAATACAGGCCGGCGATGGTATAAAATTGTAGCTCCGCAAAGTGGGTGGAAGCCAATTGCATGGAAACACCAAACAACTCTTTCATAGTTACGAAGGCGGCCAGCGATGAATCCTTTAAACCGATAATAAACTGGTTGCCTAAAGGAGGTACGACCCGCTTAAAGGCCTGGGGTAATATAACGCGGCGCATGGCCAGGCCGTAGCTCATGCCCAGGGAACGGGCAGCCTCCATTTGTCCCCGGTCAATGGATTGAATACCGCCACGAAAAATCTCCGCAATGTAAGCCCCGTTATGCACGGCCAGGGCGATAGCCGCCGACCAGAAGCTGCCAAAGTCCACAATGGTAGCCAGGCCAAAATAAATGGCAAAGAGCTGCACAATGAGGGGAGTGCCGCGAATGACAGTAATGTACGTGTCGGCGAGATAACGCCAGAATCTCCGCCCGGATATTTTCATGAGAGCAAGCACCAGTCCAACAACCATGCCCATAGCCAGGGCGGTAGCGGTGAGTTCCACCGTAACCGCCGCAGCCCGGATAAAAAAGGGTATGGAGGTTACCAGATAATGCAAGAAGTCCATTTTGCGTCCTCCCGCAAGTGATGTCTATCCAGGCAGCGCACCGGGGTAATACAATATTACTTACTTATATCGGTACCGAAGTATTTTTTGCTGATGGCCAGATAGGTCCCGTCAGCCTTGATTTCTTCCAGGGCTTGATTTACCTTTTCCCTAAGCGGATCACCCTTGCGAAAGGCTATGCCCACGTTTTCAACAAAAAGCAAATCCCCCACCGGCCTGATGTCCAGCTTTTGCTCGCGGGCGGCAATCGTACCCACAAACCGGTCGGTAATTACCGCCTCCACCCTCCCCCGGGCCAGATCCTGCAGGGCGGTCACATCACTGGTGTAATTCTTGATGTTTTTGGTATATTTCCGGGCCTCCTGGTCGTAAACACTGGAGATCAGCACGCCCACGGGCGTGTTGTCTTTTATGTCACGAATATTCTTGATATTAGAATCATTACGAACAAAAAGTTGGGGGCCGGAAACGTAATAGGGATCGGAAAAGTCCACCTGCTTTTGCCTTTCCGGCGTGATGGTCATACTACCAAGAATGGCATCGTACTTTTTCGCTTTTAAGCCGCTGATCAACCCTTCCCAGGGGGTGGCTATGGGTACGGGCTTCATGCCCATCTTTTCGGCCAGGGCCCGGCCAATTTCCACGTCAAACCCGGTGAGCTGGTTGTTTTCGTCGAAGTAGTTAAATGGACGGTACTGGCCGGACATGGCGTAGGTAAAAGTAGGCTCCTGTTCCGTACCACCACTGGAATTGCAGCCGGCCAGGATGACCAGCGCAAAGACAAAACCCAGCAATAAAGAAAGCCACTTATTTTTTCCCACTTTTAGTCCCCCTTTTTCATCCAATTCTTATTTCACCGGTCTAACCCAGATATTCATGTTTTCAAACCCGCCATCAATGTGGCAGTTGTTGATGAGCGTGCCCCGGAAGACATAACCCAGGCGGTGAAGGACCAGGTTCATTCCGTAAGACGAGGCCCGGGCCAGGCTGTAAAGACAGTTAATATTGCGTTCCAGGCATTGTTTTTCGATGTGCAAAAGCAAAAGGCTGTTCAAACCCATACCCCGGTAGGCGGGATCGGTGGCACAGTTGGTCAGTTCGGCCCTGCGGTGCTCACATTGAATTTCGGCTGCCGCCACGCTCGCCAACCGGTCACCGTGATAAACAACCATGAAAAGATCTCCCTTTTTCATGGAGCAGGCCAGGTAAAAGGGATCATATACCGGCGTGGGGTAGCTGCGGAAAACCTTTTTGAACAACCTGGCCATGGGGAATATGTCATCCCCTCCCGCCTGGCGCAGGGTGAATCCCGGCGGCAAACTACCCCGCCAGTCCTTTTTGCAGGCCAGTATCTCCTGGAGCACTTTTTGTTCCTGGTTTAAAACCCTGGAGTCTCTCCGCTCTGCCCGGGGGAAGGCTGCCAGGAAATAGGCATTCCCCCCTTGAAAATAACCATCGATCATACCTTCCACATGAAACCCGCCGCCCTGGATTTTGAGCAAATCGCCGGATTTGACCGGAAAGATAATTTTACCCATACCCCGCCTTAAAGCCAGCTTCTTAAGAAAGCTGCGCAGTGCCGCCGGATTCCCCGCCTGATAATCAATTACCCAGATCCGTTCGCTGGTTTGGTCCAAACGGGCCGACACCCAAAAATCCGGTCCATAATGCCTGATCATCCGGTCACCCAAGTCAAGTACCCCCTTTGACCTGGGCCACCCTGCTCTCCTTGTTTGCCTGGAAGGTAACCGCCTTTCCCTGTAATAATCCGGCTACTCCCGCGCCCTTGCCGGCGTATCTCTTTTCCTCCCAGCCAGGTTCCGTGTAGACGTGGATGTTTCCTTCAAAGTTGCGCAGGACTATCTTCCCCTGCCCCTGGGATAAGACGTAGTTCGGCCCCAGGGGTATTTTGCCACCTCCTCCCGGAGCGTCAATGACAAAGGTGGGGACGGCCAGCCCGCTGGTATGACCGCGCAGACTTTCAATAATTTCTATCCCGGTGTTTACCGGCGTGCGGAAATGACCTATTCCTTCGGAGAGATCGCACTGGTACAGGTAATAGGGACGCACCCTGATTTGCAGTAACTTATGCACCAATTGGAGCATGACGTCCGGCCGGTCGTTTACCCCCCGTAAAAGTACCGACTGGTTGCCCAGGGGGATACCGGCACCGGCCAGGCGGGCACAGGCACTGGCTGCCTGGGGGGTAACTTCGCGGGGGTGATTGAAATGGGTATTAATCCACAGAGGGTGATATTTTTCCAGCATGGCACAGAGTTCCGGAGTTATGCGCTGGGGCAGAACCACGGGAGCGCGGGTACCAATGCGGATGATTTCCACGTGGTGAATGGCCCGTAATTTGCGCAGAATGTATTCCAGTTGCTCATCCGTTAAGGTGAGAGGGTCCCCACCGGAAATCACCACGTCTCGAACGCGCGGATTGTTCTGGATATAGGCAATGGCCCTGTCCAGGTGGGATTTGGGCAAGGCCCGGTCCCGCTGGCCGGTCAGCCGCCGGCGGGTACAGTGCCGGCAGTACATAAAACAACAATCGGTGACCAAAAGGAGCACCCGGTCGGGGTAACGGTGCGTCAGCCCGGGCACCGGTGAATCGACTTCCTCATGAAGGGGGTCGCGCATATCCCCGGGCACCGTTTGTAGTTCTTCGGGTTGCGGTACGGCCTGGAGCCGTATAGGGCATTTACGATCGACCGGATCCATTAAGCCGGCATAATAGGGCGTTATGGCCATGCGAAATTTTTTCAGGCAGGCTGTAATGTCCCTCATTTCACCGGCAGTAAGTTTAATAAACCGGGTCAGCTCATCCACGGTGGTAATGCGATGCTTCAGGTGCCAGCGCCAGTCGTTCCATTCCTCTTCAGTTACCTGCCACCTTTCCCACAACTTTAACTGGTTATTCATTAGACCACTCCCAAGAGTTTTTCTAAAAGATACCTGACAACTTTATCGTAGTTTATAAGTTGCCATGTTTCCCCTATTATAACACACATAATTGCAAGGCAAACAGTTCAATAATCCACCCATTTTTGCCATCAGGCTGGATATGGCTTGATTAACAAGCCATATCCGGAAGATGCTTTTAAAAACAAAAAAATCCGGCAACCATCCGGTCACCGGATTCTGGCCATACATTAGTAGGCCGTAAATATAATGTGCTCGTGGTTCAGAAAGGAACAGTATTATCCTGAGCTAACGTGTAGCACCGGTAAGGGGCAACCGGGCAGCAACCCATCGGCGCGCCAAGAGTCACTTAAGATAGAAATAAGGATCCCCTTCCGCATTGCTAAGCAAGCACTCTACAGCCAGACCCCTTTCCCGGCAGGCCTGGAGTAAATATTCCTGCAGGACCGGCAGGATTACCCTTTCGGTACCAAAGTGACCGGCATCCACAAAAGCCAACCCCGCCGCAAGCATATCCCGGGCAGTATGATAGCCCACATCCCCCGTTACGAAGACGTCTGCATTAAGTGCCCGGGCCCTGGTCCAGAGATCACCGCCAGAGCCGCCACAAAGGGCCACCCGCTTAACCGGGCGTCCCTTTTCTCCTCCCCAGCGTACCGCAGGCAGTTCGAGAACTTCTTTCACATAAGTAACAAAATCCCTCAGGGGTAACGTTTCTTCCAGGACCCCTATCCTTCCCAGACCGCTGGAAGGGGTGACCTGGTTGGCCAGGGGATAGAGATCGTAGGCCACCTCCTCGTAGGGATGGACCTCGAGCATAGCCCTCACCACCCGCTCCACAAGCCTCCGGGGGACGATGGTTTCCAGCCGAACCTCCCTTACCTGCTCAAGGCGGCCCTGCCGGCCGATATAGGGATTGGTCCCTTCCAGGGGCCTGAACGTACCTGTTCCCTCCACCCCAAAGGTGCAATCACTGTAATTCCCAATCCACCCGGCCCCGGCTGCCCCGATGGCCGAGCGCACCGCATCCACGTGATCCAGGGGCACAAAAACCACCAGTTTCAAGTATTGTTCCTTTCCGGAACTCAGTACCTGGATATCCCGCAACCGCAAGCGCCGGGCCAGGACGTCATTTACTCCACCGCGACAGCGGTCCAGATTGGTGTGGGCGGCATAAACGGAAACACCGGCGCGGATGAGGCCGGCCACCAGTGCCCCACCGGGCCGGTCCGTCCGGATTTGTTTTAACTCTTTAAAAAACAGGGGGTGATGAGCCACAATCAGCTGAACATCCCTTGCCAGCGCTTCCCGGTATACCGCCTCGTTCACATCCAGGCAGAGCAATATGCGCCGGACTGGAGCCCCCGGATCACCCAGCTGCCAGCCGGGGTTGTCCCATGGTTCCGCCAGCTCCAGGGGGGCCATTTCTTCAATAATATTGGCAATGCTTGCACCACTTACTGGCACTTTTTTAACACCTCCTGCAAACGGACCAGTCTGGCTGCAATTTCCCGGGACTTATTTTCAGTTCTGGGACTGTTACTCCGGGCCAGGGATTTTAGAATATGCTGGCATTCAGATATTAATTTATGTATGTACACAGGGAGGAGGGGATGTTTTTTTTCCACCAGGCGGGGCCCGATCTCCAGTATGAAGGGATCGGTTACTCTTTCCGGACCTGGCTCGGCCACCATAACCACATAAAGACGGCCGTCATCTTCCACCAGCGTTTCATCAACCAGCCGCCAGCCATTCTCCGCCAGCCATAACCGCAGATCCCCCGCATCCGCCATGGGCTGCAGGATCAATCGCCTGGAGGCGGCCAGCACCTCCGGGGCAGCAGCCAGGATCTCCCGGATGGTGTTTCCCCCCAGGCCGGCCAGCACAATTACCTGAGCTTCCCCGGGTAAAAGGGGGCGCAGGCCGTCACCCTGGCGTACATCAATTTTACCGTCCAGGCCCTGCAGGTGAACCGCTGTACGGGCGCTACGGTAAGGCCCGGCATTTAACTCGGTAGCCACCGCTTTGGGACAGATACCCTTCGCCACCAGATAGATGGGCAACAGGGCGTGATCGGTCCCGATATCCGCCACCACCACCCCGGGCGGTACATAGGCGGCAATGGCCGCAAGACGCCTGGTCAGACGCAATAAATAGGTCCCTCCACTTTTTCGTTGTTTATTTTAACAAGCGTCACGTCAAATAAAACGCCGAAGTTTAGACCGGGGGGGGAGGCCGGCAAGGAGCACCGGAGCACGAGGGACAACCCCTGGCATTATGCTACGGTATATTGTAACATTTACCAGCACCCAACCGCAAGAAAAGGGCGGCCAAAAAAAACTAAGGCCCCCACTGGCGGGGGACCTAATCTTTAACCTCCGGTTTATTTGCAACCTGCCGGGATTGTGCGCACAATCACGGTATAAAGCTCCGGGCCGAAACTTTCCCGACCAGCTTTTTCCCCTTGATAATGTTGGCACCGAGGGCCAAAGCAATCAAGATTAAGCCGATGATATCTGTGTATATACCCGGATAAAGGGTCATCAGGGAACCGGCCAGCAGCATGGCTCTCTCCGGCACGCTGGCCGCCCGCACCACAAAGCCAATGGTACTCCCGGCCAGGGCCATTACCCCGATAACCGCAGTCAGCACGGCCCAGGCAATGTGCCAGAAGTCGCCTTCTGCGATCAGGGTCGGCTCGTAGGCAAACATGAAGGGCACGATAAAGGCGGCCAGGCCAATTTTACAGGCCGTGAAACCTATTCTCATGGGATCGTCCTTGGCAATACCCGCCGCGGCATAGGCCGCCAGGGCCACCGGCGGGGTAATAGCGGAAATAATGGCAAAGTAGAATACAAACAGGTGGGCAGCCAGGGGCAGCACGCCCAGCTTGATCAGCGCCGGCGCGGCCATGGTACCGGTCACGATATATGCGGCGGTAGTAGGCAGGCCCATGCCCATGATCAGGGCCACCACGGCTGTCATCAAAAGCGCGAGCCACAGGGTGCCGGCGGAAAGGGCTACAATGAACGAGGAGATCTTCAACCCGGCACCCGTGATATTGATGCTGCCGATCACCAGGCCCGCCGCGGCACAGGCCAGGGCCACGGTACACGTATTTTGCGCAGCCGCCACGGCTCCTTCTTTAAAGCGCGACCAGTTTATCCGGGTTTCCTTATTAAAGAAGGAGACAATGAACATGGCGATAATGGCGTAAAATCCGGAGCGGATGGGTGTGTACTGGAGCACGGCCAGGAAGTAGACCAGGACGACCAGGGGAATCAGGAAATGGCCGCCCTCCCTCAACACCTTCCAGGCGTTGGGCAACTGCTCCCTGGGTAACCCGGTTAAGCCCAGCCGGCAGGCTTCAAAGTGAACGCCAAAGAGAACGCACAGGTAATACAAAAGCGCCGGGATGATCGCCGCCACCACCACGTTGATGTAAGGAATACCCAGGAATTCCGCGATGATGAAGGCCGCCGCACCCATAATGGGCGGCATGAGCTGCCCGCCGGAGGAGGCACAGGCTTCCACCGCCCCGGCAAAGTGCGGCTGATAGCCGTTGCGCTTCATGAGGGGTATGGTAAAGGTACCGGTACCCACCACGTTGGCCACCGCGCTGCCCGAAATGGAACCCATGAACCCGCTGGCCAGCACGGCCGTTTTGGCCGGTCCCCCGGCAAAGCGGCCCATCAGGGCCATGGCCAGTTTGAGCAGGAAATCGCCCATGCCCAGTTTTTCCAGCATGGAGGTCAGGAAAATAAACAGGAAAATATAACTGGCCGAAACCCCCAGGGGCACGCCAAATATCCCCTCGGTGGTCAAATACATCTGGGAGACAACACGGCTTACAGAGTAGCCCTTATGGCCCAGCAATCCCGGGATATAGGGCCCGATAAAGTTATAAAGCAAAAACGTGCCGGCAATGATCACCAGCACCCACCCGGTGGCCCGGCGGGTGGCTTCCAGAATCAATCCGATCATAATGATACCAAAAACAATGTCGGAGGTGTTGGGCGCACCCAACCGCTGCACGATATCCTGGTAATTTACCACGATATAAGATCCCGACGCCAGGGCTAAAGCAATAAGAACCCAGTCCAGAATGGTGGCCCGGTTCCGTTCACCGCCCCTGCGTGCCGGTAGTGCCAGGAACACTATAATAAGGATCAAAACCAGGTGGATGTCTCTTTGTATCCAGGCCGTAAGCATGGATACACCTGCAGTATAAAGGTGAAAGAAGGTCAGGATCAGGGATACGGCCGTGATGGCAAGGGGAGTTAGAAAATCCCTTTTCCTTCTTGCCCCGCTGGGGCTCAATGCGGGATCACTCATAGTGCGCTCCTCCTTTCCAAATAAAACTATTTTACTTCGATACGCACCAGCGCCTGCCCATCAAAGTGGTCGCTCAGGTGAATTTCCCGCCCGCGGTAAAGCAAGGTGTGGTCGGCAATGGTACCTACTCTCAACGGCAGGGAACCCACTCGCCGGTACATGCCCTCGATAATGTTCCACTTGCCTTCGCCGCGCAGAAGTCCCTCGCCAGTGTACCCCAACCCCGCTCCGAAAGAAAGGAACCTGGTGCCGGTGAGAACCAGTTCGCCATTGATTAATTGAAACTCTTCGTACACGGGCAGGCGGTCGACGGAGTGTATGTAACGAATCTCAAACTTCTCCCCCTGGTTGAGGTAGCCCACCCGTAACTCACGGCCTGAATTAACCTCACGCACCAGCAGCATATGTGGTCGCGAAGCCATATGATAACCCAGCAGAACCAACACCGGCACCAGCAACACAAAAATCAGGAAGAAGCCCGGCACGGGCACCCAAACCTTACATTTACCGATTTTGATCAAACTACTTCATCTCCGGGGGAATAAGGTGCTGGGGAACTTCCAACCCAATTTCCTTAAAGTATTTCACCGCACCGGGGTGCAGGGGCGCCACAGCGTTTTGGATGGAATTTTCGGGAGTGGTGTACTTGGCACCGGAGTACACCTGGACGATTTCTTCTTTGTTTTCAAAAATAGCTTTGACAATCTTGTAGGCCAGGTCTTCGGACATGTTCTTGTGTACCATCACGCTGTTCCATACCGACGGGGCCGTTATTTCCTCGTCGACGCCTTTGTAGGTCCCGGCCTCCAGCTTCATCTCACCGTAATAGGGGTACTTCTCGTGGACCCTGGCCATCTCTTCCTTGCTGAAGCTCAAAAGCTTGATCTGGTGCGTGGTGGCGAGATCCATGATGGAGGACGTCGGAGGGCCGACCGACCATATACCCACGTCAATTACCTTATCCCGCAAGGCTTCAGTATTTTCGGTAAAGGACAAACGGAATACCTGGAACTGGTCGTAACTCAGGCCGAGGGCGTTTAACACCTGGTTGGCCATGGTCTCGGTGCCGCTACCCGGCGCTCCTACGGAAACTTTTTTGCCCTTCAAGTCGGCCATGGAATTAACTTTGCTGTCTTTCAACGTCACCACGTGGAAAAAGTGGGGGTACATGGCAAACAGGGTACGCAACTCCATGGGCTTGTTAAAAGCCTGCTCTCCCTTGATGGCATGGTAAACAACGTCGTTCATCATCAGTGCAATTTGTGCCTCGTTGCTGTCCAGCAGGCGGGCGTTTTCCACGGAGGCACCGGTAACTTCGGCCGTAGCCTCAACACCCTGAACGTGCTTGTTAATTATTCCCGCCATGGCGCCGCCATAAGGATAGTAAGTTCCCCCGGTACTGCCGGTGGCAATGGACAACCGCTGCACTTTACCGCCGCCCTGGCCGCCGCACCCGGCTAAGGTCACAACCAGCAAAACTGCCAGCGTTAAAGCTAATAAAACCTTAAACCTTTTCGTGAAAAGCACCTCCATAAAACCTCCTTCGCATAATTATTTGGTATTAAAGCAACTATGAGAACTGCAAAGTACCCCTGAAATTCCCTCCTTTCCATCTGGTTTTTAAATTTTAAAACATACCAAACTAATCTAATCTTTATAATGTTTCGAATATTTTATTTTTTAAAAGGCTTTCATGTTTAAATATATTAGAATGACACTTGCAGTCAGGCCTAAAACGGGACGGGAGAGCGGCCTTCCTAACATTAAGCTTAAGAAGGCCTCTCTTCCCGGAATAACTGCTTTTTACACTGGACATGGAAATATACTAAAATTTTATAAGCCCTGGCTTTAACTTATTCCAGAGTTAAAATTACCGTATCGGGATTAACCACATCGCCCGGGTTGGCCTTAATCTCTTTGACTACACCGCTGGCCGGGGCGTAAATTTTAACGTACATTTTCATGGCCTCGATGGTAGCCACGGGATCGTTTTCCTTGACCTGATCACCTATTTTAACATCAACCGAGACAAGCTTGCCTACCATAGGGGAGTTAACTGGAATACTCACGGAACTATACCTCCTGTTATATAAGGTTCAACGATCCTGTAAAACGGCTTGAACACTCTTACTCCTTGCCGAGGAGCTTTTTGAACTCCTGCGTCAGCAGGGGCACCACCTCGAAGAGGTCGCCCACAATGCCGTAATCGGCCACCTTGAAGATGTTGGCTTCGGGGTCCTTGTTGATGGCCACAATCACCTTCGAGGAGCTCATCCCCGCCAGGTGCTGGATGGCTCCCGAAATGCCGCAGGCAATGTACAGCTGCGGGGATACGGTTTTGCCCGTCTGGCCCACCTGCATGCTGTGCGGCGCATAACCGGCATCCACCGCCGCCCGGGAGGCTCCCACCGCCGCACCCAGCACGTCCGCCAGTTCTTCCAGTATGCGGAAGTTCTCCGCCGCTTTCATGCCCCGGCCGCCGGATACGATGATGTCCGCTTCCGTGAGCTCCGGCCGGCTGGATACCTGGCGCACCACGTCCCTGACTATCTGCCGGATGTCGCCCGGTTCCGCGGCCACCGTCACCACTTCCGCCGCGCGCCCCGCCTGGGGTTGGGGCACCGGCAGGGCGTTGGGCCTGATGGTGGCCATTACCGGCCGCGCTTCGGGTATCTGGGCCTGGACAAAGGCTTTGCCCGCGTATATGGGCCGGGTGAAGGTTATTTGCCCGTCCTGCAGTTCCACCCCCGTGCAGTCGGTGCAGAGCCCCGCCTGCAGCCGCTGGGCCACCTGCGCCGCCAGGTCACGCCCCTGCACGGTGCAGCCCAGGAAAATGGCCAGGGGCTGGTGTTCTTTTGCCAGGCTGGCCAGCGCACGGGTGTACCCGTCGGTGGTGTACCCGGCCAGGGCTTCGTGTTCCACCAGGTATATCTTGTCGGCCCCGTATTCCCCCAGGCCGGCCGCCAGTTCCCCTGCGTTGTGGCCGATGATTACCGCCGCCACTTCTTCCCCCAACCGGTCGGCCAACTGGCGGGCCGCACCCAGCATTTCATAGGTGACTTTTTTAATCTTACCATCTTTGTGTTCGGCGTAAACCCAGATTCCTTTCCCCATTTCCTTCCACCCTCCTTAGATGACCTTTGCTTCTTCCCGCAGCAGCCGTACCAGGGCGGCAGCTGCTTCCGCCGGTTCTCCGGGTACGATCTTCCCCTGTGCCCTGGGAGAGGGCAGGAAGTATTTGAGGGCCCGTACCCTGGGTGCCACTTCTTCCGCGGTGAAACCCAGGTCGCCCAGGGTGAGTTTTTCCATGGGCTTCTTCTTGGCCTGCATGATCCCTTTCATGGTGGGGTAGCGCGGTTCGTTCAGACCCTTCTGGGCGGTGAGCACCGCCGGCAGGGGGACTTCCACCACTTCGCTGCCCCCTTCTATTTCCCGCGTGGCCAGTACTTTGCCGTCCGCCAGTTCCAGCTTGATCACCATGTTGACCACCGGCAGCCCCAGGATCTCCGCCACCCGGCCCGCCACCTGGGCGGAACCGTCATCTATGGCCCGCCAGCCGCCCAGTACCAGGTCATATTCCAGGCGCGAGAGCACCCGCGCCAGTATGGTGGCCGTGGTGTATTCGTCTATTTCTTCCAGTTCGGGGGTGACCAGCACCGCCCGGTCGGCTCCCATGGCCAGGGCCTGGCGCAGTACGTCCTGGGCTTTCGGCCCGCCCATGCTGATTACCGTTACTTCCCCTCTGGTCTTTTCTTTGATGCGCAGGGCTTCTTCCACCGCAAATTCGTCGTAGGGGTTCATGATCAGGCTGACGCCTTCCTGGTTGATCTTGCCCTGCGCGTCCAGGGTTATCTTGGCTTCCGTGTCGAAGGTCTGCTTGGTAAATACTGCTACCTTCATCTTCTCCCTCCTTACGTCAGTTATTTGAGCAGATGATTGGCAATGACTATGCGCTGAACTTCACTGGTACCCTCGTAAATTTCCGTAATCTTGGCATCCCGCATCATGCGCTCCACAGGGTACTCCCTGGTGTAACCGTAACCACCGTGAATCTGCACTGCCTTGGTGGTTACCCACATGGCCACCTCCGAAGCGTAAAGCTTGGCCATAGCCGACTGTTTGCTATAGGGCAGCCGGTTATCTTTCAGGAAGGCAGCCTGGTATACCAGCAGGCGGGCGGCCTCAATCCGGGTGGCCATATCGGCCAGCATCCAGGCAATGCCCTGATTGGCGCTGATGGGGCGGCCGAACTGCTCCCGCACTTTACTGTATGCCAGGGCCTGTTCGAAAGCCCCCTGGGCAATACCCAGAGCCTGGGCGGCTATACCGATACGCCCCCCGTCCAGGGTGGCCATGGCAATTTTAAAACCTTCACCCTCTTTACCCAGCATGTTTTCTTTGGGAATACGGCAGTTATCAAAAACCAGCTCGTAAGTATAAGAAGCCCGGATACCCATCTTATGTTCCTTCTTGCCGAAGGTGAACCCGGGTGTGCCCTTTTCCACAATAAAAGCGGTTGTTCCCCGGTGCTTTTTGCTCATGTCGGGGTCCGTGCGGGCAATAATAACATAAACATCGGCCCGCCCTCCATTGGTAATAAAGATTTTCGTTCCATTCAGGACATACTCATCCCCATCCCGGACGGCACTCAGCTTTACCGACCCGGCATCGGAACCGGCAGAAGGCTCGGTCAGGCCCAGAGCACCGATCTTTTTTCCTTCGGCCAGGGGAACCAGGTACTTTTTCTTTTGCTCTTCAGTACCAAAGGCATATATGGGCCAGCTGCACAGGGAGGTATGGGCCGAGATAAGTACCCCCGTGGAGGCACAGACCCGACTTAACTCCTCCACTGCAATGGCATAGCTGAGGTTATCCATGCCGGCCCCACCATACTCCTCGGGAAAGGGGATGCCTGTCAGGCCCATTTCGGCCATCTTGTCCCATAAAGACCAATCGTACTCTTCCGTTTCATCCATTTCGGCGGCTTTGGGAGCCACCTCATTTTCGGCAAACTCCCGGACGGTTTGCCGGAGCAATTCCTGCTCCTCCGTAAGCATAAAATTCATAAACCTCTCCCCTTTTTGAACCGATTTTTATTTTCAACAATTCCTCCTACTTTTAAACCCCTAGCTACAGGTCAGGTGGTACGGCTTTTAATCATTATTCCTAGCAAGCTTCATGCCGGACTTTTTAGAAAACTCTAACTAGACCAGCAAGGGCAGCAATTCCAACAATCCATACCCCGCCCTCCATCAATCCAGGGCCTTCAACACGTGCCTTCAATATAGACATCATACATCCCATAAAACAACGGGCAGCCCCGGGAAAAAGCTTGCCTTTTGCGGTCTATTTAAGGAGTGTTTACATAAGTAAACATAGGGCCCCTTTTTAGACATTCGCTCCCCCTGTTTACCTTCCCTGCAATAGCATATTCCTTTTCCCGGAAAGAAGCAAGATAAAACCGTAAGGGCCGGGTGTTAACCCGGCCCCTTGCTCCTCTAACACTACCTGCGCTTACCGGCCCACTCCCGTTCCCGCAGTTCCACCCGGCGGATTTTACCGCTGATGGTTTTGGGCAGGGACTCAACAAACTCGACCTTCCGCGGGTACTTGTAGGGCGCGGTAACTTTCTTTACGTGTTCCTGCAGCTCTTTCACCAGCTCATCGGAGGGCTGGTAACCCGGTGCCAGCACAACGAAAGCCTTAACCACTTCCCCCCGGATCTCGTCGGGACTGGAAACCACGGCCGACTCGGCCACCGCCGGGTGTTCCAGCAGGGCACTTTCCACTTCAAAGGGGCCAATGCGGTAACCGGAAGTAAGGATTACATCATCGGCGCGCCCCACGAACCACAAATAGCCGTCCTCATCTTTATAGGCCCGGTCGCCGGTAAGATACCAGTCGCCACGGTGCACGCTGGCCGTTTTTTCCGGATCTTTCCAGTATTCCTTGAATAACCCCACCGGACGCTCGGGTTTTACTCTAATCGCCACATCGCCCTCGGTGTTGGGCGGCAGGATATTGCCTTCCTCGTCAATAACCTGGACGTCAAAACCCGGGGAAGGTTTGCCCATGGAGCCAAAACGGGGCTCGATACAGGGGAAGTTGCCACAAACCAGCACCGTTTCGGTCTGGCCGTAACCATCACGGATGGTAAGGCCAGTAGCCTTTTTCCAGACCTCAATGACCTCCGGATTCAGGGGTTCACCGGCACCGACACAGTGGCGCAGGGTGGTGAACTTGTACTGGCTTAAATCTTCCAGCACCATCATCCGGTAGTTAGTTGGCGCTCCACAAAGGGTGGTAATGGGGTATTTCTGCAACAATTCCAGGGTTTTCTTTGGACTGAAGCGGGGGGAATGGTGGACAAACAGGGCCGCCCCCATATTCCACGGGCCAAAGAAGCTGCTCCAGGCTGCCTTGGCCCAGCCGGTATCGCTTAAATTCCAGTGCAAATCGTCCGGGCGCAGGTCCAGCCAGTACTTACCGGTTATTATATGGCCCAGCGGGTAGCTGGCATGGGTATGCACCGTCATCTTAGGATAACCCGTCGTTCCCGAGGTGAAATACAGGATGGCATTGTCGTCGCTCCTGGTATTTGCGGTAGTAAAATTGTCACTGGCCCTGGCCACTGCTTCCCTGTAATTCAGCCAGCCCTGGCGTGGCTCGCCCACGATAATGCGGGACTTAACCGTGGGACATTCCCCTATAACCTCGTCCACCCTGGGAGCAACGTCGTTATCGGTAATAACACAAACCGCTTCCGCTGTCTCCAGGCGATATTTGATATCCTTGGCAGTAAGCTGGGTGGTACCGGGACTGACTACCGCGCCCATGCGCAGGCAGGCCAGGTTGATCTCCCACCACTCAATCAACCGGGGCAGAATAACCACTACCACATCGCCCTGCTTGACCCCCTGCTCCCGCAGGACATTGGCCGCCCGCCGGGAAGCGACGGAAAATTCATAAAAAGTCTTGCGCACCTCGTTACCCTCATCATCCACCCAGAGCATGGCCAGCTTAGCGGGATCCTGAGCCCATTTATCAATAACATCCCGGGCAAAATTAAAATATTCGGGCTTTTCCCACCTGAACTCCGCGTAGGTTTTTTCATAATCCACCATGTTGTGCTGGCTCAACTTTGCTTCCTCCTTTATCAGGTTTCACAGCCTTGAAAAGATAGTTTAAAGTTAATACCCGGTTGCGGGATTGTTTTTACCAACCCCGCAACCGTATTTACCAGGTGCCCCTTCCATACAGGATGCCCTTTCTACCACCTGTTCCCTTTAAGTCCTTAGAAGACCCCGTCACCCCCCTTTATTTGAGTGCCGAAAATTTCACCATGCAAAAATTAAACCACTATTCTGACTATTTAGCTTCTTTAGAATTGCTTGCACCGAAATCCTCACCACGTATAAAAAATTTTAATACCGGCAGCAACGATTAAAGCAGATATTTAACTCCGGCTCCCGTTTAATGCAGTGTAAATATTACTATACATGTTTTTTAGCGTTACCAGGTAAAAGAACTATTTTCCCGCTTTCCTGGCCGCCACAATGCTTTTGATCTGCTCCACCGCACCTATATCTTCCAGACCGGTAATATCACCCTTGATCTCACCGCTGACCATAATTTCTTTCAGCAGGCGGCGCATGATCTTGCCGCTGGGAGTCTTGGGCATGACCGGGGTGAAGTAAATGGCTCCGGGAACGGCAATTTTGCCGATATTTTCTATGACCTTATTTTTAATTGCCTGCTCCATTTCGGGACCGGGCTGATAACCCTCCCGGAGGGTGACAAAGGCCACGGGAATCAACCCTTTAATGGGATCCGGAACACCAATTACCGCCGCTTCAGCTACCCCCTCACATTCAATAATGGCACTCTCCATTTCCATGGTCGAAAGGCGATGGCCGGCCACGTTGAAAACATCATCAATCCGGCCGGTAACCCAGAAATGGCCGTCCTTGTCCTTGATGGCAGCATCATGGGTGTAATAGCATCCTTCCACCTGGCTGAAATACTCCTGGATATACCTCTCCGGCTCCCTCCACAGGGTACGTACCATCATGGGAATGGGGCGCCTGATGATCAGGTTGCCCGGTGTTTCAGGGGGAACCGGTTTTCCTTCCTCGTCCACCACATCCAGCTGCGCGCCTAAAAATTGAATGCCGCAGGAACCGGGTTTCATGGGCGTTAACCAGGCTGCCCCGGCCAGCGGGCAGCCGGCAGTTTCCGTCTGGCCCCAGGTATTATTAATGTAAATGCGCTTCCGGCCCAGTTTTTCATAGGCCCAGTGCCATGCCTCCGGGTTAAACGGTTCCCCCACCAGGGATAGAACATCCAGGCAGGACAGGTCGTAAGGCTCCATCCAGCTTTCTCCGTACCGCATGAGCATACGGATAGCGGTGGGGGCAGTAAACAGCTTATTCACCCGGTACCTGTCGATAATCTGGTAGAACCGGTCGGGCCGGGGGTAGTCCAGAGCCCCCTCGTAAAACAGGGTTGTTACCCCATTGGACAGGGCACCTGCAATTCCCCATATATGCATGGTCAACCAGCCGATATCGGCGGTACACCAGAACATATCATGGGGATGGTGATCCATATGGAATTTGGCGTAAACATAATTATTTACCACAAAAGCTACGCTTGAATGTACTATACCCTTGGGTTTGCCCGTGGTGCCACTGGTATAAAATACCAACCCGGGCTCATTGGCCTCCAGGGGTTCAGGCGGGCACTGCCGGGATACCCCGGCCATCAATTCATGCCACCAGTAATCACGTCCTTCCTTCATGTATACCTCCGAACCGGTACGCTTTACCACCACCACAGCCCGGATGCTCTGCATATCCTCAATTACTTCATCCACCTTTGGTTTCAAAGGAATTTCCCGGCCGCGACGGTAGCCGCCGTCGGCAGTGACAACCAGCTGGGGTTCGTAGTTAATAAGCCGGTCCCGCAGGGCCCGTACGGAAAAGCCCGAGAATATGGTATTAAACAGCACTCCCAGGCGGTAGCAGGCCAGAACAGCAATTACTGTTTCCGCCAGGTTGGGCAGGAAAATGGCCACCCGGTCACCCTTCTGCAGGCCGAAACTTTTAAGAATATTGGCAAATTTACATACCTCGCTGTGCAGCATCCGGTAGGTATAAAACTTGCTCTGATAGTCTTCCCCCTCCCAGATCAGGGCCAGCTTGTTATCTGCGCCCTTCTCCAGGTGCCGGTCAATAAGATTGTAGCAGGGATTGGTAACGCCGCCGACAAAAAACTTGAAATGCGGCATTTCCCCTTCCATAACCTTTTCCCAGGGCTTGATCCAGTAAAGCTCGCTGGCCACGTCGGCCCAGAATTTTTCCGGTTCCTCCCACGATTTGCGGAGCAGTTCATTAAAAGCATCCACACTGCCCAGGACTGACTCTTTTACTTTTCCGGGTTCGGGATAATAAAGTTTGCTCTCCTTAATCATCTTTAACTCCTCTGGCCTTACCTCGATCACCAACCATACCTCCTTTTTTCGAACTATTTTGATTTTTTAAAACCCCGGCCGGGGAAAAAATTCATTTTTCACCTCCCACTCTTTTTACTTCGCCTTCCCGGCCGGGGTTCGGGAAAAAAGAGCCTAGCAACTATCCCTGCTTTCCCACCATTTACTTAAGGGATCGTGCAGGGTAAATATGCCCCCGGGTTTTTGCTGCACCCGCCCGCGCCTGACCAGATCCTGCAATAACTGTTCAGTTACTTTTTCGTCCAGCCCCAGATGTTCAGCTACTTCGGAAATACTTCCGGGAACACGTCCCAGCAAGCTGACAATGGCCTCCCCGGCAGCCTTTTTCTGCCGGCGGGTCAGGGGAATACCTGGAGGGATGATCTTCCTGTGAAACCCGCGAGTCACCTCTACCCCCCACTTTCACCACGCCTCAACAACCCAGCGCCCGGGAAATGACCAGACGCTGGATCTCGGAGGTGCCTTCCCCAATTTCCAGCAGCTTGGCATCCCGCAGATGGCGCTCAACCGAAAACTCCTTCATATAACCATATCCTCCATGTATCTGGATGGCATCCAGGGCAGCCCGGGTAGCCATTTCTGATGCAAACAGCTTGACCATGGCCGCCTCCCTGGTATAGGGCCGTCCCTGATCCCTCAACCAGGCAACCTTCAGGTACATGTTCCGGGCCAGCTCAATGTTGGTGGCCATATCAGCCAGCTTGAAAGATACGGCCTGGAACCTGGAAATGTTTTGCCCGAACTGGGTCCTCTGCCGGGCATACTCCAGGGCTGCATCCAGGCAGGCCTGGGCAATACCTACGGCCATGGCCGCAATGGCCACGCGACCGCCATCGAGCACCTGCAGAAATTGCTTGAAGCCATGGTTTAACTGGCCCAGGAGATTTTCCCTGGGAATTCTCACATTATCAAAGAACAATTCTGTGGTATTGGATCCGGACATACCCAGCTTCTCGTAGCCGGCTCTTATAGTCAAACCGGGAGCGTCGGCAGGCACGATAAAGGCACTGATGCCCCTTTTACCTTTACTGCGGTCAGTAACCGCTGTAATGGTAATAAAGCGGGCGTAGCTGGCATTGGTGATGAAACACTTGGAGCCATTTATCACCCATTCATCTCCCTCTAACACTGCCGTGGTCTGGGTCCCACCGGCATCCGAACCGGCATTGGGCTCGGTGAGCCCGAAAGCACCGAGACATTCTCCCCGGCACAGGGGTACCAGGTATTTTTGCTTTTGCTCCAGTGTGCCGAATAGATAAATGGGCATGCAGCCGAGGGAAATATGTGCCTCATAGGTAAGGCCGGTGGAAGCGCAGGCCCTGGTAATTTCTTCTAGAGCCAGGCAATAGCTGACGTAATCTCCTCCGGCACCTCCGTATTCCTCAGGAAAGGGCAGACCCATGAGATCCATCTCTGCAAGCTTCTTTATAATATCCAGAGGGAACTGGCCGCTCCGGTCGATCTCTTTTGCTCTGGGGAGAATTTCTTTCTGGGCGAACTCCCGCACCACATCACGAATAAGCCGCTGATCTCTGGTAAGGTCAAAATCCATCTCACACCCCTCCCGGAAGAAAATTATTAACTGGTCCTGTTGCCCCCGTAAAAGGTGACGGGCCTGCTCGAACAACGCACCCCTTTCCCGGCCGGTTTTGTCACCCGGCCCATTTTTTAATGCAAATCAAGAGTAGCAGGCCGCTTTTCAACTGCCAGTAACCATAAAATGGGGGCGAGATATCAAAATTCAAGCCCCAGTTGCATATGTTCCAGACATGGTCCCGGCTGGTGTTAACAAACTTAACACCAGCCGGGACCCTTACCCGGCATATCTCCGGCTTTTCCGGGAGAATAAAGGGTGGGACGGGGAACAAAGAAACTGTTTATATTTATTTACATCAAGTTATATTTAACTAATTTCTTATACAGGCCGGGCCGGGAAATCCCCAGCAGCCGGGCCGCCCTGGCCCTGTTTCCCTTGCTTTCGACCAGGGCCTGCAAGATTATATACTTTTCCACCTGTTCCAAAATCTCAACCAGGGTTTTCCCCTGCCTGAATGCCTGCGTAACCTGGCCGGGAAGCCCCGTGTCACGGAGCGGTTGTTTTTCACCGGACAGGGAATACAGGTGAGCAGGTAAATGGTGCAGCTGGATAACTTTATTATCATCTATCAGGTTAAAAGCGCGTTCCAAACAATTTTCCAGTTCGCGAACATTTCCCGGCCAGGAATACTGCATGAAGGCGTTCATCACCTCCGGAGCAACTCCACTTACCCGGGCCTTAAAAGAAAGGTTGAACTTCTGGATAAAGGCTTCCACCAGCAGGGGTATATCTTCTTTGCGTTCTCTTAAAGGGGGAATGTGTAAATTAATCACGTTCAGGCGGTAAAAAAGATCTTCCCGGAATTTTTTATATTTAACCATTTGTTCAAGGTTAACATTGGTCGCGGCCACCACGCGGACATCAACGTATATGGAACGCCTGCTGCCCAGTTTTTGTATCTCACGTTCCTGCAGGAAGCGCAGGAGCTTGGCCTGCATGGGCCAGGAGAGTTCCGCCACCTCATCCAGGAAAACCGTTCCCTGGTGAGCAAGTTCCAGCTTACCGGGCTGCCCCCCTTTCCGGCAGCCGGTAAAGGCCCCTTCTTCATAACCAAAAAGCTCCGATTCTACAAGAGTATCGGGAATAGCCGCACAGTTTATTTTTACAAAGGGACCTGCTCGTCGTAAGCTGGCCGCATGCAGCGCCCGGGCAAACAGTTCCTTTCCGGTACCGCTCTCCCCGGTGATGAGCACATTTGAATTGCGGGGAGCAATTTTAAGCAGGGTTTCCTTGAGATCAAGCATCTGGGGACTGAGGCCAATAATGTGATCTGTGGTAAAATGGGCAACCCCGGGAGAATGAAATCTCACTGTTTACCACGGTCCTTCCTGAAAAAACTGGATATTTTTGAAGAATAAAAGAGGAAAGGGTTAGAATTATTCAACTACTCTCAATATTTTAACAACGCCATCTGGAAGTGTAAATAAAAAAATATGGCCATCCCCCGACAGGAATGGCCTTGAATAGACTCACGCGATTTTCGCCCTGGCCAGGTGCCTGCTCAAAGCTTCCTGGTAGAGCTGCAGGTATTCCACTGCCGAACGGGCCCAGGAAAAGTCAAGCTCCATGGCCCTCCTGATGAGCGCCCGCCATTGTTGAGGTTGCTCCGTATACAGGGTGAGGGCCCGCAGGATGGCCTGGTAAAGGGCCTCTCCATCGTATTCGGAGAAGGTGAAGCCGTTTCCGGAACCGGTGGCCGGATTGTAATCATGAACTGTATCAGCCAGCCCGCCCGTTGCCCGGACAATGGGAATGGTTCCATAGCGCATGGCAATCAATTGTCCGAGACCACAGGGTTCAAAACGGGAGGGCATTAGAAACATATCGGCACCGGCATAAATGCGCTGGGCCAGGATGGCATTAAAACCTATATAAACTCCCGCTTTTTCAGGGTAACGGTTGTGAATGTCCCTGAACATATTCTCATACCGGCGGTCGCCGCTGCCCAGTACCACAAACTGCACATCATGGGCCAGCAGCCGGTCGGCAATTTGAGCGATCAGATCGAGCCCTTTTTGATCCACCAGGCGCGAGATCATTCCCAGCACCGGAACATCCCTTACGGGCAGGTTCATTTCCTTTTGCAGGGCATATTTGTTTTCCCTCTTGTTTTCAATGCTCTCCCAGTCGTAATTGCGGTGAATACGGGGATCGGTTCTGGGGTTAAATTCGTGGTAATTAATGCCGTTAATTATCCCGTACAGGTCGTGGGAACGCTTGCGCAGCAGGCCATCCATCCGTTCTCCCATTTCCGGCCGCTGAATCTCGGCGGCGTAGGTTTTGCTGACCGTGCTGATGACATCGGCAAACAGGATGCCCATTTTCATAAAGCTAACTGTACCGTAAAACTCAATTAATTCGGGAGTAAAATATTCCTCCCCTATCTCTAAAAGCTCGAGGGTTTCTTTGGGGAAATTACCCTGGTATTGCAAGTTGTGGATGGTGTAAACCGTTGCTATCCGGTTATAAAAGGGGTCCTGATTATAGCGCACCTTCAGGAAAAAGGGGATGGGCCCGGTCTGCCAGTCGTTGCAGTGGATTATATCCGGTTGCCAGTTGAGGCGCGGTAACATCTCCAGTACCGCCCGGCAGAAGAAAGCGAAGCGTTCCGCCTCGTCGGGAAACATATACATGCCATCCCGGTAAAAATAGTGGTGATTATCCACCAGGTACACCGGAATGATGCGATGTTCACCCTGGTAATGGGCCTCAATGGTACTTTCCCTGATGATAGCCGTCTCGACCCGTTTGTTGAAAAATACCGGGAAATCCATGCGGTAGGCGGATTTTTCAATTCCCTTGTAATGGGGCATGGCTACCCGGACGTCGTTGCCGAGATTATCATTGCCCACGGTAGCCAGGGCCTTGGGAAGGGAGCCGGCCACATCGGCCAGCCCTCCTGTCTTGGCAAAGGGTACCACTTCAGACGATACGAGCAGTATTTTCAACGGCCGGTCAAACATACCGTACTGCCTCCCTTTCTGCCCCGGCGTAAGCCGGTGGTGGTAAATAAGCTTCCTCTTCCCGCAGAACCTGCGCTGCCAGCTCCGGCGGCGTGGGGTTGATGTAAAAACCCGTACCCAGCTCAAAACCAGCCATAATCGTCAACCTGGGCATGATCTCAAGGTGCCAGTGATAGCCAGCCGTATCGGGCTCGTTGACAGGAGCGGTATGCAGGACCATATTGAAAGGCGGGTTGTTAAGGACCCTGCTTAAACGCAACAGGGTGCTGCGCAGTACCCTGGCCAGATCCCGTACCTGCTCCTCCCGGATCATCGCAAAATCATGCTGGTGCTCCCGGGGTACGATCCATGTCTCAAAGGGAAAGCGGGAAGCATAGGGAGCAAAGCTAACGAAGGCACCGGTTTCAAGAACCATCCTTTGCCGCTCGGAAACTTCCTGGGCCACCACATCGCAGAGAATACAACGTCCCACAGAACGGGCGTAATTTTTAAAACCTTCCATTTCTTCCTCCACATCCACCGGAACCATAGGCATTGCCAGTATCTGGGAATGGGTGTGTTCCAGGGATGCCCCGGCAGTCTGGCCAAAATTTTTAAAGATCTGGATATATTTTAATCTGGGGTCCCGGCGCAGCTCCAGGGAACGGTGCTGCCAGGCCCAGATCACTTCCTCCAGCTGGCGCTCATCCACAGCATCCAGGTTGGCTATATGGCCCGGAGATTCCACCACCACTTCGTGGGCACCCAGCCCATCCATCACTTCGTAGACGCCATGGCGCCGCACTCCAGCCTGAGCTTCCGGACGAACCGCGGGAAACTTGTTTGGAACCACCCTGATCCACCAGCCCGGGGTATCCGGTGCCGTACCCCCGTGCCGGAAAGCCAGGACCTCCGGCGGCGTATCCCCTTCATGTCCCGGGCAGAGAGGACAGCGCCCCCCTTTTTTTTCGTCTCTTGGCACCCTGTAGTCGGTAGGGCGCTTCCCCCGTTCGGTAGCAATAACTACCCACCGTTTCACCAGCGGGTCCTTTCTCCATTCGGGCACTTTTTATCCTCCCCTCGAAAAATTCTTCTTACATTACCGCCTGAACCATATCTTCCATAGACTCCTCTTTATCGCGGCGTTCATCGATGGTAATTGAGGTCACCACCCGCATAACCCCGTCGTTAAAAGGAGCCCGGTGCATTTTTTTAACCGCTTCCAGCAGTCTATCCAGCTCTCCCTCAACTACGGTGGACATGGGTGTAACCTGGTATTTAAGGCCGGGTTCTTCTTTCAGCACTTCACAACAATGGCTGATATAGCTGCTGATGCTGGGATGATCGGTACCCATGGGCATTACACTTATTTCCATGATGGCCATCTTCTCCTCACTCCTTCCCGCAATGAAATTCTATTGTAAAAGTTACCGCAAAAGCATTCTTTTTATACAGATGCTGTCGCATATCCGTACCAGCGGTCATACCCCGTCGTCCCGTAATCCGGGCCGGTCACAAAATTCTCTGCAACGCTCGCACCTCCGGGGACAACCACCAGCTATCCAGTTCCGGTTTTTGCGACATTACCATATTATTAGACGGCAATATTTTCTTTTAGAGCAGGAATGTGACGCTAAAAATCGAAATATGCTTTTCAGGCCATACCTCTAAAACCGAAAAAAATAAGGCAGGAGACGTTCCGCCAAAAGCAAGCTTTTTATCTTTTATCCTTGATAAAGGGGTTGGGTACGGTGCCCAGGGAACTGGTCAGCATCAAAGGAACCCGGGAAGGACTGGTAATACTTCTTGATTCCACCCGTGAATTTGAAGATATCAAGTTACACTTGAAGCGGAAGATGGAATCTTCCCGGGGCTTTTTCCGGGGAGCACGTTTTGCCGTCTACGGGCAGGCCATTACCGGCCGCCAGCGCTCGGAACTGGAAAATATTTGCCGCCAGTATGGTCTTATCCCCTCACCGGAAATATCCTGGCCTTTGGAGAAAAAGGTGGAACAGAGAAAAGCTGTCCTTCCGGGTGAACCCGCCCGGCTGGTTCAAGGCACCCTGCGCTCGGGCCAGGAAATACGGCACCAGGGAAATGTGGTAATTGTAGGCAACATCCACCCCGGAGCCCGGGTTATTGCCACCGGCAGCGTCATTATCATGGGCTGCTGCCGGGGAACTGTCCAGGCAGGGGCGGAAGGAAACACTGCGGCTACCATTACCGCTCTGAAATTACAGGCAGCCTGTTTGTCCATTGCCGGAGTTACCGCCAGCCCGGCTGCAATCCCCCGGAGCAGCCTGTTTCCCATAACGGCCAGGCTAAAAGGCGGGAGGATTATTTTTGATTCCTACCGCCATAAAGCCATATACCCTGCTTTTTAAGCTTTCTCCCGTTCCAGGAGATAATGTGCGGCCAGAAGGCCGGCAGTAGACTTGGCATCGCAAATATCCCCCCGCCAGATCATGGCCAGGGCTTCGTCCAGGGGCACTTTTACCACCTGGACGAATTCATCTTCGTCCAGGTGCTGCCTTTCCAGATGCAGGTCCCGGGCCAGGAACAAGTGCATTTTCTCACTGGTAAATCCCGGAGTGGAGTAAAAGCTGCAGAGCTGCTGCCAGCGTTCGGCCCTCAAGCCGGTTTCCTCCGCCAGCTCCCTTTTGGCACACTGGAGAGGATCCTCTCCTTTTTCTATTTTACCGGCAGGTATCTCCAGAAGTTCCCTTTCCACCGGGTAACGGTACTGCCGGACCAGAAAAACTTCCTTTTGCTCGTTCAGGGCCACTACGGCCACCGCGCCGGCATATTCCACCACTTCCCGGGTACCGGTACGGCCATCGGGCAGGAGCACCGTATCCACGCGCAGGTTCAGGATCTTTCCCCGGTAAACCATCCGGGAATCCAATCTCTTCTCGGTTAAAAAGGCCAATGTTATCTCCCTCCGGACTGAATAATTTTCCTCATCTTGCCCAGCGCGAGGCCGGGTAATAACGCATAGTCTTCTGTGGGCAGGTGGCGGGGCGCGGAAGCATCGAAAAGGACATTTCCTGAAGGAGGAAATTCATCATCGCCCAGCCACAGGACAAAAGTTACAGGTATTTTGGGCAGCACCGGTATATTTACGGCCACGTCTCCCAGAGCCACCTGCGAGCCCCCCAGCATCTTCGCTGCCTGCACCAGGAGGTCCGGCTTATCTCCGAAAAGACTTACCAGGGGGCGTACCGCCCGGTTATTAAAGGGGCCGGTATAAATGAACCCGCCGGGAAGTTCCTGGAAGGAAATCAACCGCCCTTCTACCCGGGCCGGGGAAGACCTGGCCAGGTAGTGTAAAAGAACAATTTTTATTTCTTCAGGTACTTCCGGGCCGGAAGAAGTATCTACAACCTCACCACCGGGGTATTTAACCAGATAATCGACACCGAGGAAGGGAACGACAAATTCTTGCGTTTCCTGACGGTAAGTGACAGCCGCATTAAAGGCCATGCTTTCCGGATCCCGCCGGGCAAATTCTTCCTTAGCCTGCCGGTGGGCAGGCTCAAGATTCATCCAGGCCAAAATACAACCCTCCCTGAATATTTCCAAGTTTGCTTATAACAAGCTTCGTTACCGGCCGTCCTTTTCCTCCCGAAGCAGCGGCATACCTTTAAAGGCGATCTTTTTTAAATGTATATCTGCCCCTATTCTGTACAAGATCTAATTGAAATACTTTTTGGGGAGGTATGCGGCCATGGACCTTGTACGCTGGGAACCTTTTCATGAACTTCGCCAGCAAATGAACCGGCTCTTCAACAACCCCTGGTTCCGCGGGATGCCTTTCTGGGGTACCGATGGCATCAACCCGCGGGTGGACATTTACCAGACGGATGACGAAGTTGTGGCCACGGCAGAGCTGCCCGGGATAGCATCCAGGGACGACGTGGAAGTAACCCTGACCGAAAATACCCTCAGCATCCGGGGAGAATTTAAAAGGGGTGCCGAAGAAAGGCAGGAGGGTTACTATCACAGCGAACGCTATTACGGAACCTTTAGCCGCACCCTGCCTCTGCCGGTAGAAGTCAAACCCGATCAGGCAAGGGCTACTTATAAAAACGGGATCCTGGAAGTGCGCATTCCCAAAAAAGAACCCGGCAAAAGAAATGTTTACCGGGTTGATATCCAGTAGCAAGCGGCCCCTCCCGTCCAGCCAGAACTTATGCGGAAGTGTAGAAACCGGAACCAAGCGGTTCCGGTTTCTACTTTTTTCTACATAATTCCTCAGATGGTATGATTTTTTTAATGCTTTCCCGGAAAAAGCCTGGTAAAATTTTAGGAGATAAAAACCAGGGGAGGTAGTTATGTTTAATTGCAGGAAAAAACTTATCCCGTTGTTAATTTTAATGATCTTTACCTTTAACTTTACCTGTATCGCTTACGCCAGCCAGTACTTAAGGCAGGGAGATTACGGTCCGGACGTGGTTGCCCTCCAGGAAAAATTGCGCCAGATGGGCTATCTGGCCGCACCGGCCACCGGTTATTTCGGCCCCCTGACAGAAGCTGCTGTCATTAAATTGCAGGCAGATTACAACCTGATCATTGACGGCATTGTCGGGCCCCAGACCAGCGCTCTTCTCACACAATTAACGGAACAAAAAATACCGTCCAGGCAAAAGAAAATCATTATGGGCTACTATACGGGGAAAGAAACACCACTGCCCTCTTCCCTGTCCAGCCTGAGCAATCATGGCTCTCAACTTACCTTCATCGCCCCCTTCCGCTACCGGCTAAATGCCAGTGGAACGGGAAGTCTCGACACCCTTGGAGATATCCCGGAAAAGGAGTTCAGGGAGCTTTTTACCGTGGCCCGGCAAAATAAGGTAAAGGTTCTGGCCCTTGTACATAACCTGCTTTACGGAAATGGCATCCAGGGCAGGGATGTGGCCCACCGTATACTGTCCGATCCCCAGAAGCGGTGGTCCCTGGTGATGAATATTTTCTATCTCCTGAAGGAAAACGGTTTTGATGGAGTGGAGATTGACATAGAAGATATTTACCCCTCGGATCGCCAGTTATTTAACCAGTTTTTAATTGAGCTGGCCGCCCAGCTCAAGCCAGCAGGATACTATATTTCCGTGGCCTTACCGGCCAAAACCAGCGATGCTCCCAACATGAGCTGGGGTGATTCCTTTGATTACGCCACCATAGGCCGCTATGCCGATCAGGTGGTGGTTATGGCCTACGATGAACACGGAGCTTACAGCGGCCCCGGCCCTATAGCTTCACTGCCCTGGGTGGAAAAAGTGGTTCAGTATACGGTGAGCAAGATTCCAGCGCCTAAGGTCATGCTGGGCATACCTGCCTATGGATTTGACTGGAACTATGATGGCGGCTTTCCCCGCTATCTATCCCATGAACTGGCCCTGGAAACTGCCCGCTGGTACGGCGCTCCTGTTCGCTGGAATACCTGGGCCCAGGCACCTTACTTCACTTACATCGATGAAAACGGCTCCCGCCACGAGGTATGGTTTGAAAATGCCAGCAGCTGGGCAGGTAAGCTGGACCTGATTACCAGGTACAACCTCAAGGGAGCCGCCATCTGGCGGCTGGGAATGGAAGATCCCGATAGCTGGAGAGTGATTGGCGAAAAATTTATCACCGCCAGGTATTAAAAAAGCTTTCATGTACTCACAGATTGTCAGTAAATTCCCCATGTACCCCGGTTTTACAGCAGGAGCAAGCGCCGCCCGGACCGTACTGTAAAATTTAAAAAAGGAATTGCCGCCCTTAAAGAGAATTATAAAACAGGTCCGCGCAATGTTATTTTTTTCTATGTAAAAGGAGAGATTTTGATTTGGCTGTCCGGGTTGGTATCCCTTCTTCACTCCTGTACTATCTTTATTACCCGGCCTGGAATACTTTCTTCAGCGAGCTGGGGGCCCGGGTAATCCCCTCGGGAAACACTACCAGAGAAATTCTCGATCTGGGGGTGAAGGAGGCCCTGGCCGATGCCTGTGTGCCCATCAAATTATATTTTGGTCATGTAAAAGCCCTGGTGGGTCAGGTTGACTATTTATTCATCCCCAGGGTGGTCTGTTTAAACAGGGAAACAACTTACTGCCCCAAATTCCTGGGGCTGCCGGACATGATCCTGCATTCCATTAAAAACGTTCCCCCCCTGATAGATGTGCGGATCGACGTAAGGGAAGAAAGGGACGCCCTGTTTAAAGCCTACCGGCAGGCAGGTCAGGTTCTGGGTGCCACCGGCAGGGTTATTATCCAGGCTTACCGCAAAGCCATGGCCACAGAGCGTCGCTTCTTCTCCCTGCTCAGGAAAGGCTGGTCGCCTCACGAAGCCCTGCAAATTTTGAAGACAGGCAGCCGGCCACCGAAAAAAAAGGGCCGCCTCACTTTTGCCGTGCTGGGCTATCCGTACCTGGTGTACGACCAGTATATAAGCGTGGGCCTGCTGGGACGGTTGAAAAAAATGGGGGTCGACGTGGTTACCGTGGAAAACCTGGCACCCCGGGTCCTTTACAGGCAAAAAGATTACCTGGAAAAGCGCCTGTTCTGGACCCTGGGCGATCTGGTCCTGCGGGCGGCCCATTACCTTCTGCGGCGGACAAATATAGACGGAGTGATCCACGTAACCGCTTTTGGTTGCGGGCCCGATTCCCTGGTGGGAAAATATCTGGAGATGGCAGTTCACCAGTACCGGAACGTTCCTTTCATGAGCCTTTCCATCGATGAACACAGCGGCGATGCCGGAATCGCTACCCGGCTGGAAGCCTTTGTGGATATGGTTATGCGCAAAAAAGAGGTGGGTCTTCAATGCCCAGGATCACTTTCCCCCATGTAGGGGAATCGTACCGCAGCTTTAAAATGCTTATGGAGGATCTCGGGAACGAGGTTATTCTCCCTCCCCGGCCCAGCAAGCGCACCCTGGATCTGGGGGTACGCTATGCGCCGGAATTTGCCTGCTTCCCGGTAAAAATACTTCTCGGCACCTACCTGGAAACCTGCCCGCAGGGGGTGGAGCTCATCATTACCAGCGGTGGGGTTGGACCCTGCCGGGCGGGTCATTATGCCCAGTTGCATAAAAAAATCCTGCGCTCCCTGGGCTACCAGGTAGATATTGTAGTTTTTGAACCACCGAGGCTCTATCCCCTGGAATTTTTACATAACATCCAGCGGCTCAACCCCCATCGTATGTCTTACCGGGCAATCTACGAGTGCATCCGGCGGGCCTGGCGCAAACTCCAGGCGCTGGATAATGTGGAAAAGCTAACCCACAAAATTCGCCCCCGGGAAACCGTCCGGGGTGCCACCACCCGCGCTTACCGGCGGGTACTGGAGTGGATTGACAGGGCATACAGCCTCGCAGAAATTGAAGAAGCCGAACAAAGCGCCATCGAAGAACTGAAAAAAGTACCGCAGGATCCTTACCGGGATGTGTTGAGAGTGGGCATCGTCGGTGAGGTATATGTCCTCCTGGAACCGGCCAGCAACCTGGAAATTGAAGAAACCCTGGGAAACCTGGGGGTGGAAGTGGAAAGGTCGCTGTTCCTGACCGGCTGGACCAGGGACAACACCTGGGCAGAAACCACAGAAGGCCTGACAGTGAAAGAAGCCGCCCTGCCTTACCTGCCCGAACTGCTGGGAGGGCACGGCCGCGACTCGATTGGCAATACGGTACTCTATGCCAAGCGGGGGTTCGACGGGGTTATTCAGCTTGCCCCCTTTACCTGCATACCGGAAATCGTAGCCAGGACTATCCTGCCCCGGGTAAGCGAAGACCACAATATCCCTGTCCTGACCTTCTTCCTGGATGAACAAACAGGCAAGGCAGGCATGGCCACCCGCCTGGAGGCCTTTGTGGATCTAATGCGGCGCAAAAAAGCCGCCCGCCGCACGGCTTAAAAGAAATAATAACGGGCATAAACTACTGGCCATAATACTCTTTCTGTTACTCTTTCATTCATACTTACCATTTTATGCAGCAAGAAGGGAAGAACAATGAAAGCCTACCTGGGTATTGACGTAGGGTCGGTAAGCACCAACATCGCAATCTTAAGCGAGGCCGGAGAAGTCCTCACCGGCCTTTACTTGCGCACCCGGGGCCGCCCCATTGAAGCCATTCAGAATGGCCTCAAGGCAGCCAGGGAAAGCATCAAACCGGGGCTGGAAATAGCGGGTGTCGGCACCACCGGAAGCGGGCGCTACCTGGCTGGCGTTATGGTGGGAGCCGATGTAATCAAGAACGAAATTACAGCCCACGCCGTGGCTGCCAGCATGCTGGTACCCGATGTAAAAACGGTACTGGAAATTGGCGGGCAGGATTCCAAAATTATAATTCTCCGCGACGGCGTAGTGGTAGATTTTGCTATGAACACGGTTTGTGCAGCCGGCACCGGCTCGTTCCTGGATCAACAGGCCGCCCGGCTGAACATCCCCATCGAACAGTTCGGCGAACTGGCCCTGCAGTCGACCAACCCGGTGCGCATTGCCGGCCGGTGCACGGTTTTTGCCGAATCCGACATGATCCACAAGCAGCAGATGGGCCATGCCCTGCCGGATATTATCAACGGCCTTTGTGAGGCCCTGGTACGCAATTACCTGAATAATGTGGGCAAGGGCAAAGAGATCCTTCCCCCGGTGGTCTTCCAGGGAGGTGTGGCCGCCAATATCGGTATAAAGGCCGCTTTTGAACGGGCCCTGGGTATGCCCGTGCTGGTACCGGAACATCATAAAATCATGGGCGCCATCGGTGCCGCGCAGCTGGCTGCCGAGAAGGTAGCCGGAACCGGTCAGACCTCATTTAAAGGTTTTGGCATCTCGGAAATCCCCTACCATACCAGGAGCTTTGAGTGCGACGGCTGCCCCAACTCCTGTGAAATTGCCGAGATTTATGAGGGGGACAGGGTCATAGGCCGCTGGGGGGCCCGCTGTCCCCGCTGGGACGTTATCTGAAAGGAAGAAAACTGTGTCCACCAAGCTTGCGCTGGTTATTAACTGGATACTGCTTTCCTTAATGCTGGCCAACGGCCTGTGGGTGATGTGGGATGCCCGCCGGCGGGGCAAGCCGCTGGGTGAGATCATTGCCTGGGGCCTGTTCTCCACCGCTTTCTTTGGTATCGGTCTGGCCCTCTACCTGGCCTGGGGCCGCCACCTGCCCTCCGGCAAAACCTGATTTCCTGCAGGGCACATAAAACTCACAGGCCTGCCTTTTGCTCTGGCCGGTAAAACCTTAGAACCATGTAAATTACCGTTCACCCTTTTGTCTACTAATGTAGACTGTTTACATTTTAAAATATAAATAATTACCCCGAACTTTTCCGCCAAACCTGCCCGCTGCCCCCAAAAAGAATGAATCGAAAAAATAATTAGTCTTGACGCAACTTTATGACAACTGCCTCCTGCCACCCTCCCCCCTTCACCCCCCTCTCGAATGCTGGTATAATTTTTGCTCCTCTCACCAACAAACCGATTGGTGAATACTCAAGATTTGAAAAACCTGCTGATCATTGTCCGGTAATAAAGGAGGAATAAACCTTTGCGGGAAACAGTAATTGTCAGTGCAGCCAGGACACCCTTTGGAAAACTGGGCGGGGCTCTGGCCCCCCTCACCGCCGTCCAGCTGGGAGGCGTGGTGATCAAGGAAGCCCTCCGGCGGGCGGGTATTGACGGGGAACAGGTGGAAAACGTGATCATGGGGCAGGTGCTGCAGGGGGGCTGCGGGCAGATCCCCTCGCGCCAGGCCACCCGGCTGGCGGGCCTGCCCTGGGAAGTGCCCTCGGAAACCATCAACAAGGTCTGCGCCTCCGGCCTGCGGGCGGTAACCCTGGGCGACCAGATCATCCGGGCCGGCGACGCCGACATTATCGTGGCCGGCGGCATGGAAAGCATGAGCAACGCCCCCTACTTTGTACACGCCCGCTGGGGCCTGCGCATGGGCGACACCCGGTTTGTGGACCTGATGGTTCACGACGGTCTCTGGTGCGCCTTCTACAACCGGCACATGGCCATCCACGGCGGGGAAGTGGCCAGGGAATACGGCATCTCCCGGGAAGAACAGGACGAATGGGCCCTGCGCAGCCACCGGCTGGCCATAGCGGCCATAGATGCCGGCCGGCTGAAGGAAGAAATTGTGCCCGTGACCGTACCCCAGAAGAAGGGCGACCCGAAAACGGTGGACACGGACGAAGCGCCCCGGCGGGACACCAGCCTGGAGGCCCTGCGCCGCCTGCCGCCGGTATTCGACCCCAACAATACGGTTACGGCGGGTAACGCCCCCGGGGTCAACGACGGGGCGGGGGCCCTGGTGCTGATGTCCCGGGAAAAGGCTGACGAACTGGGCATAAAACCCCTGGCCACCATCCTGGGGCACGCCTCGGTCTCCCAGGACGCCAAGTACATCGCCACCGTACCCGGGCTGTCCATCAACAAGCTGCTGGCCAAAAAAGGTCTGACCGTGGATGACATCGACCTTTTCGAAGTGAACGAGGCCTTTGCCGCCGTGGTCCTGGTCAGCGCCAAGATTGCCAGCCTGCCCAAAGACAGGGTAAACGTGAACGGCGGCGCGGTAGCCTTCGGCCACCCCATCGGTGCCAGCGGCGCCCGCATCCTGATGACCCTCATCTACGAGCTGCGCCGGCGCGGCGGCGGGCTGGGCATCGCAGCCATCTGCAGCGGTGCCGCCCAGGGCGATGCCGTGCTGGTGCGGGTGGACG
>NZ_JMLG01000001.1:185877-382748 GCF_000686645.1 Desulfofundulus thermocisternus DSM 10259
TCTATTTCTTCCAGTTCGGGGGTGACCAGCACCGCCCGGTCGGCTCCCATGGCCAGGGCCTGGCGCAGTACGTCCTGGGCTTTCGGCCCGCCCATGCTGATTACCGTTACTTCCCCTCTGGTCTTTTCTTTGATGCGCAGGGCTTCTTCCACCGCAAATTCGTCGTAGGGGTTCATGATCAGGCTGACGCCTTCCTGGTTGATCTTGCCCTGCGCGTCCAGGGTTATCTTGGCTTCCGTGTCGAAGGTCTGCTTGGTAAATACTGCTACCTTCATCTTCTCCCTCCTTAAATGGTCAAAACGGTACAAAATGGAGGCCAGATCTGATGGCGTTCACGGGAGCCGGGCCGCCCGGCACTCACTGCATGATATGCCTGTGAGTGCCGGGCCAGCCGGTGCTGTTTACGGCATTTATGCATTTTTGGCTCCAAACAGCGCGCCAAATTATCTGCCTTATTTACAGGTTAATGTTGGAGTACTTACGCCACGGCCTGGTTACCTGTTTGTTCTCCAGGATATCCAGCGCCCTGGCGATGTACTTCCTGGTATCGCTGGGCATGATGATATCGTCTATATAACCGCGCTCCGCACCGCGGTAAGGGTTTTCATACATTTCCCGGTATTGCTGGATTCTCTCGGCAGCTACTTTGGCCGGGTCTTCCGCATTTTTAATTTCCTTGGCAAAAATTACGCTGGCCGCCGTTTCCGCACCCACAATGGAGACCTGGGCTATGGGCCAGGCGTAGACCAGGTCGGCTCCGGTGTCCTTGCAGCACATCCCTAAATAGGCACCGGCAAAGGATTTGCGCAGGATTACCGTGACCTTGGGCACCGTGGCGTCGATGTAGGCGTAAAGCATTTTGGCTCCATGCCTCAAGATACCCCTGTGTTCTTCGTAGGAGCCAATCATGTAACCCGGGGTGTCGTGGAAATTAACCAGGGGAATGTTGAAGAGGTCGCAGAAGCGCACAAACCTGGCTACCTTGTCGGCAGCATCGCAGTTGATCACGCCGCCCATATACAGGGGCTGGCTGGCCACAAGCCCCACCGTCCGGCCGGCAATCCTGCCGAACCCTACAATCACGTTGGGGGCAAAGTCTTTCAGGATTTCAAAGAAAACACCGTTGTCCACTATTTTGTAGATCACCTGGTGCATGTCGTAAGGTATGTGGCCTTCCTCGGGTACCAGGCCATCCAGTTCGGGAATTTTCCTTTCGGCTTCGTCGCCGGTATCCACCCGGGGCGGTTTCTCCCGGTTGTTTTGCGGCAGGTAGCTCAATAGCTCTTTGGCTTTATCCAGGCAATCCCTGTCATCTTCCGCCACCACATGGGTCTGGCCGGTCTTGGTGGCGTGAACATGCACGCCGCATAAATTCTCCAGGCTAATTTCCTCACCCAGCTGGGTCTTCACAAAGGCCGGTCCGGCTATGCCCATGAAACCGGTCTTCTTGCACTGGAAGACGAAGTCCTGCATCACCGGGTGGTAGGCCTGCCCTCCCAGGCAGGGCCCCATCAACAGGGCTATCTGGGGAATAATACCGGAGGCAAGGATTTGGGAGCGAAAAAGCCAGGCATAGGCCTCCAGGGTGTCCATGCCTTCTTGAAGGCGGGCACCGCCGGAGTCGTTCATGCCCACAAAGGGTATGCCCATTTCCTTGGCCATGTCTATGGCCTGGGCGAATTTTTTTCCGTGGTATTCACCAAAAGTACCGGCCATGGAGGTGTAGTCTTCAGCCGCCACCATCACGTTCCGGCCATTTACCTTGCCGTAACCCACTACCACGCCTTCAGCCGGAACTTCCCTTTTGTCCATCCCAAAGGCCGTGGTGCGGTGCTTAACGAACATGCCTATTTCCGTAAAGGTGCCGGGGTCAAAGAAGTATTCTATCCTTTCCCGGGCCGTCCACTTGCCAGCTTTGCGCTGTTGTTCTACCGCTTTGGAACCACCCATTTGCAGGATTTTTTCTTTTTTCTCCTTGAGTTCCTGGTATCGATCCATTTGTGCTTCCTCCTCCAGATGTGATCAGGACGAACGGTTGGCTTTGCGATAACCCAGTGCATCCTGGGAGATAATGAGCTTGTGGATGTTGCTGGTACCTTCCACTATTTGATAGTATTTGGCGTCACGGAAGAACCGGGCCACGGGATATTCTTCGGAGTAACCGTAGGCACTGTATATTCTCAGGGCATAATCAGCGCATTTATTGGCAGCTTCACTGGCAAAAAGCTTGGCCATGGAGGTTTCCAGGGTGTTGGGTACACCTTTATCCTTCAAGAAGGCCGCCCGGTAGGTTAATAGACGGGCCGCTTCAATGTCCACGCACATCTGGGCAATCATGTCCTGGATCATCTGGAACTTGCCGATGGGCTGGCCAAATTGCTCCCTGGTATTGGCATATTCAATGGCGGCGTCGAGGCAGGCCTGGGCCACTCCCACCGCGCCTGCGGCCGAGGCCAGGCGGGTGTTGTCCAGTTGCTGCATGCAGATGGCAAATCCCTGGCCTTCCTGTCCCAGCAGGTTTTCTCTGGGTACCCTGCAGTTTTCAAAGGTGATGGTACCCACGGGTGATGACCAGTTACCCAGTTTTTCAGTTATGGCTTCGACGGTAATGCCTTCGCTCTTCATATCCACGATAAAGGCGGACATGCCCTTGGCCCGCTTGGAGGGATCCGTATAGGCGTATACCAGGGCTATGTCGGCTACGGGTGCCAGGGAGATCCACATCTTGCTGCCGTTCAAAATGTAATAATCTCCTTCCAAAACAGCGCGGGCTTTCATGGACGCCACATCGGAGCCGGCGTTGGGTTCGGTCATGGCAAAACATCCCAGCAGCTTGCCACTGGTTAGCCCCGGCAGGTATTTTTGCTTCAGTTCCTCGCTGCCGTAACGCCAGATGGTTATGGCCGGGCCGAGGGTGTTGGCTGCAAATATGATGCGCAGGGAGCTGTGCACCCGGGCTATTTCTTCAGCCAGAATGGCCAGTGCCAGGTAGCCCAGCCCGTTCCCACCGTATTCTTCGGGAATGACGCAGCCCAAAAAGCCCAGCTCCCCCATCTTTTCCACCAGATCCCGGCGAAAGCGGTGGGCTTTGTCGTCAGCATCCACCGTGGGTAATACTTCGCTTACCGCAAAATCGCGTGCCAGCCTTTTAATGTCCTGCAATTCTTCCGGTAAATCGAAATTCATATGATCTCCTCCCGGCAGGTAATTCTTTTTTCCCCGGTACCCCGGGTAATATGGTTCTTTATGTTTGGGAATAACCCAGTTTGCGGGATAGTGTCTCCGCAGCCCGCTTCACTTCCCGGATTAATACCTGTAATCGTTCTTCGGGAAAGCGGCTTTCTATACCAATGATCCCTATGGAAGCCCTGACGGAACCTGAAAAATCGTAAACCGGCGCGGCAATACCTACACCGTGGTCGAGATAGTCACCGTAGGTGATGGCGTATCCCTGTTCCCGGATTTTTTTGATCTCCTCCAGCAGAACTTTTGCATTCAGGAGTTCCTGGTTTTCCGACATTTCCTTGATATACTGGTGAATAAAATCGTCCTCCATAAAGGAGAGCAAGGCTTTCCTTGCTGCACCCCTGTGCAGGGGAACCTCTTTGCCCACCAGTTCCATTACTTTTACCGGATAGGGTCCTTCAACCCTTTCCAGGAAAACACCCATTTTACCCTGAGCTACGGTAAGGTAGGAATCTTCACCAGTAGAAAGGGTAAGCTCTTTTAAAACGGGCAGGGCTGTCTTCCTCAAATCCAGCGTGCCCCTGACCTGCAGGCCCATTTTCAACAGCTGGGGACCCAACCGGTAATTTTTGGTTACAGGATCCTGTTCGACTATCCCAAATTCTTTAAATGTTTGCAAAAAACGATGGATGGTACTGGGTGGAAAACCCGTAAGGTGAAAAAGCTCCCTTATGGACAAGCCGTTTTCGGATCCTTTTTCCGAAATAGCCTGAAGGACAATCAGGCCCTTGCGCAGAGTGTTGCTCATCAGAATCAGACCATTCCATATATCGAAATTGATTCCGATAAATAGCTAAACGTATTTTTTTTATTTAGACATTCCTTTCTGTTTCCCTGCAACCCGGCAAAAATATAAAAATTAAAGTTAATTTTCCGACCTCTAACTTCCCACCTCCGACTTCCATTTAGATTGCCCCACACGCCTTTAACTCTTCAATTTCATCCGCAGTATACCCCAAACTCGTAAGAATTTCGCAGGTATGCTGGCCGAGAAGGGGAGGCGGCAGGCGGTATTCAATGGGCATTTCGGAGAAGTTCAATGGACTGCCGAGTACCTTGACTTTACCTGCTTTTTCATGATCCATTTCCACAACCATGCCCCGGTGCAAGACCTGGGGATGGGAGACTACCTCCGAAATGGCGTTGATCATCCCGCAGGGTACCTTGTGCTCGTGCAGCAAATTTACCCAGTAACTAGCATCTTTCTGGATAAAGATTTCAGCCAGCAGCTTCTCCAGTTCATCCCGGTGTTTTACCCTCATCTCGTTGGTCACGAACCGGGGATCGTCCACAAACTTGAGGTCCAGAGCGGCACAGAAACGCTGCCAGATGGCGTCGTTGCCCACGGCCAGGATAAAGTACTTGTCCCTGGCCCGGAATGCCCTGTACGGCACGATGGAAGGATGACCCGAGCCCATACGGATGGGATCCTTCCCGGACGCAAAATAGTTGCTGGCCATGTAGGTCAACCAGGAAACTTCCGTATCCAGAAGGGAGATGTCGATGTACTGGCCTTTTCCGGTTTCTTTACGGGCCATCAGGGCGCTTAAGATCCCAATAACGGCATACATACCCGCTCCAATATCAATGATGGCCACGCCAATGCGGACGGGCTCACCATCTTTTTCCCCCGTGATGGACATCAGCCCGCCCTCACCCTGCATCAACAGGTCATAAGCAGGATGATCGCGGTAGGGACCGTCCTGACCATATCCGGACAGGGAACAGTAGATAATCTGCGGATTAATTTCTCTAATCCGTTCGTAATCCACACCCAACCGCTGCACAGTTCCGGGCAGGAAGTTTTCAATCATCACATCTGCCTCTTTGGCCAGCCTGTAGATGATTTCCCGCCCCTTGGGGGATTTCATGTTAACGGTAATGCTTTTCTTGTTCCTGTTGACGCTTAAGAAATAGGCGCTTTCTCCGTTAACAAAGGGTGGACCCCACCCCCGGGTTTCATCCCCGACCCCGGGCATTTCCACCTTGATCACTTCTGCCCCCAGATCACCAAGAATCATGGTGCAGAAAGGTCCTGTCAGGACGCGGGATATATCCAGCACCTTAATTCCCTCCAGGGGCAACTTTATTTTTTTCCCCGCCGTCATGCTGTCTCCCCTCCTTGTTCCAAATAGTAAAATGGGTTCCAATAGATGAGTTATTATTTTAGACAGACATTTGGTTTTTCCTGCTGTTATGACAAAAATTTTTACTTAATATTCTTGAGAGATTTAAAGCGCTAGAAAGAGAAAAAGAGCCCCCTCTTCAAGGGGACCCTGGTTTTACCGGTGTGCGAAAGTGTGCAATTTGCCTTTTCGCAATCTATCCAGCTACCTTCTATAAGAGAAAGCCTCCGATTCACGGAGGCCTTGATTTCACTGGTGGGCGATGACGGATTTGAACCGCCGACCCCATGCTTGTAAGGCATGTGCTCTCCCAGCTGAGCTAATCGCCCGTATGGTGACCCCAGCGGGATTCGAACCCGCGTTACCGCCGTGAAAGGGCGGTGTCTTAGACCACTTGACCATGGGGCCGTAAAACGGTCGTCAGTCGTCGGAAGTCAGAAGTCAGAAATAATTGCCGACTATATCTCTCATACCCAAAAAATGGCCTCAAAATCAATGATAATCTCTGACCTCCAACTTCCGACCTCCAACTTCCGACATCCGACTTCCATTCTGGTGGGCCCACCAGGACTCGAACCTGGAACCAGCCGGTTATGAGCCGGATGCTCTACCAATTGAGCTATAGGCCCACAAAGCATTGAAACACATAACATGCACTAATGATTATACATAAAATTACGGCCCCGGTCAATGGCTTTGTAAAGAAAAATTATCCCGGGGCTGGTGTTTTAATCTAAGTAATCTTTAAGTTTCTTGCTGCGGCTCGGGTGCCGCAACTTGCGCAGTGTTTTCGCTTCAATCTGACGGATCCGTTCCCGGGTCACTCCAAATTTCTGGCCAACTTCCTCCAGAGTCCGGGCACGGCCGTCGTCCAGGCCAAAGCGCAGGCGTAATACCTTCTGTTCCCGATCGGTAAGGGTTTTTAAAACCTCCTCCAGCTGCTCCCGCAAAAGCGTATAGGAGGCCTCTTCCGCCGGCGCCCTGGCGTCCTGGTCTTCAATGAAATCTCCCAGGTGAGAATCTTCTTCTTCACCAATAGGCGTTTCCAGGGAAACGGGTTCCTGGGCTATCTTCATAATTTCACGTACTTTTTCTTCAGAAATACCCATCTCCTTGGCTATTTCCTCCGGAGTTGGTTCCCGGCCCAGTTCCTGCAGGAGCTGGCGGGAAACACGGATAAGCTTGTTGATGGTTTCCACCATGTGCACCGGTATGCGGATGGTCCTGGCCTGATCAGCAATGGCCCGGGTAATGGCCTGCCGGATCCACCAGGTAGCATAGGTACTGAACTTGTACCCCTTGCGATAATCAAATTTTTCTACTGCCTTGATTAGCCCCAGGTTACCTTCCTGGATTAGATCCAGAAAAAGCATCCCCCGGCCTACATAACGCTTGGCTATACTTACCACCAGGCGCAGGTTGGCTTCTGCCAGCCGCCGTTTCGCTTCCTCGTCCCCCTGCTCAATTCTCTTGGCCAGTTCAATTTCTTCCTCCGGTGTTAAGAGGGGGATACGACCAATTTCTTTCAGGTACATTCTAACGGGATCGTCTATGGCGATACCCTCGGGAATGGAAAGGTCAACATCTTCCTCCGCTGAAGGTTCTATAACGGCATCGTCCATGGGTTCCAGATCCGGAACCTCGGGTACAACCTCGATACCCATACTGGCCAGCTTTTCATAAATATCGTCAATTTGTTCCGGCGTCAGATCAACCCCTTGCAGGGTATCCATAATTTCACTATAGGTCAGGATGCCTCTTTTCTTACCTTTTTCGATTAATTCCTTGACGCACTCGAGTTTATTCAATTCATCCCCCAATTTATTCATTCCCCCTTTCCAGCAAGGGTTTACTCTTCTGTAACAGTTTCTGCAGGTCACCCAACACCCGGACTATACGCCCCTGATCACCAACCCGCTCTGCTTCGGCCAGCTCCTGTACCAGCCTTTCCCTCTGCTCCTGGAGATAGCTCCTTTCAACAGCCCGGGTCAGGTCGGAAATTATTTTAACCGGGTCACCCCCGGGTATTTTTTCCATTAGCAAGCGGCTTAATAAGTGTTGTTCTTCTTCATCCAGCTCATCCATCCATGCAGCCGGATCAACCCTCTCTCCCCGGCAGATAATCTTAAAAATCCGGCGCAAACCGGGCTCCCGGGGGAAGGATTCTCCCAAACGCTGGCGTACTTCCTGCACATAAGCCGGATAATGTAACAGCAACTGCAGAAGAAACAATTCCGCCTTATTGTGGGCGTTTGCTAATATATTATGCTTATTTTTAGCAATTTTATCCGAATTTAGCCATTTTCTTCCCGGGTTTCTATTAAATCGCCGTAAAGCATCTCTCACCGCTTCCCAGCTTAAGCTCAGGCGGGCAGCTACCCGCCTGATACCCTCTTCCCGCTCTGCTTCCCCGGGCATGGCCGCCAGGTTTGGCAGGACCTGAGCCAGAAGGGAAGCGGAACTTCCACCATTTTTTGCAGCCTGGTTTAATTTATAATCCAGTAACGGAGCTGCCGTTTCGACCAGTTGCTGCCACTTTTCCCCACCATGCTGCCTGATATATTCATCCGGATCCTTTCCTTCGGGAATGGTAACCACGCGAACACGAAAGCCAATCTGCTGCAAAAGATCCAGTCCCCGGATAGAAGCGGCAACTCCCGCTGTATCCGCATCATAAGCAATTACTACATCCCTGGTATAACGGGACAAAAGATGACCCTGTTCTGCAGTAAGACTGGTCCCCAGGGAAGCCACCACGTTACGAACGCCATGCTGGTAGGCGGTAATCACATCCATATAGCCTTCCATGATGATGGCACAGCCCTTTTCCCGGATAGCAGCCCTGGCCAGATGCAGGCCGAAAAGCAATTTTCCCTTATTGAAGATTAAACTCTCCGGGGAATTCAAGTACTTTGGCTGGCTGTCATCCAGCACCCGTCCCCCGAAACCAACCACCCTTCCCTGGGCATTATATATGGGAAAGATCAGGCGGTTTCTAAACCGGTCGTAAAGCTTTCCCCGATCCCCCCTGGTTAAAAGACCCAGATCCACAGCCCGGTGCAAAGAACAGTTGCGGGAGGCAAGAAACTGCAACAGGGTATCCCACCCGGGAGGAGCATAACCCAGTTGAAATATCTCCTGGGTATGCCGGGATACTCCCCGCCTTTCCAGGTAGCTGCGGGCTTCCTCCGCCTCCGGCCGGTGGATGAGAATATGGTGGTAAAAGTCCCGCACCATGGCGTTAATTTCCCAGGCCTGTTCCTCCAGCCAGGCCCGCGTCCCCTCCCGGAGCCTTTCAGTACGTGGTACGGTAATGCCGGCCTGTTTCGCCAGCCGGTATACCGCCTCGGGAAAAGTAAGGTTTTCCTGCAGCATTAAAAATTTAAAGACGTTGCCACCCGTCCCGCAGCCAAAACAGTAAAAGATTTGCTTCTCCGGGCTTACGGTAAAGGACGGATCCCTCTCCTGGTGAAAGGGGCAAATACCGACATAATTTTTCCCCTTCTTTTCCAGGCGAACATATTCACCAATTACCTGCACAATATCAGTAGCCTGGCGAACAGATTCCACCACTTCATCAGGGATTAACCCACCCATGGGAATCACCCTTCTAACCCATCCCAGGAGCGTCACGTCCCTCTGTGAAAGAGGTATTCGCTATCACTATAGATTTTCCTCCCCAAACCTTCGACAATTTTTCTACGACACGGGAAAAGCCCGGGGAATAAAGAGACGGGAGAACTGGGCAATAGCGAAATGATCGGTCATACCTGCAATGTAATCACAAACAACCCTTTCCACTCCCATTTCCTCGACTTTCTTAAGTTGTTCCGGGGGTAAAGCTTCCGGATGCCTGGTGAAATAGAAGTACAGGTACTGAACCACGTTTTTGGCTTTAGCTTCCTCTTTTTTGGCCTCCGAGCCAACATAAACGCGAGCAAAAAGGAAGGCACGCAATTCATCTGTAGCCTGCTGGACCTCGGAACTCATGGAAATCACCGGTTTATCCCAGCTGTTGTTGATCAGATCCAGAACCATGGTATTAATGCGCTCCCGGTGTGTACGCCCCAGGACATCAAGGCAGGCCCGGGGCAGATCATTTAAAGTAAGAATGCCGCTCCGGATGGCATCGTCAATGTCATGGTTAATATAGGCTACGCGATCACAAATTCTCACCACCTGTCCTTCCAGAGTAACCGGTCTGCCGGGGCCAGTATGGTTCAAAATCCCATCCCGTACTTCCCGGGTAAGGTTGAGACCCTTTCCCCCTTCCAGTTCATCCACGATTCGCAAGCTCTGCTCGTTATGGCGAAAGCCAGGGGGGTAGACTTCATTTAAAGCTTCTTCCCCAATATGACCAAAAGGGGTATGCCCCAGGTCATGTCCCAGGGCAATGGCTTCGGTAAGGTCTTCATTTAAGCGCAACGCCTTGGCCACCGTGCGGGAAATTTGAGCCACTTCAAGAGTATGGGTAAGCCGGGTGCGGTAATGATCGCCTTCAGGGATGATAAATACTTGAGTTTTTCCTTTTAAACGGCGAAAACTTTTGGAATGGATAATCCTATCCCTATCCCGCTGAAAAGCGGTGCGTACCTGGCAGGGTTCCTCGGGGTACAGGCGACCGGCACTGGCCGAACTGCAACAGGCATAGGGAGATAACTGCTGTTCCTCCAGCCTTTCGGTACGTTCTCGAATGTTCATTTTATCACCCCGATGAAAAACCCCCGGGGCCGTATTAAAAAACCGGGGGTATTGACTCTATCCGCCCGTTGCCCGGGACCTTTTACGCAAATCCCGGGTAGCCAGGGCCACTTCCACCACCCGCCGGGCCAGAATTCTTGCCCGCTGCAATCCCAGGATATCCTCACTGGCGGGATCCTGGGCGCAGGCGCCCTGATGCCCGGCATCATCCTCCAGGTAACCGTCCCCCACCACGGTCATTCCCTGGCAGAGCATCATATCGTGCATTGTTCTAAGGGCAGTCTCCTGACCGCCAAAGCGGGAGCCACCTACCGTTAATGCCCCGCCGACAACATTAATAAGGGCTTTTTCCCGGCGCAAAAGACGGGTGCGGTCCCAGAAAGCTTTTAAATGAGAGGAAACAGTGCTGAAATAAACAGGGCTTCCCATAATGATACCATCGGCCTGGCGCATTAAATTGAAAATCTCTTCCAGACGGGTTCCGGAAAAACATTTCCCGGTACAGGGATCCGAGCAAACAGTACAGTAAGGGACCTTTAATTCTGCCAGAACCTCGGAAACCTGACAAAAGGTAAATCTTGCACCCGCAGCTTCCACCACTTCCCTGGTGGCCAGCAGCATCTGGGCAGTACTGCCTGTGCGGCGAGGACTGCCGTTAATAGCCAGAACCAGCATCTTCAAACCCTCTCTTAAAAAACTTAAACAATGTTATTTTACCTGTAAAAAAAATTTCCTTCCTTAAAATTTTAAAAAACATTATTCCCGGTGAAATAAATTTAGACCTTTTAAGGGCTTTTAAGGCAAACTTGAGCTATTAAAGTATAGATAGGACCACCGGGAGTAAGCTTGCTTTGCATAAGGTCCACTGAACCCACCTGCATCCAGCCCAGATTATCATAGTCAGGGCCAAGCTGGCGCACCATGGTCATCAATTCCGGTGCCCCCCGGAGTGAGCGCAACCTGGCCAGGGTCAGGTGAGGTGAAAAAGACCGCCCCGGTAGCGGTATCCCGAATGGCAGCATCGCCCCGGCCACCAACCGGTGAATTTCCCACAACTCATTCTCCCCGCCAGCAACCCCCGCCCAGAGTACCCGGGGATGCCGGGCATCCGGGAATACACCCAGACCACCCAGTTGCAGGGTAAAAAATTTCCGGTCAAGCAGAGCCCCTTGAACTGCCGAAACAAGGGCGTCTATTATGGCCACATCCACTTCACCTAAAAAGTGAACAGTTAAATGCAGGTTTTCCCTTCCCACCCACCTGGCATCCACCCCTGTTCCCCGCAGCTGTTTTTGAATCTCCCACAGCCGGTCTTTAATCTCATTGGGGAGATTTATGGCCCAGAAAAGCCTTAAGGTTTTACCCATTCCTTCCCTCCTCTTCCTCGCTATATGTAAGCCAGATCAACTTCTTTCTCACCCAGGCCCAGAGCCTCCGCGATCATGCGGGCATATTCCGCCACCTTTTCACTATGGCCCATTGTGTACTGATCCCGTGCTCCAATGGCTTCGGCGAAAGCGTAGATGGTTTCAAACTGTTCCGAAATGGTGGTCAAACGGTTGATAATTGTTTTCTTCAGCAGATTCCGGTTCCGGAAGAAATTGTAATATACAGCGCAGGCCCCCAATATCTTCTTGCTGCGGTTATTTATAAGAGAAGTATCCACCAGGAAAAATTTGGGCAGCATATGTGACCCTGTTTTTATTTCTTCAAGGCGCAGAGAAAACTCCCGGCCTGTTTCCAGGGTTTCAATCAAGGCACTGGTATACCTGCCCCTGCGATCAAATTTTTTACCCTGAAAAAGGATATCGATCAGGGGACGGTAAGCGGCTTCTTCTTTATTTATTCCCAGTTCCCTTTCTGATGCCCTGTTAAAATAGATTAAATATCCCCTGCGGTCAATAACCAGCACCGGACAGGGCAGGTTGTTCAAGACCTGCTCTTCCAGAGATACCCCTTCATCATCCATACCGCGTCCCCTTTCTGATAAAGGACTGCTATTAATTTTCTCTCTTTTTCCCCTTTTTCCTGTAAACTGTCCCGTAAATTATGAACCCTCCCAATAAAGGAGGGTTCAGGTTTAGCTCAATAATTTGGGCAAGATACTGTTAGCCATTCTTTATCCTGGCCTGAGCTGCTGCCAGGCGGGCTATGGGAACGCGGAAGGGAGAGCAGCTAACATAATTCAGCCCTATACGGTGGCAGAATTCAATGGAGCTTGGCTCGCCGCCGTGCTCACCACAGATTCCAATCACCAGATCGGGTTTGGTCTGGCGGCCCAGGTCGACACAAATTTTCATTAACTTACCTACGCCGGCCTGATCCAGAACGATGAAGGGGTTTTCCGGCAGAATTTTTTTCTCTACATATTCATGCAGGAACTTACCCTCGGCATCATCCCGGGAAAAACCAAAGGTAGTCTGAGTCAGGTCATTGGTACCAAAGGAGAAGAAATCCGCTTCCCGGGCAATTTCATCGGCCAGCAGGGCCGCACGGGGTATTTCAATCATTGTTCCCACACTGTACTCAAAATTAACACCTGTCTCTTTCCTTACCTGCTCGGCTACTTCGTTGACCAGTTGACGTAGCAAAGCCAGCTCCTTCACATCACCAACCAGAGGGATCTCCACCTCCGGGAAAACCCTCAAGCCCTCCTTCACCAGCTGGGCCGTAGCCTGGAAAATGGCCCTGGCCTGCATGGCGTAAACCTCCGGGAAAGTTATACCCAGGCGGCAACCCCGGTGGCCCAGCATGGGGTTAAATTCAGCAAGCACCCTTACTTTCTTTAATAATTCCTCTTTTTTCTGCAGCTCCTCATCGTTGCCGCCGGTGAGGCGGAGGCGGGTAATTTCCACCGCCAGCTCTTCCGCGTTGGGCAGGAATTCATGGAGAGGAGGGTCCAGCAGGCGGATGGTTACCGGTAAACCCTCCATGGCCTTTAAAATACCGTAAAAGTCACCCTGCTGCATGGGTAATAGCTTATCCAGGGCGGCCTGCCTTTCCCGGGTGCTGGTGGCCAGGATCATTTCCTGAACTATGGGCAACCGGTCAGGAGCCATAAACATGTGTTCCGTACGGGTGAGACCGATCCCCTCTGCCCCAAAAGCACGCGCCCTGGCTGCATCTTCCGGCGTATCCGCATTGGCCCTTACGCCCAGGGTGCGAATTTCATCGGCCCATTGAAGCAATTCGAGAAACTCGGGCGATAGCTCGGGATCAATTAGGGGTACCTCTCCGAGAATTACCTGGCCGGTGGAGCCGTCAATGGAAATGACATCTCCCTTTTTTATCACCAGGTCATTAACGCGGAATTCGCCTGCCTCATAATCTATGCGTATGGCCTCACAACCGCAAACGCAGGGCTTGCCCATTCCCCGGGCCACCACTGCAGCGTGGCTGGTCATCCCTCCCCGGGAGGTAAGCACCCCCTGGGAAGCAACTATACCATGTATGTCATCAGGAGTAGTCTCTGTACGAACCAGGATAACCTTCTCCCCCTGGTTGCCCAGTATTTCTGCCTCATCGGCATCAAAAACCACTTTACCGCTGGCTGCACCGGGCGAAGCAGGCAGGCCCCTGGCAATCACCTCCACCCTGCTCCGGGGATCGATACGGCGGTGCAACAGCTGATCCAGCTGGGCAGGCTCAACCCGCATGATGGCCTCTTCTTTACTAATCAATCCTTCATGAACCATATCAACAGCAATTTTAACGGCTGCCTGGGCGGTACGTTTACCGGTCCGGGTCTGCAGGATGTACAGCTTTCCCCGTTCAATGGTAAACTCTATATCCTGCATATTCCGGTAATGCTTCTCCAACTGCTCGCATATGGAGACAAACTGCTGGTAAACTGCGGGCATTTCCACCTTTAAGTCAGAAATTGGCCGTGGAGTACGGATGCCCGCCACCACGTCTTCACCCTGGGCGTTGATCAGGTATTCCCCGTAAAGCTGCCGGGCACCGGTTGCCGGATCCCGGGTGAAGGCCACCCCGGTACCGCAGTCATCTCCCAGGTTACCAAAAACCATTACCTGGATGTTAACGGCAGTACCAAGGTCGTCGGGGATCTTATTGATCCGGCGATAGACTATGGCCCGGTCATTATTCCAGGAGTTAAATACGGCATAAATGGCCATAAAGAGCTGCTCAACAGGATCCTGGGGGAAAGGTCGCCCGGTTTCCCTTTCTATCAGGGCCTTATATTCAGCGGCCACCTGCTCCAGATCCTCAACCGGCAATTCCTGATCAAGATTTACTCCCCGGCGCTCCTTATATTTCTCCAGAATGCGTTCAAACCTGGCATGTTCAATACCCAGAACCACATCACCAAACATGTTCAGGAACCGGCGATAGCAGTCAAAAGCAAACCGCCTGCCGGCAGCCCGGCCCAGACCTTCCACCGTCTGGTCGTTTAACCCCAGGTTGAGCACTGTATCCATCATTCCGGGCATGGACACAGGTGCCCCCGAGCGCACGCTAACCAGCAGGGGATTGGCAGGATCGCCAAACCGCCGGCCCGTTTTTTCCTCCAGCACCTGCATTTTTTCCCGCACCTGTTCCTCCATCCCGGGCGGGAATTGCCGGCCGCCAAGGTAGAACTCCTTGCAGGCCTCTGTGGTAATAATCATACCGGGCGGGACAGGCAGGCCGATATTGGTCATCTCCGCCAGGTTCGCCCCTTTACCACCAAGGAGATTTTTCATATCGGCACGGCCTTCTTCAAACAGGTAGACATACTTTTTATTTGACATGCCTTTCCCCCCTGTAATAGATTTCCAGCACGCGGCTGGCCGTCTCTTCCACCGCTTTATTGGTAACATCAATAATGGAGCATTTTACCTGACGCATAATACCTTCGGCATATTCCAGCTCCTGTAATATGCGTTCCATGCTGGCGTAATTTGCCCTGGATGCAAGCCCCAGAGCCTTGAGACGTTCCCGGCGAATTTCATTAAGCTGCTGGGGCTGGATGGTCAGGCCGATAATCCGGTGAGGTGGTAATTTAAAGATTTCTTCCGGCGGCGCCACCTCCGGCACCAGGGGAACATTTGCCGCCTTTATGGCCTTGTGAGCCAGGTACATACACAAAGGAGTTTTAGAGGTCCGGCTAACACCAATAACCACCACATCGGCCCGCAAAATTCCCCGGGGATCCTTGCCGTCATCGTACTTAACAGCAAACTCCACTGCTTCTACTTTCCGGAAGTAATCCTCGTCGACGCGGCGAACCAGCCCGGGTTCCATTTTCGGCCTTTGACCACCCACCCGGGTTAAGGCATCCAGCATGGGAGTCAATATGTCTACCGCAGGTATGTTGTATTTACGTGCCTCCCTTTCCAGTGCTTCCCGAAGTTCTGGAACAACCAGGGTATAGGCTATGACACTGGGCCTGGTGCTGGCCTCCTGCATGATTTCAACGATTTCTTCCACATCATGCACGAATGGCACCCGGTGGATATCTCCTACACCGGAGTTGAACTGGCTGGCCGCCGCCCGGGCCACCAGCTCCGCCGTTTCACCTATGGAATCGGAGATGATATAAATCACCGGGTGTGTATTACTGGTCGTGGTAATGGTTACCTCCCCCTTAGTTTCCTTCTCCCAGCTCAACAAAGAGGCGAGTAATGTTGGTTTTACTCAGGCGACCGATGACTTCCAGCTCTTTGGTCTTGTCGCCCTCCTCCACGGGGCGTACCACCGGGAGGGCATCCACCTCGTGGGTAATAAGTTTCTTGGCCGCCGCCCATACCGAATCATCAGGGCCAACGGTAATTACGTTGGGCATCCGGGTCATCACAACACCCACGGGTAGTTTATGAATGTCCTGCCCCCCCAGGGTAATTTTCAACAGGTCCTTTCGCGAGATGACCCCCTCCAGAATCCCTCCCTCCCGGACCACAATCAGCGTCCCCACATCCTCGATGAACATAGTAACCACCGCATCATACACCGAACAATGTTCCGAAACGACCACGGGTACAGACTTTATTTCTCCCACCTTGATGCGGTGAAGTTTCTCGGCAATCACCCTGTTCGGGCTTTTGCCACTGTAATAATAGCCCACCCGGGGGCGAGCTTCCAGAAGCCCGGCCATGGTCAAAATGGCCATATCAGGACGCAGGGTGGCCCGGGTGAGGGAGAGGCGCTCGGCAATTTGCTCACCGGTAATGGGACCTTCCTTTTTGACAATCTCCAAAATGGCTTCCTGTCGCTTGGAAAGTTCCAATTTCATCGCCCCTTAAAAGAGCAATTATATTATTATGTTATACTAATCGGCCCTAATATATTTAATGTTATATAATATTATATATTCCTCCCGGATTTTCCTCCTGCACCAACCCAAATATCATGTATACAATTTGTCCCCGGTACGGCTACCAGCTTGCTCAGATCAGCCACACCCAGGGCCAGGTTGGCCACCCCTTTGAGCAGGCCGAGGCGGTTGTTCCTGATTTTTTCATCATCTACCATAACCATTACGGCATCAAAAAACTCGTCCACAACAGGCCGCAGGGAAGCCATGGCCGCCAGCGCCGCCCGGTAATCGCGGGCCATAAGCTGGCCGGCAACTTTCTCCCGTACTTCATTTAATTTCTTATAAAGTGCTGCCTCTGCCGGATGGGCGAGCAGGGCTGGATCCACTGCAGTTGAATCATGCTTGCGGGATAAATTGTGAGCACGGGTAAAGGCCGTAAGTACCGCTTCGAAATGGGGCTCGGTCTTGAAGACCTCCACCGCCCGGGCCCGTTGCCAGACCCCGGTCAGGTCATCAAAACCGGCTGCCAGTACTGCTTCCACCGTATCATAGGACAGCCCCCGCTCGGTAAGAATTCCCTTCAGGCGCTGGGCGAAAAAGTCCAGGAGATGAGATATAACCTGCTCCTTTTCCAGTTTCAGCTCCACCCGCCCGCGGTACTGTTCATAGGCCTGACCAATAAAATCCCGCAGGAGAAGTACCAGCTCCCCCGCCAGGCAGATATGGCATATTCCCAGGGCCTGCCGGCGCAGCCCATAGGGATCCTGGGAACCGGTAGGTTCAATGCCAATAGCAAAACAACCAACCAGGGTGTCCATCTTATCGGCCAGGCTCAAAACCCGTCCCGGAGTAGTTACCGGCAATTCATCGCCCGAGAAACGGGGCAGGTAATGCTCATATATGGCCTGAGCAACTGCCGGATCCTCCCCGGAAACCAGGGCATATTCCCTGCCCATCACTCCCTGTAATTCGGGGAATTCATAGACCATGCTGGTAACCAGATCGGCCTTGGCCAGGTACGCTGCCCGCAGCACCTGTTCCAGCTCTTTCTCGCCGACGGCAAAAACGCGGGCCAGGTAGCGGGACAGGTTAATAAGGCGCTCCACCTTGTCGTAAACCGAACCGAGGCTTTCCTGCCAGACGACCTTCTTCAATGCCTCTACCCGCCGGGCCAGGGGTACGGTCTGATCTTCCTTCCAGAAGAAAGCAGCATCGGTCAGGCGAGCCCGCAGCACCTTTTCATTTCCCGCCCTGATCGTATCCAGGTGGTCCCTGTTACCATTGCTTACCGCAATGAAACGGGGCAGCAACTTGCCCCGGGCGTCCCGCACGGGGAAATAACGCTGGTGTTCCCGCATGGGCGTTACCAGCACCTCGGCGGGCAGCTGTAAAAAGCTCTCGTCAAAACTGCCGCAGAGGGCCACGGGATATTCCACCAGGTTGGTCACTTCCGCCAGCAGTTCCTCATCGGGCAATACCTGCCCGCCAGCTCCGGCTGCCAGTTCTTTCACCTGGTTCCAGATCATCTCCCGGCGCTGCTCGGGATCCACCACCACCCGACCCCGCTCCATAACCTCGAAATACTTGCCGGCATGGGGAATTTCCAGGGGCCCTTCACTCAGAAACCGGTGGCCGTAGGTAACCCGTCCGGACCGGAGCCCGGCATAGGAAAAGTCAATCACCTGATCACCGTAGAGGGCCACCAGCCAGCGAATGGGACGGGCAAAACGCACCTCCAGAGTTCCCCAGCGCATGGGTTTGGGAAAATGTAAACCTGAAATTATCGCCGGACATATCCCGGCCAGCACTTCTCCTGCGGGGCGCCCTTCCTGGCGTTTTACTGCAAATACATATTCCACAGGACCCAGGTTTTTCACCACCAGCTGAGAAACATCCACTCCCTGGCTTTTGGCAAATCCCAGGGCCGCCCGGGTTGGTTCACCGGCCTGGTTGAAGGCTACCTTAACAGCCGGCCCTTTAACCTCCTGGACCAGGGATTCCTGCACCCCGGCCAGGTCATACACATACAGGACCAGGCGCCGGGGTGTACCAAAGGTTTTAATTTCCTTAAAGGACAGGCGGTTTTCTCGCAACAGGTTTTGAGCCAGCTCCTTTAACTGTTCCAGGGCCGGGTTTAAAAACCGGGCCGGTATTTCTTCTACACCAATTTCCAGCAAAAAATCCCCCGTTTGCATGGCTTTCCTCCCTCGAATACAGGTTTCTTTTTGTTTAAAAGGATTATTTCTTTTCAAGCAGCGGGTAACCCATTTCTTCCCGCTGGGCTACATAGGCAGTGGCGCAGGCCCGGGCCAGGCTGCGTACCCGGTGAATAAAAGCAGTACGTTCGGTAACGCTGATGGCACCCCGGGCATCCAGGAGATTAAAAGTATGGGAACACTTAAGCACGTAATCGTAGGCCGGTAAAACCAGGCCCTTTTCCACAATGCGCCGGGCCTCTTTCTCGTACATGTCAAACAGCTGAAAAAGCATTTCCGTATCTGCTTCTTCAAAATTGTAATGGGAATGTTCCACCTCGCCCCGGTGGTGAACGTCACCGTAAGTCAGGCCGTCAACCCATTCGATGTCAAAAACATTATCCTTACCCTGGATAAACATGGCCAGCCTTTCCAGGCCATAGGTAATCTCCGCTGAAACGGGACGGCAGTCCAGACCTCCGCATTGCTGGAAATAAGTGAACTGGGTTATTTCCATTCCATCCAGCCACACCTCCCAGCCAAGACCCCACGCACCCAGAGTGGGGGATTCCCAGTTATCTTCTACAAAACGGATATCGTGCTCCCGGGGATTGATACCTATAGCCGCCAGGCTATTCAGGTAAATTTCCACCACATCATCGGGAGACGGCTTTAAAATAACCTGGTACTGGTAGTAATGCTGCAGGCGGTTGGGGTTCTCCCCGTAACGGCCGTCGGTTGGCCGGCGGGAGGGCTCCACATAGGCCACCCGCCAGGGCTCGGGACCCAAAACCCGCAGGAAAGTGGCCGGGTTCATGGTACCGGCGCCCTTTTCCACGTCGTACGGCTGCTGGATGAGGCAGTTCTGAGCAGCCCAGAAACGGTTTAAAGCCATGATCAATTCTTGAAAGTTCATGCAGGCATTCCTCCCTTAAACAAAGACAAATGATTCCAGCAGGCTGTAAAGGACCCTTTTAAAAATTAAAACCTCCCGCCCGGGCACTGGGCCAGGGACGGGAGGTACTTCCCGCGGTTCCACCCTGCTTGGTCGCCATAAAAGGCGACCCTCTCCTTTGATGCAGGCTTTACTCACCGCCACCTGACGCGGCGGCTTTCCTCCTGCTGCTCGGGAACCCCCTTCACACGGGTTCGTTTTACCGGGCTTCCACCTCTTCCCGGCTCTCTGTAAAAACTCCCCCGGTTACTCTTTCCCTCATCGCCGGATATTTTGTTGAACACTGTTAATTTACCAAATTGGTGGAGCGAAGTCAACGGGTACGTTTTAACCCTCTGCCTGTTCCTCCGCGGGGAAGGCCGGAATTTCTTCAGGCCCCCCCTTGCGTAGGGCCCGCCGGTCCCCAATGCTGTTCACCCTGACCTTCATCTCCCCTATCTTCCCGGCCCGGCCGCTCAATTTCCAGGGTATAATTCTTGGCCATAGCCGTCACTGCTCCCAGAACACCCAGCACTGCCAGCTGGCTGCTGGCCAGTGTCCCCAGCAGCCCCAGTGCCCCCAGGGGAGCTGGAAGCTCCATAACCGTTCTGTCCCCCTGCTTCACCTTGATTTTTGTTTCCTGGCTCCGGTGCAGGAAATCCTTCACGTTTTCCCAGAATTCTTCTCCCCGGTCTTGAAGTTTTTCGGCGATGTTCTTTCTCTCTTCTTCCAGGTGAATGAGGGCCTGGACCACATCGCCCCCCGCTGCGTCCAGCGCCTCTTTTGCTTCTTTGTAACCAACCCCCAGACGGGATCTGATCAGATCAATTTTTTCCAACTCGCTGTTCATAGCAGGCCATCCTCCCTGGTTCTTTTTCTTTAACCATATTTAACCCGGGAGGCCGGTTGATTATACATGTCCCAGCAATTCCAGAAACCGCATGGATTTCATGCGCTGGCCCAGGTGGTATTCCAGGTGGCGGTGTAGTACCTCTTTTAACTCCCTGCGAACAAGCTGACCGGCCTTTAACTGGTTGAGCCTGCCAGGTTCCCAGCGCAAAAATAGCTTGAGCAATTCCACCGTACCGCGAGAGCAGGTCAGGCCATCTGTTTCTTTCCCGGCGCACGACGGGCAAAGTATCCCCCCTGCTCCGGCGTGAAAAACGACCCTGCTGCCGTCTACAGGAACGTGGCAGAGAACACACCTCTCCAGGCAGGGCCGGTAACCCAGAATGGAGAGCAATTTTACTTCAAATGCCCGGATCAGCAATTCGCCGTCACCGCTAACCAGAGAGCGTAACGTTTTAAGCAGCAGGTTAAAAATCTCTTCACCGGGCTCTTCTTCGGCAGTTAAATCGTCTACCATTCCGGTCAAATAAACGGCACAGCCCAGCTTATCCAGCCGGCAGCGGAGCTGGGGGAACATCTCCACAAGCTCACCCTGGCTTACTGTATCCAGCCCGCTACCCCGGCGAATAAGAAAGCGGGAATGGGAAAAGGGTTGCACTGCTCCCCGCTTGCGACTGGTAAGCTTGCACGACCCGTAAGCCATCACCCTGATTTTACCCTTTTCCCGGGTAAATAACGTTAACAATTGATCAGCTTCCCGGATGCTTACCGATTTAAGAACCACGGCGCTAACCTTATAGAATTTCACCAGGGTTATACCTCCAGTACAAAAAGACAAAATTCGTCCGTTTTACCCAACAATATAATGAAAATCTTTGTGCAGTTTACCATATATTTTACTGTATTAACCGCGGCTTGACCAGTTTCCGGTTAAATGGGGGGTGGAAAAAATCAGGTTTATTATCCTGCCCCTGCAAAAGATCAGGATGGGGATGGCCATTGTCATGGTTTCGGTTATTCTCTGGCTGGGTGTTTGCGCCATGGCCAGTGCCCGCCACCAGGCAGCCATCAGTGCCCTTTCCGGTGCCCTGGCCGGACGGATAATTGTTATTGATCCGGGGCACGGGGGTGTAGATCCCGGAGTGGTGGGGAAAAATGACGTTCTGGAAAAGGACCTGGTCCTGACCATAGGACAAAAGCTGGCCCTGTACCTGCGCCAGGGCGGGGCCAGGGTAGTAATGACCCGGGAAGGGGATTATGACCTGGCTGATCCTGAAATTACCGGCCTGTACAGGCGAAAACGTCAGGACCTGGCCCGCCGGGTAGCCCTGGCCAATAAATTACCGGCCGACGCCATGGTAAGCCTGCACATAAACAGCTTCAGCAACCCGGCCCAGTATGGAGCACAGACCTTTGCCAGAGCCGGATCAGCAGAAAGCGAAGCCCTGGCCAGGGCTATTCAGGATGAACTTAATCGCATGCTAAAAAACAGGCACCGGGTACCATTACACGGAGATTACTATATCCTCCGCCAGACCCGTGTTCCCACAGTTATTGTTGAACTGGGTTTTATTACCAACCCCGGGGAATATCGCCTGCTCCAGGATCCCCTCTACCAGAGTAAAATAAGCTGGTGCCTTTATGCCGGCATAACCAGGTATTTAGCCGGAGAAGGCAAGTCCCCACCGCTGCAGCCCGGCGTTAAGGGGAAAAAAACGAAATGAAGGGGGCAAGGGCATGAATATCAGCCGTATTACCAACATCTGGAGCAAAGTATATTATAACCCGAACCGTCCCATCTCCAGAGTAGTAATAGAATCCACCATACCTTTTCAGCCTGAGGTAAAGGAAGAACCCCTGGAACTAACCATCCTGGCTCAGGGAGCCCGGGCCAACATGTTTTGTGAAACAATTGAAGTTTATGATGGATTGATTGAATGGATCAGGGTTAGTGAACATCCGCAGGGCGTAAGCTTTGAAATCAAAACCAGATACCCTTCCCCCTGGCAAATAACAGCTGAACCGGGTATCCCCCACCGCACCATCATCAATTTCAGCCGGGATTACCTATTCCATCTTTTTGCCTCCAAAGTTTTTGTAATCGATCCCGGACACGGTGGGGATGACACAGGAGGCAAAGGCCCTGTGGATTTGCTGGAAAAAAATGTTACCATGAGCATGGCCACTGCCCTGCAGGAGATGCTCAAACCCTTACCATGCAAAACCTACCTCACCCGTACCGGGGATTATTCCCTTTCCCAGTGGGCACGCTGTAACCTGGCACTGAAAAAAAATGCGGGGATCTTCATCAGTTTTCATACCTTTTACAGCACAGACACTTCTGTGGAGGGGACAGCAGTAAAATACAATCCCAGGGCACCGTCGTGCGAGCACCTGGCCCGGTTCACGCTGGAAGAAATCATACGGAAAATTAAACGCTCCTCCCGGGGGATAGAGCCGGACCCGCAATTGTACCATTTAGGAACGATTCCTGCACTTACGGTAGAACCCGTAGTCATATCCAACTGGGTTGAGGAAGGCCTCCTGCGCAACCCCACGCTATATAAAAAAATTGCCCAGGGAATCATAAACGGCCTTATACGGTTTTGGGAGGAGGAGAAAAGGGAAAAATAAAAAGGCAAATTTCCTCTGCACAGGTGATCTACCATGCGTCGTATCATCTACCTCTTCCTCCTTTTTCCCTTTGCCCTGTATACTTTTTTATCCTGGCAACCTGCACACGTTCTGGCATCGGGCAGGATACATAAATGCGATACCGATGAGCAACCCCATCTCACGGCCCCTTCTCACCGGGGGCAGGATATTGTCAACCTGCAGCAGTGCCTGTCTTCTCTAGGTTATTTTCAGGGGTCACCCAGCGGTCTTTACGACGAAACTACCCTCAAGGCCGTGGAACGTTTCCAGAAGGATCACGGCCTTTTAGCAACCGGCGTGGCCGACGTTGTTACCTGGCAGACCATCAGCCAGGCCATGCAGGCCAAACCCAACCAGGGAGTATCGCCTTCCCCCGGGCATGATCTTTTTATCCTGGTTGATACCCGTTCCCTGACCATGACCGTCTTCTCCCGGGAACAACCCGTCAGGCAATATCCGGTAGCCCTGGGTAAACCGGGCTCGGAAACTCCCCCGGGTCTCTGGAAAGTTGTGGATAAATCGGATGAGTACTTTCCCGGCATGGGCCCCCGCTGGATGGGGTTGAATATTCCCACAGGCACTTATGGCATCCACGGTACGGACAGCCCCTGGTCCATTGGAACCTTTGCCAGCGCCGGTTGTGTGCGGATGCACAACGCCCACGTGGTCGAACTCTACGATTGGGTTTCTGAGGGCACACCGGTACTTATCCTGGGTAATCCCTTTCTGCACCGGTATCCCGGACTATACCAGGGAAGTTGCGGCACGGCAGTACAGGAACTGCAGCATACCCTCAGGCGACTGGGTTATTACGACCTGAAACCTGACGGTATTTTTGGCCCACGGACAACCGAAGCCGTTATAAAGTTCCGGAAAAGGCACGGCCTGGAGGAAAAGCCTGTGGTTGACGATAAAATGTGGCGCTTACTGGGATTTTAGGAAAGGCAGGTGAAGCAAAATCGACCGCCTGTGGTTAATTGCCGTCTTAACGGCATTTATTCATTTAACTGATACGTTAGTATACGCCGTACGCCTTTCAGGTGTGACCACGCGCCGGCTGGCCACTGCTTTTTCTTTATTTCAGATCATTTCTCTTCTGGCCAGCACAGCCAATCTTATTCAGGCGCCGCTCCTGTCTTCGGTGGTAGAAAAAACCATCAATACCGGTCTGAAACATGCTTCCGGACCCCTGCTGGAATCCCCGTTATACCATCACCAGCTCACCCTGCTCGGCATGGAAATAAGAATGATTATATTTTCCGCTACCCTGGGTACGGTACTGGGGGTTCTGCTCACCCCGGCCTTTAATTATATTTTCACACGGGTAATTTTTCTCTTTGAGGAAGCGGGTTCCATTCCCCGCCTGATCATTATTCTCCTTTCCCCGCGCCTGCTGGTGAAAACCCTGCGCAAAAGACCCAGGTACCTGGGCACCCTCAGGGCATCGCTGCCGCAGCGCCCACAAAACATACCTCTGACCTTCTTTATGGCCCATACCATAGTTACCGGTATCTGGACCACAGGAGTTTTATCAGCGCTTTACGCCGGGGCGCTATTACCCGAATACCGTTCAACGGCCAGCCTCCTTTCAGGAGTGGTCAATGGTGTGGCCACCATTTTATCAGCCATGATTGTGGACCCGACAGCCGCCATGATTACCGACCAGGCCCTGCGGGGTATCAGAGACCAGCGGGACATCCGGCAAATGGTATATTATCTCTGCTTAACCAGGGTGCTGGGAACCATCCTGGCCCAGGTTTTCTTCCTTCCGGCTGCTCACCTGATTAAAGAAACGGCCATAATTATAGCTGCCCCGGACCGTTAAAAAATGGGATTATGGAGGACAGGCACATAATTAAGCTCCAGGTATAACCTGATAGTAGCTCCTGATCAGGCCCGGGCAAATACCAGGAGCACGGCGAGAGGTGGTGATGGGTATGCCCTGCTATACCGTCCCCATTCGCACCCATGTAATTACCGAGCAGGATGACATCGTTGAGCTGGCCAGGCGATATACCGAAGGGGTGGTGGAGCCGGGGGATATCATTGCCATTGCCGAGAGTGTGGTAGCCATTACCCAGAAAAGAGCCATCCTACCCGAGGAAGTACACCCGGGCTTGCTGGCCCGCTTTTTATGCCGCTTTCCCGGCAAGCACGGAAGCCTGGCCACTCCACCGGCCATGGAACTGGCCATCAGGGAAGCAGGCACCATTAGAATTCTCCTGGGCTGCGCAGCCGCGGTTCTGGGCCGGCTCATAGGCAGGCGTGGATTCTTTTACCTGGTAGCCGGCAGAGAACTGGCTTTTATTGACGATATCGCCGGTACCATGTGGCCCTACGAAAGACATATTATTCTCGGCCCATATAAACCGGAAAAAATTGCCTCTGCCATCAAGAAAGCCACCGGTGCCGACGCGGTCATCGCCGATGTTAACGATATAAAATGCGTGGATATACTGGCTGCAACCAGTTCCGCCAGCGCCAGAATAGCCCGGGAAGCCTTAATTAATAACCCTTTTGGCAACGACGACCAGCAAACACCCATAGTGGTTATCAAGATTAAAACAGGACACTCAGGGTAGCAGCCTGACCGTGGATAGGAGGGGAAGACCTTGCTGCCGACTCCAACTAAATTTACCCTGGTGGCAGGAGCCGGGGAAGGATACACGCCTTTAAACGCTTTCGACCGGGCGTTGCTGGAAGCCCGGGCCGGAAATGTAAACCTGATCCGGGTTAGCAGCATCCTGCCGCCCGGTGCTGAATACGTGGAAGAACCGGCTCTGCCGCCGGGAGCACTGGTTCCTGTGGCCTATGGTGCCACCACCTCCTCCACCCCCGGAGACATAATTGCCGCTGCCGTAGCCGTGGGCATACCCGCGGAAGGCTTTGGTGTGATTATGGAATATTCCGGACACACTTCCCGCCTGGAAGCGGAAAGGATCATCCGGCAAATGGTGGAGGAATCTTTTGCCATACGCGGATTGGAATTAAAAAAATACATGGTTAAATCCGTAGAACATCAGGTTATTAAAAATGGGGCTGTTTTTGCGGGAATACTGTTGTGGTATTAAAAGTTGAACTCCATTTAAAGCCGGGTTATAACAAAAACCGGCTTTTTATTTTGAGCGGAACGTCTCTATTGAACATTTGCCATGGTTAGAATAAAATAATGCCGGTAAAAGACCCGAGTTTTTAAAAGGATGATGGCAAAATGCGTATTGTTGTGGGGATAACCGGCGCTTCAGGAGCCATTTATGGTATAACCCTGCTGGAACAATTAAAGCTTCTGGGAATTGAGACCCATCTCATTTTGAGCCCATGGGCGGCAAAAACCATTGCCCTGGAAACCCGGTGGACGCCGGAAGAGGTCATGGCCCTGGCCAGCCACTCTTACACGGCCAGCGACCTGTCTGCTCCGTTAGCCAGCGGGTCTTTCCTGCACCGGGGTATGGTTATAGCCCCCTGCAGTATGAAAACCCTGGCCTCCATAGCGTGGGGTTATAGCGACAACCTGATTACCAGGGCCGCCGATGTAACCATAAAAGAAAAGCGCCCCCTGATCCTGTTGACCAGGGAAACGCCTTTAAATGCCATCCATCTGGAAAATATGCTCAAGCTGGCCCGCCTCGGAGTTTTCATAATGCCCCCGGTACCTTCCTTTTACCAGCACCCGCAAACCATAGAAGAGCTGATCCTGCAAACAACCGGCAGGGTGCTGGACCTGCTGGGCATTGAGAACAACCTGGTAAAGAGATGGGGAGAAACAGATAATCTCATTAGATAATCTCACCTGAGCAGGATAATGGTAGCCAGGGTAAAATATATGGACATGCTGCTCACATCCATCAGAGTGGTAATGAAGGGCCCCGAAGCCAGCGCTGGATCCACCCCCAGACGGTGGATAATTACCGGTACCAGGCTGCCCAGGATGGTGGATACACCAATGCTCAGGGCCAGCGCCCCGCCTACCACCAGTCCGAGGGAGGTGGAGTCCTGCCATATAAAGGCAAGGATTCCTACCACCAGACCGCAAACTGCCCCTACCCAGACCCCTACCTGGGCTTCCTTCCAGATTACCTTCAGGATCTGGCCGGGATCTACTTCCCCGGTTGCAATCCCCCTTACCACCACGGTAAGAGATTGAGTGGCCGCGTTGCCCGTTCCTCCAGCTATGGCGGTCATAAAAAAAGCCAGAGCCGTTATATGCCCCAGGGTTTCGGAAAAACCCTCGATTACATGACCGGCCACAAGCTCGCCCAGTAGTAAACCTACCAGCCACGGCAAACGGCGCAGCGCCCTCTTCAGGGGACTGGTGTCGGGGTCTTCACCTTCACTATCTATAGTAGCCGCCATACGCATCATGTCTTCCGTAGCTTCCCTTTCAACAACATCCAGTATATCATCTACAGTTACAATGCCAAGCAGTTCCCCCCCGTCGCTGACCACCGGTACGGCCAGGAGATCGTATTTTGCCACCAGGCGGGCTACCTCTTCCTGGTCGGTGCTTACATTTACGCTAATCACTTTGCGCCGCATAATGTCCTCGATGAGCATACCGGGGTCAGCCAGAATCAGTTCTCTTAAGGAAAGTACTCCCACCAGGTGATTCTCATTGTCCACCACATAGACATAATATATTGTTTCGGCCTCGGGCGCGTGTTCCCGCAGTACTTCGATGGCCTGCCCGGCAGTAATATTCTTCTGTACGGCCACGTATTCCGTAGTCATAATCCCGCCGGCAGTTTCCCTGCCGTAGGCCAGCAGGTCCTTGAGGTCCCGGGCCTCCTGCGCCTCCATCAGGCCCAGCAGCCTCTGCCTCAGGTCTCCGGGCAGGTCCCCCAGCAGGTCTGCAGCGTCGTCGGTAAACATGGCATTGAGAATATCGACTGTGCGCTGTAAACCCAGGCATTCCATGAGAGTGGGCAACTTTTCATGATCCAGTTCAAAAATCACCTGGGCAGCCCTGTCCGGGTCCAGCACCCGTAAAACCCTAATCTGCTGTCCCAGGCTGGCCTGCGGAAGCACTTCGGCAATATCCGCCGGATGGAAGTCCTGCAAACATTGACGCAGTTTGTCGGTTGAACTTTCTTCAAGGCAGGAAAGGATTGCCCGGCGCATTTCTTCCCGTTTTCGGGACATCAAGCCACCTCCTTATCTTTATGCTTATTATTCCAAGCAGTACTCCATGGGGATAACAAACGTATAAAAAAAGCCCTGCTTGGGAAAAGCCAGGGCTAAAATTTTAGAAGCAAAGTGACATCGCCACATCCAAGAAGAAATTTCTACAATATGTCCCTTTTCCTGAATACGAATAAGGTTATAATTGATAAAATAACCGATAAGAAAACTATACCCAAGAATGCACCCTCTGAATTCTGAAATGGCAGTTCCACATTCATCCCGTACAGGCTGAACAGCATGGTTGGAATCATTAAAATAATAGTTACTGAAGTTAAAAACTTCACGACCATATTCTGGTTATTGGAAATAATGGAGGCGAAGGCATCCATCGTACTGCTTAGAATGTCGGCATAAACCTCGCTCATTTCAATGGCCTGTTTATTTTCAGTGATTACATCTTCCAGCAAATCCTCATCTTCTTCATACATTTTTATAAGGCCCACATTTACCTCCAGAGATTCCGCATCTTTGGCCAGGTGGGATTTTAATAACTTTTCCATGACAATCCCATTTGCCCTTAAAGAAGTTGTAAAATAAACCAGGCTTTTCTCCAGGCTAAATAATTTAATTAGCTCTTTATTTTGTGTTGAACTGTGTAACTTCTGCTGGATTTCCTCACTTCTCTTATCTATCTGCCTTAAGTAACGCAAATAGTGAATGGCCGTCTTGTAAAAAATTTGTAGCAAAAAACGCGTCTTTTTAAAAGTATAGAAACCTTTAATGCGACAAGAGGAAAATTCACTTATGATAGCCAGGTCTTCCAGACAGATGGTAATAATATTGTTTTCCGTAATTATGATTCCCAGGGGAATGGTATCGTAAGTATTATCCCTGATTATAGGTACCCTGATGATTATCAGAACACAACCTTCTTCAACTTCGATGCGCGAACTCTCCTCTTCATCAAGGGGATATTCTAAAAAATTGACCGGCAGGGCCAGCCGGTGAACAACCTCTTCTATTTCTTCCCTGGTAGGGTTAACCAGATTAACCCAGCTCCCTTTTTCGCCCAGTTCTTTGCTTTCAACCAGGACTTCACCCACGCTTTTATATATTTTGAGCATCTTCCCACCCCTTCCCTTGAGCTGTCCATACCCACTTGAAGCTACCAGCTGAAAACTTCCCGGTACTATCTTTTACGCTCACCCAGGGGGGGCCAAGTATATATCCTGTGTTTTTACCCGGCCTGTCCCGGATAGCAGAAAACGCTCACCGCATGTGGCCAGGTAAAATTCAAGCCACCTCTCCCTCCATGCAGGGATAACATATCCTCCCCGGAACAGGTACCGGAGCCAGCCCCCACCCGCTCATGCCTGAACCTTTGCCTGCCTGGGTCGCCGTCCACAGTACCACCTCCGGGAATTAAGCAAAAATGAAAAGGGCCTTCACTTGCGTGAGAAAGCCCGAAAAACCTTAAAGCTGGCTTTCCAGCCAACACTACTTTATCAGAACCTTTCCTGCACTGTCAAGAAAAATTAATCCCTGTTTGAGTAGCCAAAATTCTTCAGGTACAGGTCCTGATTACGCCAGTCTTCCTTAACTTTGACCCACAGGTCCAGGTATATTTTTGATCCCAGGAGAAGCTCCATTTCTTCCCTGGCCAGCCGTCCTATTTCTTTGAGCATCCGCCCACCCTTGCCGATTAAAATAGCCTTATGTGACTCTTTTTCGGTATAAATGACCGCCCGCACGTAGACCAGTTGCTCCGAACGCGGTTCCACCTCTTCCACCACCACGGCCACCCCGTGGGGCACCTCCTGGCTGGTTAGATGCAAAACCTTTTCCCGGATCAATTCGGCCATAATAAATTGCTCCGGCCTGTCCGTAATCATATCATCGGGATAATACTTGGGACCATAGGGTAAATATGAAACCACCAGATCCATCAGGCGCTCCAGGTTTTCCGGTTTGAGAGCGGAAACGGGGACAATCTCGGCAAAATTGTATTTTTGTCTAAAAACGTCGATCAGGGGCAGCAATTCCGCCTTGTTGTCCAGCAAATCTATTTTATTAATGACCAGAATTACCGGAGTGGTTACCTCGCGGAGCTGGTTAATTATGTACTCGTCCCCCGGTCCGGGCAACCGGGGTTCAACCAGGAAAAGTATCACATCCACCTCTTTTAAAGTCCCCAGAGCCACCTCCACCATATATTCACCGAGCTTATGTTTTGGTTTATGAATTCCCGGTGTATCCAGGAATATAATCTGGGCGTCATCACGGTTGATGATGGAGTGGATCTTGTGACGGGTGGTCTGGGGCTTATCGGACATAATGGCTACTTTCCGCCCCACCAGCTGATTCAACAGGGTGGACTTCCCCACATTGGGGCGACCAATAATGGCAACAAAGCCAGACTTAAATTTCTCCTGTTCCACCATCTTCCTCCTTTCATCGTCTTACCTGTCCACCGGTTCTGCAACACGCACCGGGCCGGAACCCGGGCTGCCTTCAATTCCCATGTCCTGCTTTTTCAGCGTAAAGCCCAGGGGCAATAATTCGGACAGGTCCTTAACTATATATTCACCATGGCGGTTGCACATATAAACCTTTATCTCCCTTCCGAATTCAGCCAGCACCTGCCGGCAGGCACCGCAGGGGGTGCAGTAATCATCACTATCGGCTATTACCGCCAGGGCGGCAAATTGTCTTTCCCCGTTGCTTACTGCTTTATATATGGCTACCCGTTCAGCACATACAGTTAAACTGTAAGAAGCGTTTTCAATGTTGCACCCGGAATACAACCTTCCTTCCCTTGTCAGTATTGCTGCCCCCACCCGGAAGCCGGAATAGGGAGCGTACGCCCGTTCCCGGGAAGCCCGGGCCGTATTTATAAGCTTCTCCACCGGAAACTGCATAACCGGCAGATCAATCATCAATCATCACCCCCCAGGCTTTGCAGCAGGCGAATAAAGACCAGCAGGTAAGGGTAAAACACCACCAGCCCCACAATCAGCGAATTCAAAGCAGCCAGAAGCACCGCCCCGGCAGCAACATCCTTGGCTATTTTGGCCAGGGGATGATACCTGCCGGTACAGAGATCTACCACCCTTTCCAGGGCCGTATTAAACATCTCAGCCATCATCACCAGGGTTATGGCCAGGAGAACCAGAAGAAAATCCCGCTCCTCTATCCTGAGCCACAGGGCTGCAACCACCACCACCAGAGCTGCAAGGAGGTGGAAACGCATGTTTGGCTGCGTGCGCAGGGCATAAGCCAGACCGGCCAGGGCATAACCGAAACTTTTTCTGAAACTGCCCTTAACCATTAAAAGGTCACATCCCTTTACCATCAGTTTTACACAACCCCTCGGAGGATTTTATTACCTGCCCAAACCCATCCTGGCCATTATGGTCTCCTCTTTTTCCCGCATGGCCCGCCGCTGCTCTTCCGTCTGGTGATCATAACCAAGAAGATGCAGGACACCGTGGACTACCAGAAAAGCCACTTCACGCTCAAAGCTGTGTCCGTATTCTTCACTCTGACGACGGGCCATTTCCAGGGAGATGACCACATCTCCCAGCAGGATCTCTTCCCCCGCTGCGGGCATGGGCTCCCCTTCCTGCAGGGCAAAGGACAGAACATCTGTCGGCCTGTCCACCCCACGGTATTCACGGTTCAGGCGGTGGATGTAGTCGTCATCAACAAAAACCAGGCTTACTTCTGCATCCGGGTGGCCCCCCGCCAGAGAAAGGGCCTCCCCGGCTGCCCTTGTCACCAGATCAACAAGCTGATCATCCACCGGCACTTTTTCTTGCAAGTTGTTTACGAGAACCGGCACCTTTATTTCTTCTCCTTTCCATTTCCTTGTTCAATTCGGGATATTCTATGCGGCTGTGGAATATACCACCCAGAACCTGTAAAAAAGCCTCCACAATCTTGTCCAGATCCTTAAAAGTAAGGTCACATTCATCCAGCTGGCCGTCCATGAGCTTATCCTTAACTATTTTACGCACCATTCCCTCAATGCGGCCGGGAGTACGATTTTGCAGTGAACGAACCGCTGCTTCCACTGAATCGGCCAGCATAACAATGGCCGCCTCTTTTGTCTGAGGTTTGGGCCCATCATAACGGTATTCATCCTCATCAACGTTTTCCAGATGCCCGTTTTCCAGGGCCTTATGATAAAAGTAGGAACAGAGCCCGCTTCCGTGATGCTGTTCGATGATATCTATAATTGCCTGGGGCAACCTGTACTCCCGGGCCATTTCCACCCCATCTTTAACGTGGGAGGTTAAAATCAGGGTGCTCAGTGAAGGGGCTATTTTATCGTGCGGATTTTCACCGTTCAACTGGTTTTCAATAAAAAAGTACGGCCGCTTGATCTTGCCTATATCATGATAATAGGCACCTACCCTGGCCAGGAGGGTTTCCCCTCCCACTGCCCCGGCAGCAGCTTCTGCCAGGTTGGCCACGATAATACTGTGATGGTAGGTCCCCGGCGCTTCCGTCAGCAGGCGGCGTAGCAGGGGATGGCCGGGATCAGACAACTCAAGGAGATGAATTGCCGAGGTAATCCCAAAAGCACTCTCCAGGTAAGGGAGGGCACCTATGGTCAATATGGAAGACAGGATACCATTAATCAAACCAAAACCTATTCCGGAAGTGATCAGGAGCCCCCAGGGCGTATTACCCAGAAGGCCCATAATTAAGATAACAACAATATTGGCAATACTGGTATAGACTCCGGCCCGCACCAGATCGCCCCGTTGTTTGAGTTTGCTGACGCTGTAAACCCCAACGAAGCCGCCAACCAGGGCCACCACGCCAAAATGAACCTGCCCATCGATCATCAGGGTCACCAGGAAACTCATTATGGCCACCACCAGCATGGCCAGGCGCGCATCAAGCAAGATGGCAATAAGCATCCCGGCGGCAGCAATAGGGGTCATATATCCCACGAGATTGCCCAGTTCCGGCCAGTAAGGAATACTGATGGCGGTAATAGCCTTGCCCACGGCCAGCACCACTACAATAACAATACCCAGCAGGTACAGATGACCGGCATGTTCATAAATTTCGCGGTTCTGCTGGTAAAGATAGAGCAGTACCACCACCATCAGCAGGGCTACCAGCAGGGCACTGCCCAGCAATATACGCCAGGGAACCCCGGTCTGGGTGAGGCCCAGAGCCTCCAGCTTGGCCAGATGTTCCCTGGTAACCACATCACCCGGCCGGATGATAATCTCGTCTTTCCTGATGGTTACCATCTGAGGCGGTACCGTGGCCATGGCCGCTTCTTTTAGAAGACGGGTTTTTTCCGCGTTGAAGAAGCTATTCGGGCGCAGGTAATAGCGGATTAAGCCCTGGGCCAGTTCCCGGTAGGGTTTGCTCAAGCCCCAGCGGGTCACCAGCCCGGCCAGGTTTGTTTTAACGCCCTCTATTTCATCAGGTGTGATACCATCCTCGCTATCCAGGGCCTGGGCCACCAGGGCGTTCACACTCCGCTCCACCTGATCCAGATTCGAGGGAGCACTTCTGGCTAGAGCCACCAGGGTCTCCTGCGATAATGGGAAAGGCAGGACCTCCCGCAGGCGGTTGACCCGCTCTTCTTCACTGGAACTGGAATCATTCTGGATCTGGCGAATTTCTTGAATTACAATGGAAATATCGCGCTGGACTGCTGCACTTATCATCGGGTCCCGGTCGTACTGATCGCGTACAGCAGCTGCTGCCTGGCGGCGCATTTGTTCAGTTTTAACCTTGTCTTCAAAAACAATACTGCGGGGGGCCTTAATCTCTACCGGAGAAACCTGCCCTTCCCGCAAATTAACTCTCTGGGGAACAAACTCAATGGAAATAAGAATAGTAATGAGTAAAAAAAAGATGACTGCAGCTGCACTCCGGCGCACTTTGCGCTGCCCCATAAGAGGAGCCAGGCGCCTGATAAATTGTTTTCCTAACCTGGTCAGAGGGAGCATTAAATTCACCCCTGCCTCACCGTCCTACGACCCTTCCTCATATGCCCTGATGATTTCCTGAACCAGCGGATGCCGGACTATATCCTCCCCTGTCAGGTAACAAAAGGCAATACCCTTGACATGGGCCAGAACCTTCTGGGCATGAACCAGGCCCGATGTCTGGCCCCGGGGCAGATCGATCTGGGTAACGTCCCCGGTAATTACAGCCCGGGAACCAAAACCCAAACGGGTCAAAAACATCTTCATCTGCTGATCCGTGGTATTTTGTGCCTCATCAAGAATAATAAAGGCATCATCCAGCGTTCTCCCCCGCATATAGGCCAGGGGTGCAATTTCAATAACATGCCTTTCAAGATATTTTTGTGTATTTTCCACGCCCAGTATGTCATAAAGACTGTCGTAAAGAGGGCGCAGGTATGGGTCCACCTTTTCCTGAAGATCTCCCGGTAAAAACCCCAGTTTTTCACCGGCTTCTACAGCCGGCCTGGTCAGTATTAACCTGCTGACTTCCTTATTGCGCAGGGCACGAATGGCCATTACCACAGCCAGATAGGTTTTACCGGTTCCAGCGGGGCCGATGGCAAAAACAATATCGTGCTTGCGCATCGCCTCAATGTACTGCTTCTGCCCCAGTGTCTTGGGCTTAATCTGTTTTCCCCGGGAGGTAACCAGGGTTACTTCGTGGGCCAGGTTGGAAAGGGCTTCCTGCATGCCTGCCCTTACAGCCTTTATGGCATAATTAATTTCATGCAGCGTTAACCGGTTACCTGCCCGGTAAAAATCCTGTAATTGATTGAAAACCTCTCTGGCCTGGGCGACCTGTTCGGGAGGACCGATAATAACCACTTCCTCACCCCGGGTCACTACCCTTATGCCCAGGGAGCGTTCCATTAAAGCCAGATGCTCATCATGACGCCCGAAAATCTCGGCTGCCGTGGCAATGTTATCCAGAATTACCCTGGCTTCCGTATGCTCGCGCAAATTAATCCTCCAACTCCTTTTAAAATAAGTTATACTGGATAAAGCTGTTTGAACACAAATTCAGGGCTGTGAAAGTGGTGCCGGAACTTCAATCCCCGGTTCTTCCTCCGGAACAAAGTTTTTAACCGTACCGATTTCCTCAAGGCTTTCCACGAAAGCTTTCACCCGTACTAGATTTTCCGGGCTTTTTACTGCCAGCTCATCCAGCTGTTTATGCACAACCCTGGCTCCTTGTGGCAACTGTTCCTGTACTGCCTGCAGGGCTCTTTCTCCGGCCAGGCGCCGGGCTTCTGCCCGGTCCCTGACCAGCCGGTAGCTTTCCACTTCACGATATTTGCTGATAACAAGTTCGACAGGCAGGTAAAGATTCCTCCAAGAGGGAAGCTTTTTCACATCGGTCTGCTCCCGGTAACGGGAAAAGGGTATCCTGGCAGGACCAGCTAAAATTATTTCCCTGTCTTTTATTTTCATGCAAACCCTGGTAACGTTCCGTCCAGTTAAACGTTCTCCCTTTTCCACCAGTGGAACTTCGCCATAACCCTCGTACCATACCCGGGCCCTCACGATACCGGCAGCATGAACGTAAACGGGCTGGGGTGGAGCCGGTTGATTTTCCCGGCTTTCTGAACCAGCCTGTTGTTCCTGCTCAGCGGTCGCAGGTAACAGAACACCGGAAATTAATATTTGGCCAGGAATTACGGTGTCCCCCTCTTTTACCACCGCTCGACCATTAAAAACCAGGATTTCTTTAATGATGCCCTCCTTAACAGCTACAATATGAGCGGGGGATTGATCTTTCTCCCCGGGAATGTTTTTTTCAACTATTTCAATGGTTACCTTTGTCCCCCTGAGATATACACCGGCCCAGGAAATAGCAGGTAATTTTTCCTTTAAGGCTTTTTCCACAGCAGAACAGTTCAGGTGCCATTTAAGCATTCCCCGGTTCAACCCGGCTGCTGAAGCCACGGACAGGATTTCCCTGCTGGAAACCCTGTTGTTACCGGTAATTTCAATGGTCCAGACAAAGGAGCTTAATAAATACAGCCCCAGCACAAACAGTATGGCACCACAGGCCAGGGCCTTGCGCCGGGCCAGGCGCATCCAGAGAAAAGGCAAGCCTACCCGCCGGGTGATATGAAAGCGGCAGCGGGTGCGCCGCGCTATATGCCTTAAAGGCCGTACGGCATTCAAGCGCACATTGGCCCTCATGGTTTGCTCACCGGACCGGGCAATATCCCAGAGGAAAAAACCCCGGGCGGCAGCCATGTTGATAAATTTTTCCGGCGCCTCTCCGCGAATGGTTAGGGTCAGATAACCAATAATAAAATTCATCAATCGAAAGAGAAACATAACCTGTCCTCCTTATCCTCATGCAACTGTTACGCCAAACCGCCGCGGCACGGTACCGCGTTTTCCAAACGACAACTAACTGCTGGAAACGGCACCGGCAAAATGAGGGAAAACCAGCGGCGCTCTGTCCTGTTCCTATTTAAACGTAACGTTCTTGATCATCCCTTCCACGCAAATCTCATCGGGCAGAATATTGCGCAGGATTAAATTCTCCCCGGTAATTTCCAGCTCACCCTCTTCAATACCAATGCGCACGATCTGGGGGGTGTATTCCAGAATGCCCCGGTGATTCTCAATGAAGGCCTGCAAATTTCCCATGAGCACAACACGGGGAAGGTTCAGCATTACGTCATTGGGGATCTCCAGGAGTTCCGATAACTTTTTTTTCCATTCCCGCCAGGTCATATTTCCAACCCCTCCCTGCCAAAATATATGCGTTCTCTGCGGACAAGATACCAGAGGTTTTAAGTTCCAGCAGCAGGCTGCAGCTTATAAGGATATTCTTTTTATCTTACGATTTCTATAAAATATTCTTATTGCACAAATAAAAGGAACCCATCCTATACGGGGCGAAAAACTGGTATGCTAACAGGGGAAACTGTAAATTTAGAGGTGAGCAATAATGTCTGAAAAAATTCGCTTGACCACCCTGGCCAAAGCCGCCGGGTGAGCGGCCAAGGTGGGACCGGCCACCCTGTCGCAGGTACTGCGGCAGATGCCACGCCTCGAAGACCCCCGCCTGCTGGTGGGCCTGGAAAAGGCCGACGACGCGGCGGTTTACCAGCTCTCCGAAGATATGGCTATCATTGAAACGGTGGACTTTTTTACCCCGGTGGTGGATGATCCCTACCTTTTTGGCCAGGTAGCCGCGGCCAACGCCCTGAGCGACATTTATGCCATGGGCGGGCGACCCCTTTTAGCTCTGAATATTGCCTGTTTCCCCACCTGCCTGCCTCCGGAGATCCTGGCTGAGATTCTCAAAGGGGGGGCGGATAAGGTAAAGGAAGCCGGAGCCATCATCGCCGGAGGACACACGGTCCAGGACGAGGAACCCAAGTACGGGCTGGCCGTCACCGGTTTGGTGCATCCCCAGAAGGTATTGACCAATGCCGGCGCCATGCCTCAGGATGTGCTCATCCTGACCAAACCGCTGGGTACGGGTATCATTGCCACGGCCGTAAAAGCGGAGCTTGCTCCCCCTGAAGCGCAGGAAGCCGCCCTGGCCAGCATGGTTGCCTTAAACAGGGAGGCAGCCTCGGCCATGCTTTCCGTGGGGGTCCATGCCTGTACCGACATCACGGGGTTCGGGTTGCTGGGGCATGCCGCGGAAATGGCCGCAGCCAGCGGGGTGAGCATAATTTTTGAGTATGACCGGCTGCCCCTTCTGCCCCAAACAGTGGAACTGGCCTCCATGGGGCTGATTCCCGGCGGGGCCTATCACAACCGGGATCACCTTGGTGAAGCGGTTACATTTGCCAAAAGCCTCACCCCCGCCCAGCAGATGGTCGTGTTTGATCCCCAAACCTCCGGGGGCCTGCTCATTGCCGCCCCGCCGGAGCGGGCGGACCGCCTCCTGCAAGAGCTCCACGCCAGAGGGGTAACGGCAGCCCGGGCCATCGGCCGGGTGGTGGAAAGGCAGAGCTGGCTAATCCGGGTGGAATAATAAACAAGAGGTGAATGTTATGGTGAAAAAAGAAGTGGACTGCCGGGGGCTGGCCTGCCCCCAGCCCGTGCTCAACACCAGGAAGGCGCTGGAGGAAATCACTGCCGGCCAGGTAATAGTAACTGTGGATAACGCGGTGGCCCGGGAAAACGTAACCATGTTTGCCAGCAACGCCGGCTATCCCGTACAGGTTGCCGAAAAAGAAGGTAACTTTGTGATCACCATAACCAAAGGGGAAGCGCCGGAAAAAGCCCCGGACAACGCCGCAAAACCTGTAGCACAAAGTACCGGGGAAGCCCGCCCCCTGATCTATTTCTTCACTTCCAACCTGCTGGGTCAGGGTGCTCCCGAACTGGGGATGACGCTGATGAAGAGCTTATGCACCACCCTGGCCGAAACCGATCCGCCCCCGGACAAGCTCATCTTTTTAAATACGGGGGTATTCCTGACCTGCACCAACTCCCCGGTCCTGCAATATCTCCAAAAGATGGCCGAAAGGGGCACGGACATCATCTCCTGCGGCACCTGCCTGGAGTACTACCGGATAAAAGACAGCCTCCAGGTGGGCAGGATAAGCAACATGTACGAGATTAACGAAGCCCTGCGCGGTCCCGGAAAGGTGATCACCGTACCGTAAGCAGTCGTTATACAGCAATAATTGCCATATGGTTAGCATTAAGGTAAAAATTTTTGCGTAGATGTAGATACCTGTGCCAGATCCGGGCAAGCATTAAAAACCCTTCTTGACACCAGCACTCGCCTCCTGATATATTTTTTATAGGATACCCCAGTAGGGTAGGATAGTGAGTGATCTGGTTTGTCCTATGTGGAAAGAAACAAGGAAGACCTCTTAAACCGCCTCAGAAAAATCGAGGGGCAGATCCGCGGTATTCAAAAAATGATCGAAGAAGACCGCTACTGTGTGGATATCCTCCTGCAGATCAGCGCCACCCGGGCGGCACTGCAAAAGGTAGCTCTATCCCTTTTGCGGAGTCATACCCGGGGCTGTGTGGCCCGGGCCATCCGCGAGGACCGGGGTGACGAGGCCATCGAAGAGCTCATGCAGGTGCTGGATCAATTTACCAGATAGCTATCAGGAAAGGAGGCTAACCCGCGTGCTGAGAAAGCGTTACCTGCTGCGTCCCGTAGCTCATTGTAAAGGCGGCTGCTGAATACAGTCCCGGGCAAGACGGTAAACTGCCCGTTTGAAAGCCTGCAGGCAAAAAACTGCGGGCTTTTTATTATTTAAAAATAAAAGCGGCGGACATTCTAAACCTTAAAGACAAAAATATATATTGACTTTCCTTAGGGGACGGGATTAAGATTTAAAATAAAGCTATACCCTACAGGGGTATGGTAAAGAAAAAATGGTCGAAACTGCCGATGCCGGCAAGGAGGCAAGATCATGGCACAAGTCAGTATCCCCGTAGAAGGCATGAGCTGTGCCGCCTGCGCGGCCCGGGTGGAACGGGCTTTAAAGAATACGCCCGGGGTAACGGGCGCTGCGGTCAACCTGGTCACCGGCAAGGCCGGTGTGGAATACGACCCGGGAAAGGTATCCGTGGAACAGCTGGTTAAGACCATCCGGGAACTGGGCTACCAGGTGCCCGCAGAAGAAGTATATCTTTCCGTAAGGGGTATGAGCTGCGCGGCCTGCGTGGCCCGGGTGGAACGGGCGGTTTCCGGGCTGCCCGGGGTTGCGGACGTGGCCGTCAGCCTTCCCGCAGAAACCGCCCGGATAACCTACTACCCTGGAGCGGTAACACCCGGCCGGATTAAAGAGGTAATTGCCGAACTGGGCTACGAGGTGGCGGAGAAGACCACGGGCCGGGAAGCCCTGGACCGGGAGAAACGGGCCCGCCAGCAGGAAATACGCCGCCAGGCGCGGAACATGTGGATTGCCTGGCCCCTGTCCCTTTTAATCATGCTGGGGATGTTCCGGGACGTATGGATTCTCCCCCGCTTCGTGCCTGAATTCATGGGAAACACCTTCTTTTTATGGGCTCTGGCCACCCCGGTGGTGTTCATCGCCGGCGGGCAGTTTTTCGTGCACAGTTTTAACGGTTTAAAAAAGGGCTCCACCGATATGAACCTCCTCTATGCCACGGGAATAGGAGCAGCTTACCTCATTGCCACCATAAACACCTTCTGGCCCGGGGCCGGTTTTGGAGGCAGGGGGGCTACCTTTTTTGAGTCGGCTGCCATGTTAACCGCTTTTATAGTTCTGGGCCGCTACCTGGAAGCCCTCACCCGGGGCCGCGTTTCCGAAGCCATCCGGAAGCTGCTCAACCTGCAGCCCAGAACCGCCCGGGTAATCCGGGAAGGCCGGGAAATGGAAATTGCCGCCCTTGATGTGGTGCCCGGCGACGTGGTGGTGGTGCGTCCCGGGGAAAGCATTCCCGTGGACGGAAGGGTAATTGAAGGGCATTCGGCGGTGGACGAGTCCATGATCACCGGGGAAAGCATTCCTGTGGAGAAAAAACCGGGCGATGAGGTAATCGGAGCCACCATCAACAAAACCGGAACCTTTAAATTTGAGGCCACCAGGGTGGGGCGGGACACGGCCCTGGCCCGGATCATCCGCCTGGTGGAAGACGCCCAGGCCACTAAAGCACCGGTGCAAAGGCTGGCCGATCTGGTGGCCGGACACTTCATTGCCGGAGTTCATGTGCTGGCGCTGGTCGTATTTCTCTTCTGGTTTTTCTACGGCTATCATGCCTATTTCCGGCCGGACAGCCATTTCCTCCTTTCACCATACAGCCTGGCTGAAGTGGGGGTTTTCGGCTTTGCCCTGCTCTTGAGCGTGACCACCCTGGTAATATCCTGCCCCTGCGCCCTGGGCCTAGCCACTCCCAGCGCCATGATGGCCGGGACGGGGAAGGGAGCGGAAAACGGCATCCTCTTTAAAGGAGCCGATGCCGTGGAAGCCACCGCTGCCCTGCAGGCGGTACTCTTTGATAAAACGGGCACCATTACCCGGGGCGAACCTTCCCTCACTGATGTCATCCCTGTTCCCGGCTTTACGCGGGAAGAGCTGCTCGGCCTGGCCGCCGCGGCAGAAAAGAATTCCGAGCACCCCCTGGGTGAAGCCATTGTCCGGGGAGCGGAAAGGGCCGGCATAACCGTTGAAGAAGCGGAGGAATTCGAGGCCATACCCGGCCACGGCATCAGGGCCCGCTACCGGAACTGCACGATATTGCTGGGCAACCGCCGGTTGATGGAAAGGGAAGGGGTTTCCATTGAAGCCCTGCTGCCCTCCGTGCAATCACTGGAGCAGGATGGCAAAACCGCCATGTTCCTGGCGGTGGACGGGCAGGCGGCCGGAATAATCGCTGTGGCCGATACGATTAAAGAGCACGTGCCCCAGGCCATAGCCCGGCTGAAAAAAATGGGCCTGCAGGTGTTCATGATTACGGGGGACAACCGCCGCACCGCCGAAGCCATCGCCCGCCAGGCAGGTATTGAAAAAGTGCTGGCGGAAGTGCTGCCCCAGGACAAAGCGGAAGAAGTGCGCAGGCTGCAGGCCCGCGGCCTGAAGGTTGCCATGGTGGGGGACGGCATCAACGATGCCCCGGCCCTGGCGGCTGCCGACGTGGGCATGGCCATTGGAACCGGTACAGATATTGCAAAAGAAACAGGTGATGTAATCCTGATCAAATCAGACCTGCGGGACGTGGTCTCGGCCATTGAGATAGCCCGGGCGACAATGCGCAAGGTGCGGCAAAACCTGGTCTGGGCCTTTGTCTACAACAGCCTGGGCATTCCCATAGCTGCCGGCCTTCTCTACCCATCTACCGGGCTGATTGTAAGCCCGGAGCTGGCCGCCTTTTTCATGGCCATGAGCTCAGTCTCGGTAACCCTGAACACCCTGCTCCTAAAACGTTTTGTCCCCTCCATGAAGAGGGGACAACGGGAGCCCCGGGGGGAGGCGGCACAACCATTACCCGGCCCGGCGCTGCGGTAACGGCAAAACATGGGGGTTTAACACTTGAACCGGAACCGGAAAGGAGATGAAGATAATGAATAATTCCACCCGCGTAAGCGCCTGGATCTACACGGGCATCTCCCTGGCCGCCGCCTTTCTCTTCCTTCTGGCCACCTATGCCACGGGGATTTCCTACCCGGCCGTAGCCCGTATCGGGGGCGCCGTATGGGTTTTTATCCTGAGCATGATTATCACCATGCCCGTGGTCATTTCACATGTGAACAAAAGGCACGCTTAAACGGGAGGTATTTTTAACATGCCCGCCACCGGCGCCGGTCCCGTTACTCTTAAGATTAAAGAAAAAACCACTTCGAATCGCATCTGGGAAATCGACCTCTTCCGGGGAGTGGCCATCCTGCTAATGGTAACCTTCCATTTTCTTTACGACCTGGCGGAATTTTTCCACCTCCCCCTGGACTACCAGCAGGGGCTGATCTACTATACCGGAAAAGGAGCGGCCATCCTCTTCATCCTCATTGCCGGAATAAGCTCTTTGTTCACTGCCAGTAACCTGCGGCGGGGGGTAAAAATCTTCCTCTGGGGCTTCGTCATTTACCTCGTGGTCGAAACAGTACTCCCCGGGAGCAACATTATTTTCGGCATCCTGCAGTTCCTGGGAACATGCATCCTTCTGGCCCCCCTTTTCAGGGGACTGCCTTCACCGTTCCTGGCTGTCCTGGGCGCCACCATCCTGCTGACCGGACGCTATACCGGCACCCTTACCCTGTCCCACAACTGGCTGGTCTGGCTGGGTTTAAAACCGGAGAACTTCTTTTCCCTGGACTACTACCCCCTTTGCCCCTGGCTGGGAGTGTTCCTGTGGGGCATGTCCCTGGGAAAGACGTTTTACTCCTCCAGGCAAAGCCTTTTTCCCCACTCTCTCCTGCCCTTTCATCCGCTGGGCCGGTCACTGCAACTCCTGGGCCGGCACTCGCTGACCATCTACCTGGTACACCAGCCGGTGATTTTATCACTTCTGTACCTGTTTTTCCTGGCTGTAAAATAGCAGAGTGATCCTGTGTCCGTATTATCAAGTAGTTTCTTATTGACACCTTCTGGCTGAACATGCTAATATAATTTCGTCAGACACAACACACCGGGCGATGGAGCTCGCCTTTAAGCGCCCTTCGGGCTAATAGCTCCTACCAGAGTCCAGTGGGATTCCGGTAGGAGCTTTTTTAATGCACTTTTCGAGAAAAGGAGGTATTTTCTTTGAACACGTGGCTTGAGGCGGCCACCTGGGTCGGGCTGGCTCTGGCCGCCGGGTTGATTTCTGTACGCACCGGCATATCGGTGGCCATGGTGGAAATCATGGTGGGGGTAATTGGCGGCAATTACCTGGGACTGGAGGTAAATACCTGGGTTAACTTCCTGGCGGGATTGGGTGCAATTGTCCTTACCTTTCTGGCCGGAGCCGAAGTGGATCCGGCGGTGCTGAAAAGCAAGTTCAAGGAAAGCGTTTCCCTGGGTGTGGTAGGCTTTCTTTTTCCCTTCCTGGGGGCTTTTGCCTATGCCTACTACGTGGCCGGGTGGGACCTGCAGGCGGCGCAGATTGCCGGCATCGCCCTTTCCACCACTTCCGTGGCCATAGTGTACGCGGTCATGGTGGAAACGCGCCTGAACGAAACGGAACTGGGGCAAATCATCCTGGCCGCCTGTTTCATTAACGACCTGGGCACGGTGCTGGCCCTGGGTATACTCTTTGCCAACTATGACTACTGGATGCTCATCTTTATTGCGGCCACCGCGATTGTGCTGTTCTTAATGCCCAAAATCACACCCGCCTTTCAGGAGAGGTTCGGCCGCCAGGTAAGCCAGATTGAGGTAAAATACGTGCTTTTTGCCCTGCTGTTGCTGGGCGGGCTGGCCGGCAAGGCCAACAGCGAAGCCGTCTTGCCGGCCTACCTGCTGGGCCTGGCCCTGGCGGGTTTCTTTCAGAGGGAAAAAGAACTTTTGCAGCGCATGCGGGCCGCTGCCTTTGCCTTCCTCACCCCATTCTACTTCCTGAAAGCAGGTCTGTATGTTTCCCTGCCCGCCGTCGTAGGTTCCTTTGGGTTAATCTTGATCCTGCTGATGGTAAAAATGGTAAGCAAATTTGTTGGAATATGGCCCCTGACCAGGCTGTTCCGTTATAAGCACCGGGAAGGCATGTACACCACATTGCTCATGTGTACCGGCCTGACCTTTGGCACCATCTCGGCACTTTTCGGGTTAAGCCATCACTACATCGACCAGCAGCAGTACACCATACTGGTAACGGTAGTGATAGCCAGCGGGGTGATTCCCACCATTATCGCCCAGGCTTTCTTCCGGCCCCGGGTGGAGGCGGCCGAAGCCGGCGATGTAGTTTCCATCTCCAAACGTCGCCCGGTACCGGAGGAATGATAACTGATTTCAGGTACCCCCTGGAATATCTAATCTGAAATTCGCCGCTGAAAAAGCCGATGATCCCGGAAAAACTATAAACTATAAAAGATTGAGCAAGCAACCGGCTTGAGGGCGGCAGATTAAGAAAGGGTGAAAGGTCATGTATAGCAAAGTGCTGGTGGCCTATGACGGTTCTCCTTACTCCAACAGGGCCCTGTCTGCAGGAATCGAGCTGACCCGTTGTTGCGGTTGCGAGCTACACGCGGTTGCCGTGGTAAACCTGCCGGACTATGCGGGCACCGTAGCAGAAGTAGACGACATGGTGACCAGGGCACGGGAATTTTACGAAAAGAAGCTGGGAGATGCAGTTTCCCGAGCGGCCGGTAAAAACGTAAAGCTGACCACGCACCTGATCTTCGGCCACGTGGGGGAAACCATCGTCCGTTTTGCCAGGGAGAACAACTTTGATCTGATCGTAGTGGGGACCCACGGCTGGAGCGCCATTCAAAAGCTGGTCATGGGCAGTGTCTCTTCCTACGTAATCCGTCACGCAGCGTGTGATGTGCTGGTGGCAAAAGGCAGGGAAGACTAATCCAGGAATCTGCTCCATGGCGATGGAGCTCGCCTGGAATGCCCGGAAAGGCTGATGGCTCCTACCAAAATCCAGTAAGGTGATGGTAGGAGTTTTTGTTCATTTTCCGGCATACTGCTCCCTTAAACACGGAAGCAAAGAGGTGATTGGTTGATGCTGGAACATTTTCGTGAGCAAAAAACACTGCTCACCAATGCAGTCGAACAATTGATCACTCTGGCTGAGGCCGGGGGAAACCGCTTTGCGGTGGACCTGCTCACCGAAAGCTTGGCCCGGGTTGCCTCAGAGACATTCACCCTGGTGGTGATGGGTGAGTTTAAGCGGGGCAAGTCGACCCTGATCAATGCCCTTGTGGGAACGCGCATCCTGCCTACCGCCATCGTACCTCTTACAGCGATCCCCACCTTTATACGCCATGGCCCGGAACCGCAGGCAACGGTCGTGTTCCTGGACGGACGAAGCGTAAAAGTACCCGTTGGAGCTATCGTGCAGTACGTAACGGAAAAAGAAAACCCCCGTAACATTAAAAAAGTGCGCGAAGTGGAGGTTATCTATCCCGCCCCTTTCCTGGCTGAAGGAATTATCCTGGTGGATACTCCCGGGGTGGGTTCGGCCTACACCCATAATACCGAAGCAGCTTACGGCTACCTGCCCCGGGCCGACGCGGCACTCTTTGTTATTTCGGTAGATGCACCGCTGGGCAAGGGAGAACTGGATTACCTGCGCGACGTCCGGCACCACGTGCATAAGCTCATATTTGTGCTCAACAAAATTGACATTGTCAGTCCGCATGACCTGGCGGAAGCTTTGGACTTCACCCGCAGGATGCTGCAGGAACAACTTCAGACTCAGGATATATTACTGGTCCCGCTTTCAGCCCGCCTGGCCCTGGAAGGAAAGGAGCAGAATGATGCAGAACGGCTGAAAACAAGCCGGATGACGGAACTGGAGAACCTGATAAACGATCTGATCAGGCGCCAGAAGGGAGCGCTCATTATTTCAGCCACGGCCTCGCGGGCGCTGCGCATCCTGAACGAACTGGAGCTGGGCCTGGAGCTCTGGCGCCGCGGTATGGAAGATTCCCTGGAAGAGCTGGAGAGGAAGATTGCCGCCTTTGAAGCGGAACTGGCCCATCTGGAGCAGGAACGGGAAGACAGCATCTACTTGCTTTACCGGGAGGTGGATAAGCTGGCTGACCGCGTGGCGGAAGATATGGAAACCTTTAAACGCCGTGTATTCCCCCAGCTGGCCGGGCAACTGGAGGAATTCATCGAAGATAATTACCCCGGGCATTCGGTGAAAGAAACTGCCGGCCTGGCCCAGGATTACATCAAGAAGATCATCCTGGGCGTGCTGGAAGAACAAAGGGAACGCGAAAAAGAAATAATGCAGCAGGAATTCGCCCGGGTGGCCCGGCGTTTCTTCAAGCGCATCGAAGATATAGTAGACCGCTTAATGGCTGCCTCGGCAGAAATTTTCCAGGTAGAAGTCCATAAAACGGCTTATAAAGACTATATTCTGGGCGACCGTTATTTCTACTTCCACTTTTACGAACACCCCACCTTTATTCCCGCTTTTGAAGAATTGACCGTAGCATCTCTTTTACCAAAGGCATTGCTTAAAAAACACATCCTCACCAAAACCCGTGCCAGTTTGGCGGAGCTTTTGAACCGCAACTGCGGTAGAGTGCGGGCCGACCTGGTGGAGAGTTTAAAGGAAAAAGTACGCCAGGTGGCAGGTGAGCTGAGGTTACGCTCGGACGCCGTTGCCTTCAGCCTTAAAAACGCTTTGCAAAAAGCCCTTGAGGAAAAGAAAGCCAGTGTCGCCGAACAAGAAAAATCCCGTGCCAAATGCGAAGAGGAAAAACAAAAGCTCTCTATTTTAAGACAAAATCTAGAAGGCCTTTTGAAACTGGAAAATGATTGAAGAAGGCCCGGTTAGGAACGCGGGAGATCACCGGCTGTTTCCGGCCCGATTGCCGGGCAATGGCTTCGGGGCCTTACTTCTTGCTGGCGTGTTGATTCTGGAAACCCTTTCTCACGCTAAGCGCCGCGGCGCACGGAACAGGGCAGAGTTAGCTATTAGCGGTAACCTGGTATCGATAAGCTTCACCTTTCCACCTGAATGTATAAAGTGGTTGATTTAATTTTTCCCCGCCTGGATACCATTCAAGTTACAGATGGCTGTACCTACTGGAAGAGCAAACAGGAAAGGAGGACCTCTGATGGAACCTCATGGAGAAAAGAAAATGAATCACACCACCCGGAGAGCATTTAAATTTATCATCCTGCTGGGAATCGTTAGCCTCTTTTCAGACATGACCTATGAAGGTGCCCGCAGCATTACCGGTCCTTTCCTGGCAGTGCTGGGAGCTACCGGGACAATCGTTGGTTTCGTTGCCGGATTGGGAGAACTGCTGGGTTACGGTGTGCGGCTGTTTTCCGGTTATATAAGCGATCGTACGGGGAAATACTGGCCGATTACAATTCTGGGGTATTTTTTAAACCTCCTGGCGGTTCCTTTTCTGGCCCTGGCAGGCAACTGGCCAGTGGCAGCAGGTTTAATGATTACAGAAAGAGTGGGGAAGGCCATCCGCACTCCCGCCCGTGATGCCATGCTTTCTTACGCCACTTCGGAAGTTGGGAGAGGACGGGGATTTGGCCTTCACGAAGCTCTGGATCAAATTGGCGCCATTACCGGTCCTTTAATTGTAGCCCTGGTGTTATACTTTTTAAAAGGCAATTATAAAGCAGGATTTGCCGTTTTACTGGTGCCGGCTTCCGTAGCGCTAATAATCCTCATCGCTGCCAGGATTTTATATCCGGTCCCCCGAGAGCTGGAAGCAGCTCCAATCATGGTGGAAGGGAAAGGTTTGCCGTCAAAATTCTGGCTCTACCTGGCAGCCGTCGCCCTCATAGCGGCCGGCTATGTTGATTATCCTTTAATTGCCTTCCACCTGGGTAAGACTTCTCTGATTTCGCCCGCATGGCTTCCAGTACTTTATGCCATAGCAATGGCAGCCGATGCCCTGGCAGCTTTAATTTTTGGATACTTGTTTGACCGTACCGGAATCAATATTCTGGTCATAGCTGTACTGGTTTCATCCTCATTTGCACCCTTAGTGTTTTTGGGGGACTTTATAACAGTTGTAACAGGGATGGTAATCTGGGGCATTGGTATGGGAGCACAGGAATCGGTTTTAAGGGCAGCCATTGCCGGTATGATCCCCCCCGATAAGCGCGGGACTGCCTACGGGGTGTTCAATACCGGGTACGGCCTGTTCTGGTTCCTGGGCAGCGCCCTGATGGGGATTTTGTATGACCTGTCGGTAGGGTATGTGGTGGCATTTTCGGTAATAGTCCAGTTGCTGGCAGTGCCAATGATGCTTTGGGTGGCGAAACGCAACTAATATCACCCCGGTTTGAGAGTTACAGTTAATTTACGTATCGACATTCACGCTTCTTCGTTAAGTTTTTGCCGGGTTGACGGCCCGGCAGGCCGGCAATTTGACATATTACCTTACATGTAATATAATATTACACAGAAAGTAATATCTGTAATAGAGGTGTGCAACTTTTGCCCGGCAAATTATTTCCCGTCGGTGGTCCTGTTTCAGAAAAAGACATCGTGGACAGAGAGGATTTTATCACTTCCCTTCAAATCAGGCTGGGTGACGGACAGAGTGTGATGCTGGCCGGCCCCCGCAGAATAGGAAAAACTTCTATTGCTTACGAAGTTTTGAGACGATTGAAAGAGCAGGGTTTTTACACAGCTTCTGTAGACTTTTTCCGCCTTTCAAACAAACGAGAATTCGCTGTTTCTCTGATCAACGCCTGCCTGGAAAACAGAACGGGAATCCGCAAAACGCTGGATGTCCTGAAAGATCGTGCCAAAGCTATCGCCGGTATGGCGAAGTTGACGATTAAGCTTGAAGACCTGGAATTCGGTTTTGGTTTCCTCCACGGCGAGCCAGATGAAAACGCACTGCTGGATTACGCGCTGGATTTGCCGGAAATTCTTGCAACCCGCGATGGAAGAAATATGGTGGTCCTGTTTGACGAGTTCCAGGACGCTTCCCGCGTGGTCAGCCAGGAAGAAATCTATAAAAAAATGCGGTCACATTTCCAAAATCATAAGAACGTATCTTATCTTTTTCTTGGTTCCAAAGAAGGTATAATGAAAGCCCTGTTCAGCAACCGGAAAGAAGCCTTCTACCGCTTCGCCGTGATCCTTCCCATCCCTTCTATTCCCGAAGATTCATGGGTAACATATATTACCCGAAAATTTGCCGAACAAAATATTGAAGTGGATAGTGAAATTACCAGGGGAATTTTGCAAAAAACCGGCGGCCACCCCCAGGACACCATGCTCGTTTGTTCGGAAATTTACTACGCTCTCCTTGAAGCAGGAAAAAATACCGTAACTCCAAAGTTTGTTCAGCTGGGATATGACCGGGCTTTATTGATCCTGGCCCAAATTTACGACGAAATATTGGATGAGCTCAGCCAAAAATCTCATGTCCGCGAGGTGTTGAAGCGTATTGCCGCGGGAAACAGGGTGTATAGCCGGAAAGCCAATCCCAACGAAATCAAAAGAGCCCTGGATTACCTGATGGCCAAAGCAATCATCGAAAAAGACGGGCGCGGATCATATAAATTTGTTGAGCCCATGTTTCAGGAATACATCCTGGGCGAACACCGGTAGAAAACCAGACCCCGTGCAATCACCGATTGCACCGCCGGTTTACATCAACGGCCGGCGGGGTTTCTGGTCAGGCATTCTTTACCCGTATTAACAGGCAAGCCGGGAGTTCCGCAACGGGGGCAGGGTTTTCCCGGGCGGGCGGATAAACCGGCCCCACAGATGTGGTTTTGCATAAATGCACCTCCTCAATTGCAGCTTGATTTTGCCATGATGTTCCTACCGCGTCCCTCTCCTTCTCCGGGCCTGCCGGCCGCCACGGAAATTCAGCACTTCAGACAGGATCACCGCCGCAGCCAGGTTGCGTCTCGAAAGCAGGGGACATTGCACCGGCCGGGGGCAGGGGTCCCGGGTTTCCATAAAAACCTGGTCCGCACCTTCAACTCCGGGAACGTCCCGTACGGGACGTTCCCGGCGGGCCTCACGCTTCGTTTCAGCCGTCCGTTCCCGTTCCGGTTTATGTTCTAAATCGGGGTCAGGGCAGCACTCCTGTTGCTCCCGCCGGGACACACCGGCAGGTGCTTTGCGCACCCTTTCCCCGCCGGGCACCTGATCTTGCAGATCCCTTTCCCGTCTGTGCCAGGGGCGGGGAAACGGTCCTTCCTCCTGCCGGTTCCACGGGCCGGGAAGGGGAACATCCTCCGGAGCACTTTCCCGGCGGTCCCACGGACCCGGCAGGGGCAGATCAGTCTCTTCCGGCCTGCGACCCCACGGACCGGGCAGGGGTAGATCCGCCTCTTCCTGTCGACGGCTCCAGGGTCCCGGTAAAGGCAAATCTTCCTCCTCCCCGTAATTCCCCGGTTCCTTCATGGAATCATCCTGCTGTTTTTCACGTGCCTTTTGTTCTGGAAAAGGGGGTATAGAGCCCCCGGGATAACGCCGGTCCGACCTGCCGCGATCCCTGGCAAAGACTGTCCAGAAAACAAACAGGAGAAAGGCCCAGAAAATGAGCGCTTCCATGGGTTAGCGTTCCTTTCCTTTCCTGGAGGATTCGCCGGGCTCACCCGGCTCGCCGCCCATCCTGGCCAGACCCTCGCGCATACGGGTATCGGCCAGCAGGTTTTGCATGTTATAATAATCCATCACACCCAGTTTGCCCTGGCGCAACGCCTCGGCCATGGCCCGGGGCACTTCCGCTTCCGCTTCCACCACCCGGGCGCGCATTTCCTCCACCATGGCCCGCATCTCCTGCTCTTTGGCCACGGCCATGGCCCGCCGCTCTTCTGCTTTGGCCTGGGCAATGCGCTTGTCTGCTTCTGCCTGGTCGATTTGCAACTGGGCGCCGATGTTCCGCCCCACGTCCACGTCGGCAATATCAATCGAAAGGATTTCGAAAGCCGTCCCGGCATCCAGGCCCTTTTCCAGCACGGTCCGGGAAATGGAGTCCGGGTTTTCCAGCACGTGCTTGTGGCTTTCGGCACTGCCGACCGTAGTTACGACGCCTTCACCCACCCGGGCCAGGATGGTTTCCTCACCGGCACCACCCACCAGGCGGTCGATATTGGCCCGCACCGTAACCCGGGCGATAACCTTGACCTCAATACCGTCCTTGGCCACGGCGGATACCATGGGAGTTTGTATCACCTTGGGATTGACGCTCATCTGCACCGCTTCCAGGACATTGCGCCCGGCCAGATCGATGGCCGCGGCCCGCTCAAAAGTGAGGGGAATGTCCGCCCGCTCGGCGGCAATGAGAGCATCCACCACCCGGTCCACATTGCCCCCGGCCAGGTAATGGGCCTCCAGCTGGTTGACGGTCACATTGAGGCCGGCCTTGTCGGCCTTGATCAACGGGCCGACAATTTTTGCCGGCGGTACCCGCCGCAGGCGCATACCCACCAGGGTAATAATGCCGATTTTCACCCCTGAGGCCAGGGCGGAAATCCACAGCCCCACGGGGATGAAACTGAAAACCACCGTTATGCCTATTAAGAGAAGTAATAAAAAGATAATTGTGGAAAGTCCCAGCAAACTAAACATCAGGCACCTCCAAAATATAAAGTAGTTAAAAATATTTGCCCTTAGCAGAGTGGTTCTACTGGAAACCTGCCATATTCAGCACGGTTAACAGTAGTCTACCCGGCGTACCACCACCCGGTTTCCTTCCACCTGCACCACCTGCACTTTCGTTCCGGCCGGGATGTATTCCCCGCTGGTAACGACATCCAGCCGCCGACCGGCAATCTCCGCCGTCCCCGCAGGCCTCAAGGGAGTTAAGGCCACCCCCGCCTGGTGTACCAGTTGAACCAGCTCTTCCTGCCCGGCCGTATAACCCTTATCCTTCTCCTGCCTGGTGTTTAAGGTTAAACGTTGCCAGAAATTTAACCGGGACAGGAATTTGAGCCCCAGGAAAAATACCACTATGGTGAGGGCCAGGGCCACCACCAGTGCAGCCGTGGCCTGGGTAAAGTCCACGGCCAGCAGCAATACCCCCCAAGCCAGGAGAATTATCCCGGCCACTCCCGCCACACCGAAACCCGGAAACACGAAAATTTCCAGCACCAGGGCAATTATCCCCAGTAAAAATGCCAGCACCGACAACCAGGTAAAAAATTGACCGGACATTATTTATGGATCACCCCATCCGTCAGGGCGCCGGGGTAGATCCACGGCGCGGGTACCAAACTGTTAAAGGTGTAAAATTACCCGGCGCTCTTTACTACAGCACCGGGCTTCTCCTGCCGATGTTATACGTGCGTGTAAATTTTCCTAGTTACCGGCCCGGCCAGATAAATTAACGGTACTTGCGCCTTCTGGCCGCTTCGGATTTTTTCTTCCGCCGCACACTGGGTTTTTCGTAATGCTCATGTCGCCTGGCTTCCGCTAGGACGCCAGCTTTCTGACAGGAACGCTTGAAACGACGGAGGGCACTATCCAGAGTTTCATTTTTACCGACACGAACTTCCGGCACTGCTCTTTTCCCTCCCTCCGCCAGGCTGTTAGGCTGTTCATAAGACTGAAAAAACCCCCAACCTGAAATTGCAAAATACCATGTCATTATAGACTGATTCCCACCATTAAGTCAACCGGGTTAGAACCCCGTGTTGTCCCCACTTTCCGGTTATCCCGTACCATTGCTCCTGCTCGCTCCGGCAAGCTTTGCAGGTCAAAATCGCCCCGGGCCCTGAACGCTTAACCCGGCGGCCACTGCAGGGTCCTGCCCCCCAGCAGGTGATAATGAATATGGAAAACCAGCTGCCCGGCATCTTCCTTGCAGTTGCTGACCAGGCGAAAACCTTTTTCTTCCAGGTTTAACTGCCGGGCAACCCGGCCTGCTACCAGCTGCACATGCCCGATCAGGGAAACGTCATCTTCTGTCAGATCAAAGAAGGTAGGTATGTGTTTTTTGGGAATGAGCAAGAGGTGGACAGGAGCCGCCGGCTGGATATCTTTAAAAACCATTACCTGCTCATCTTCATAAACAATCTCGGCCGGGACTTCCTTGCGCACAATCCTGCAGAAAATGCAATCCTGCACCGTACCACCTCCCTCCCGTAAAAAGTGGCGCAATAACCTATTCAACATCTAAAGTTATTAATCCTGCAGGTAAGGCTTAAATTATCCATCCTTTCAGGTCCGGGCCCCGGGCTTCCGCCACCTTAACCGTTACCAGCTGACCCACAACGTCTTCCCGGGAAGGGAAGCTAACCCGCAGGTAGTTATCGGTCAACCCGGTGTAAAAGCCCTGCATCCCCGGCAGCTCTTCTTCCACCAGTACCTTAACCTCACGGCCGATATGGCTGGCGGCAAAAGAACAGGCCAGCTCTTCCCCCAGGGCAATCAGGCGCCGGCTTCGCGCCTCTTTTACCGGAGCACTTACCTGGTCGGGAAATGATGCTGCAGCCGTACCCCGGCGGGGTGAATACTTGAAGACATGCAACCGGGCGAAAGCCATTTCCCGCACAAAATTAAAGGTATTTTCAAACTGGCTATCGGTTTCCCCGGGAAAGCCAACGATGATATCCGTGGTAATCGCTACTCCCGGTAGTCTCTCCCTCACCTTCTGCACCAGTTCCCGAAACCAGCCTGTGGTGTAGTGACGGCGCATACGGGCCAGGACTGTATCATCACCGCTCTGCAAAGGAATATGGAGGTGGCGGCAAATATTGGGACTGGTAGCCATAACATCCACCAGTTTATCCGTTATATCCATCGGTTCCACGGAACTGAGGCGCAGGCGTAACAGCCCCGGTATCAATGCCAGCTGTTCCATTAAACCGGCCAGGTCAAGGCTGCCGGGTTTATCCTGACCGTAAGCGCCGGTATGAATACCGGTGAGCACCAGCTCCTTAAAACCCCCGGCCACCAGTTCCCTGGCTTCGGCCAGCACCTTTTCCGGATCCCGGCTGCGCAACGGCCCCCGGGCATAGGGAATGATGCAGTAAGCACAATAGTTATTGCATCCTTCCTGAATCTTCAAGAAAGCCCTGACCCGGGACGGCAGGGCCGGCACGGGCGGGTCCTCAAAATCTACATCCTGAAAGACATCTCGCACCACGGCCCCGGGCTGCCGCTCACCTTCGAGCAGTTCCTCTACCAGATCCACAATGCGGAACTTATCCCGGGTTCCAACCACCAGGTCCACGCCGGGAATGGACAGCACCTCTTCTGGCGAAATCTGGGCATAACAGCCGGTTACCACCAAGCGGGCCCGGGGGTTTCTGCGCGCAGCCCTCCGGATAAGCTGCCTTGACTTGCGATCTCCCAGATGGGTAACCGTACAGGTGTTGATAATATAAATATCCGCCGGTTCATTAAAATCCACCACTTTATAACCCCGTTCCCGGAAAAGGGTGGCCAGGGCTGAGGATTCGTATTGATTGACCTTGCATCCCAGCGTGGTTACAGCTACCGTCCTGGTCATGGCCGTTCACCTCCGGATTGTTACCCGTCTCCACCCAGATCTCCCAGTTCATAGAGGATCATGGTCAGCGCGGCCAGCCCCGCTGTCTCCGTGCGCAGGATTCGTGGACCCAGGGATACGGAGTAAACACCTTTTTCCCTGGCCATGGCAACTTCCTCCATAGCAAACCCGCCTTCTGGCCCGATAAAAATAAACACCTCTTCGCAGGTTCGCCCCCTGAGGACGGCCTTTAAAGATCGTTCCCTTTCTTCCTCCCAGGGCATCAACGCCAGTGCACCCGGTGGGATGAGGTTGAGCGCTTCCGGCAAATCCATTATTCCGGCAACCCGGGGTACGGTGGCCCGGCGGGACTGTTTGGCAGCTTCCAGGGCTATTCGCTGCCAGCGCCGCTGGCGGTCACGGGCTTTGTCCGGCGCAAGCCGGACCACGGAGCGGGTGCAGGCCAGGGGAATTATACAGGACACACCCAGTTCGGTGCTCTTCTGTATAATTATGTCCATTTTATCGCCCTTGGAAAGCCCCTGTATCAGCGTTACCCTTAAAGGAGCTTCTCCCCCGGGAATAAAATGCTCCAGGATTTCTCCTTCGACCACACCACGATCAGAACCGGTCAATCTTACCCGGTAACCGTTGCCCTGCCCATCCATAACTGTAATCACATCTCCCGGCACAAGGCGCAGTACCCGGGAAATATGCACCACATCGGAACCGGTGATGATCACCCGCCTGCCGGTAATCTGCTCCGGAGAAACAAAGAAATAACCTATGGCCGGCACCCCCCGCGGGCGACCAGTGCGTACCATTCACCGCGGCAACGACGGTCTACGATTTTAAATCCATGGTTTTCCAGTGCCCCGACCACATCCCGTTCCCGCCCCCTGATAATGCCCGAAGCAATAAATAGCCCCTCCGGCTTCAAAATCCCGACTGCCTGCGGGATCAGGCGAATAATTACGTCAGCCACGATGTTGGCCACCACCACATCGGCGGTAATGGCCACCCCGTCCAGCAGGTTGTTGCATAAAACTTCAACTTTATCCTGTACCCGGTTCAATTTCACATTATCCCGGGCGGCCGATACAGCCACCGGATCATTATCTATAGCCACCACCCTGCGCGCTCCCAGCAGGGCAGCTGCTATGGTCAGAACACCCGATCCGGTACCCACATCCACCACCACTTCTCCACCGGATAAAATATCTTCCATCAGGGTAAGACAGAGCTGTGTAGTGGGATGGGTACCACTACCAAAGGCCATCCCCGGATCCATTTCAATTACCACCTGTCCCGGGAGTGCCGGATATTCTTCCCAGGCCGGTTTTATCACCAGTCTTCTTCCCACAGGCACAGGTTTATAGTAATCCCTCCAGGCCCGGGCCCAATCTTCTTCCATGACTCTCCTGGTCCTGATGTTAAAGACATCCTCACCGGCCAGGGCAAATAGCCGCCTCTTCAGGGTAGCAACACGCACATCAAGATTTTCATCAACCGGCAGGTAAGCCTTCACCACGGGTTCCCGGGGAAGAGAGGAAGGATCCAGGGCCACCTCGTCTTCTGCCCCCTGCAGGTATAAAGAAAAGAGGGCGGGGTCCTCGATGGCCACCCCGCCGGTACCCAGCTCGATGAATATATTGCTTACTGCCTCAACCCACTCGCCGGGAGTGGTAACGGCAATTTCCAGCCACTCCAAACACACCGGCCCCCCATCATCCCATAAAAGCATCTCTAACTTTATCAAAGAAACCTTTTTCCACCCCGGCCGGATTTTCACCGCTCAACCGGGCAAACTGGCGCAAAAGCTTTTTCTGTTCCTCACTCAACCTGGTGGGGACCATCACCTTAACCCGCACCAGCTGGTCACCACGCCCATAACCGCCCAAATCCGGGATGCCCTTGCCCCTCAGGCGGAAAACAGTGCCGTGTTGCGTACCTTCGGGAATACGTAAGGTTGCCTTGCCTTCAAGGGTGGGCACTTCCACCACATCACCCAAAGCAGCCTGGGCAAAGGAAATGGGCAACTCCATAAGCACGTCATTGCCTTCACGCTTAAAGATCTTGTGGGGCCGGACGTGAATGTAGACATAGAGATCACCCGGCGGCCCACCCCTCAGACCGGCCTCTCCTTCACCGGCCACCCGCAACCTTGTCCCATCATCCACACCGGCAGGAATCTTGATGTGAATGGTGCGGGTGCGGTGAACCTGCCCGCTCCCATGACAGTTGGCGCAGGGTTTTTCAATTATGCGACCTGCACCCCGGCAGCGATCACAGGTGCGGGACTGGAAAATGCGCCCGAAGGGAGTGCTCTGGGCAAACTGCACCTGGCCGGTGCCTCCACACACCGGGCAGGTTACCGGGCGCGTCCCAGGAGCAGCCCCGGTACCGTTGCAGGTGCTGCATGGCTCCATACGGGGTACCCGGATATCTTTCTCCAGCCCAAAAGCAGCTTCTTTGAAGGAGAGTTCCAGATCCACCCGGATATCTGCTCCTTTTTCGGGGCCGCGCCTGTGCCGGGTAGACCCGCCAAAGAACATATCGAATATATCTCCCAGGCCCCCGAAATCGGTACCAAACCCTCCAAAACCACCAAATCCCTCGAACCCGCCAAACCCCTGGTTACCGGTGGCGGCATGGCCAAAGCGGTCATACTGAGCCCGTTTTTCCGGATCACTCAGGACTTCATAGGCTTCAGTTATTTCCTTAAACTTGGCCTCCGCATCCTTATCGTTGGGATTGGCGTCGGGGTGGTACTGCCGGGCCAGCTTGCGGTAAGCTTTTTTGATTTCCTCCTGCGTGGCGTCCCGGGACACCCCCAGGATTTCATAGTAGTCGCGCTTTGCCATGGCGTTACCACCACCTGAACGTACCTTTATACTCGTTTAAATAAAACTCCCGGTAACAATGCAAACCTGGCCGGCAGTCGTCTCAGGACCACCGGCCAGAAAACACCTGCAGGACAATTAACGACGCTAAAGCACATCCGGGAGTATTATACAACATTTTAATGGCTGCTGCCAATTACTTCTGATCATCTTTAATTTCGTAATCCGCATCCACCACTTTTTCACTACCGGAACCAGCAGCACCACTGCTACCGCCTGCCTGCGCCTGCTGGGCCTGCTGCTGGTAAAGCTGGGCCGAAAGTTCATACAGGGGTTTGGTCAATTCCTCGATGCGGGACTTGATCAGCTGCGTATCCTTGCCGCCCAGGGCTTCTCTAAGCCTTTCCACGGCTTTTTTGACTTCTTCCACCTTGGCTTTATCGGCTTTATCGCCCAGGTCTCTGATGGTTTTTTCAGCCTGGTAGATCATGCTATCGGCCTGGTTGCGCAGTTCGGCTTCTTCTTTCCGCTTGCGGTCTTCCTCGGCATATTTTTCTGCCTCTTTAACCATGCGCTGGATTTCTTCCTCCGAAAGCCGTGAAGTACCGCTGATGGTAATGCTCTGGGCTTTGCCAGTTGCCAGATCCTTGGCGGAAACATTTACAATACCGTTTACGTCTATATCAAATTTTACTTCAATCTGCGGTACTCCCCGGGGTGCCGGAGGTATTCCGGTAAGGGTAAACCGACCCAGGGTCTTGTTGTCAGCGGCCATGGGGCGTTCACCCTGGAGCACATGGATTTCCACCGTAGTCTGCCCGTCAGCAGCGGTGGTAAAAATCTGGCTTTTGGAAGTGGGAATAGTGGTATTCCGTTCAATGATCTTGGTAAACACACCCCCCAGGGTCTCAATACCCAGGGAAAGTGGTGTCACGTCCAGGAGCAAAACGTCTTTAACCTCGCCGGCCAGCACTGCTGCCTGGATGGCTGCCCCGATGGCCACGCACTCATCCGGGTTAATTCCTTTATATGGCTCTTTGCCCAGGAACTTGCGTATGGCCTCCTGAACAGCCGGAATACGGGTGGAACCCCCTACCAGAATTACCTTGTGGATATCCTTAGGTTCCAGCCCCGCATCGGCCAGGGCCTGCCGCGTTGGGCCCATGGTCATTTCCACCAGGTCGGCGGTTAACTCCTCAAATTTGGCCCGGGTGAGGGTTACATCCAGATGCTTGGGGCCGCTGGCATCGGCAGAAATAAAGGGGAGGTTGATGTTGGTCGTGGTAACACTGCTCAGCTCTATCTTGGCCTTTTCTGCAGCTTCCTTCAACCGCTGCATGGCCATGCGGTCATTGCGCAGGTCAATGCCTGTCTCTTTCTTAAACTGCTCTATGAGCCAGTCCATTATCCTCTGGTCGAAGTCATCACCGCCCAAGCGGTTGTTACCGCTGGTGGCCTTGACCTCAAAAACGCCGTCCCCCAGCTCCAGTATGGATACGTCGAAGGTACCTCCACCCAGGTCGAATACCAGGATGGTCTGATCCTCTTCCTTATCCAAACCGTAGGCCAGGGAAGCGGCGGTAGGTTCGTTGATTATGCGCAGGACTTCCAGGCCGGCAATTCTACCGGCATCCTTGGTAGCCTGCCGCTGGGAATCGGTAAAATAAGCAGGTACGGTGATAACTGCCTTTTCCACCTTTTCCCCCAGATAGGCCTCGGCATCGGCTTTTAATTTCTGTAAAATCATGGCCGAGATTTCCTCGGGAGTGTATTCCTTATCGTCAATTTTTACCCGGTAGTTGGTACCCATATGCCGCTTAATAGACCTGATAGTACGTTCCGGGTTGCTCACCGCCTGGCGCTTGGCCAGCTGGCCGACCAGGCGTTCACCCGTTTTGGTAAAGCCCACCACAGAGGGAGTTATGCGCTCCCCCTCCGCATTGGGAATAACTATTACCTCGCCACCTTCCATAACGGCCATACAGGAGTTGGTTGTTCCAAGGTCAATACCTATAACTTTCCCCATTTATCACGACCTCCTTAACAGATACTGCTGGTCTGTTTGTTCCCGTTATCCTCATTGGTTGTTTTCCTGTTTTGATACCGCGCGGGCTACCTTGACCAGGGCCGGCCGCAACAGCCGGTCCTTAAAATAATAGCCCCGGCGCAATTCCTCGATTACCGTATTGTCCGGGTAAGAATCGGTCTCTTCCTGCATGATTGCTTCATGCCTGGCAGGATCAAAGGGTTCATTTACAGCCGGAACCGGAGAAAGCCCCTCCCTAGTGAGTACATCCATGAGCTGGCGGTAAATCATCTCCACCCCCGCCACCACCTGGGCCGGATCATCCTCTTTAGCTGCCAGTGCCCGCTCAAAGTTATCCACGACGGGCAAAAGCTCGGCTACCAGGGACTGCGAGGCATACTTAAACCATTCCTCCCGCTCCCTGTTCATGCGGCGCCGGTAGTTTTCAAAGTCGGCCTGCATCCTTGCCAGCCTCTGAAAGTAATCCTGGGCCAGGGCTGTCTGCTCGGCCAGGCGCCGCTCCAGTTCCTGTACATCCACCTCTTCCTGCCCCTGTTCTCCCGCTGTCTCCTCCCCTTCTGTTTCCGGCAAATCAACCTGGCCAGGAGAAGAACCCTGAACCGCACTGCCGGGCTCATCGGCAGCACCGGGAGAACCGGCTTCATTATTATGTTCTGTATTTTCAGCCTCTCCCTGAGGGATTTTTTTCTCTTCCATCTCCGCACACCTCACAAGCCTTATATATCCGTCGCCTGCCTGAGACCTGCCTCTTTGTCCTCCCGCTTCTTGATAATGGTATCTATCCGCAAAATAGCTTCGGCAATTTCCCCCGCTGCTTTAAAGGCATAAGTCTTCACCAGGACGGGATCCACCACACCCAGTTCATACATATCCGCCACCTGGCCCGTATCGCAATCCACGGCCAGGGCCTCATTTCCCGTCTCTACCTGGGCAGCCATGACATCGCCAACCTTTTCCAGCGGGTTAAAGCCGGCATTGGCCACAATCTGGGCCAGCGGGCGTTTCAGAGCTTCTATGACGCAGTCCACTCCGTAGGCCGTCATGCCGCGCATGGAGGCCCGGGTTTTCTCCACCTCCCTGGCTACGGCCAGCTCAATGGCCCCACCGCCGGGAACAACTCCTCCCCTCACGGCAGCCTGGACGGCGGAGGCCGCATCCCTGGCAATGCGCTCCCTTTCCCCCACCACTTCCGCAGTGGCGGCACCTACCAGAACCGTAGCCATGGGCCTGCCGCCACCTTCCTGGATCCAGACCTGCTCCAGCTTTTCATCATGAAAAACCCGGCGGCAACGGCCGAGATAGTGTTTAATCTGCTCCAGATCCTTTTTCAGGCCGGTACGTTTGATCATCCGGGCCCCGGTGTGTTCAGCCACCCGGCGAAGTTCCTTGTTGGCCACCCTCTGCACAACCATAATCCCGGCATCGGTAAGCATTTCTTCAGCCAGATCATGAACGCCCCGGTCAACCAGCACCAGGCCCACCTTAAGGTCAATAATCTTTTGTATGTTATCCCGAAACTGGTTCTGCAATTCCATATACCTGGCAAAACCGGCTTCGGTAGCCAGAGCTTCCTCCTCGATCTCCTCCGGCTCCAGGGCATCATCGATAACCAGCACCTGCGCATCTGCGAGTTCGCGGGGCATCTGGCGGTTCATGGGTTCCTTATCCACAATTACGCCCATAAAAACCTGGTTATCTGCCCCTTCCTGAGCCATCACCGTATCCGCAAAGCGAAAAGAACGGTCCAGAAGCTTTTCCCGCCCGATCATCCTGGCCGCCTGTACCACCAGATCGGCAATATCCTCATGCCCTCTCCCGGCCACCAGGGCAACTTGATAAATTAAAGGATCGTTCAAATCTTCCACCGGCCGGGCCTTTTGCTTCATGATTTCCAGGCCGCGTTTAACTCCTGCCCGGATACCTTCAATAACCCGGGCCACAGGCACCCCCCGGGCCACCTGCTCCACCCCGGTGCCGACCATGGCCCCGGCCATGACGGTAGCGGTAGTGGTGCCATCACCAATTTCCTCCTGCTGGGCCCTGGCAACGTTGATCACCATCCGGGCCGCCGGATGGTTGGCCTCCATCATGGTAAGGATGGTAACACCGTCATTGGTGATGACTACTTCCCCAAATTTATCCACCAGCATGGTATCCAGGCCCTTTGGACCCAGGGTGCCCTCTACGGCGGAAGCAATGGCCCGAACGGCATTGGCATTGGTGACCAGGGCCGCCATTCGCTCATCCACTTCCGCACCCGTGCTGGCCTGCTGTTTGAGACTCAAAACCCTGTTCCTCCTTATTTATCCCAACCACCCAGGAGATTTTCCAGGGCGCGGGACAGGTTTTTGGTTAAATGCTCCACCACGGTGACCACCCTGGCATAATCCATGCGGGTTGGCCCGAGAACACCTATGGTCCCAACCGGCTTCCCTTTCAGGCGGTAGGTGGCCACCACCATACTGCAATTGCTCATCTGCCGGCAGCGAATTTCCCGCCCGATGCGCACGGTAACGCCTTCCCTGCCCACATCATCTGCCAGCAAATTGCACAGGAGGCTTTCCTGTTCCAGCAGGCTGAGCAGGGTTTTTACTTTCTCCACATTACGGAACTCGGGCTGGTTTAAGATATTGAGAATCCCACCGAGATATATTCTTTCCTCCGGCAGCCTGGTCAGACTATCCTGTAAAAGCTCCATGACCATTTCTATAATCTTCCTGTGCTTAATCAGCTCCAGGTAAATTTCTTTGACCAGAGTAAGCTTTATGCTATCCATGGTACGGCCCTGGAGTTTGGCATTGAGTACCGTGGAGATGGTCTCAAGGTCCTCGGCGGTTATCCCGCGGGGAATTTCCATAATCCGGTGGTGTACGATACCGCTATCCATGATCGCCACCAGCATGGCCTGTTCGGAACCCAGTTGAACCAGGCGGATATATTTAAATCTGCTGGTACCGATTTTGGGCGGCATTACCATGGCAGCATACTGGGTTAACTGGGATAGCAACTGACCTGTCCGCTGGATTACCTCTCCCACATCACGGACTTTTTGATGGTAGCTTTCCCGGATCAGTCCTTCTTCCTCGGGGGTTAGCTCCTGCCGTTTCATTAAATAATCCACGTAATACCTGTAGCCCAGCTCTGAAGGGATCCGGCCGGCAGAGGTATGGGGTTGTTCGATATAACCCATATCCTCAAGATCAGCCATCTCATTACGAATGGTAGCCGGGCTGATCCCCAAACGGTACTTCCGGGCAATTGTGCGTGAACCCACCGGTTCAGCGGTAGCAATGTAATCGGTGATAATGGCCAGAAGGATATCCTGCTTGCGGGCATCCATTCTCACCCTTAACACCCCCTTTGTTAGCACTCGATCGCATTGAGTGCTAAACCCTGTTAAGTTTAACATAGCACCCGGCTGAACATTTGTCAAGGCAGCACAAATTCCTGGAAAACCAGGTTGGCCAGGGGTAAGCCCCGCGGAGTTAACCTCAAATGCCCGGAACAAACTTCCAGGAGTCCCGCTTCCTTTAACTTCTGGATTTGATCCCCAAATACCTCTTCAATATTTTTCCCAAAACGGGCTCTAAATTTTTCCAGGTCCAGCCCCTCCCTGAGGCGAAGAGCTAAAAACACTGTTTCCGACATCATTAGGGGAAGGGATAATTTCTCGCGGCCGGCCACCGGCAATTTTCCTGAGGAAAGAGTCGCCCGGTATTCCTCCAGGGAAGAGGTATTGTAAAAGCGCTCCCCCCGCAGGCAGGAATGGGCTGCCGGGCCCAGGCCGAGATATGGTTCATACTGCCAGTAGGATAGATTATGCCGGCAACGGTAACCGGGACGGGCAAAATTGGAGATCTCATAATGCTCGTAACCCCGGGCCGTAAGAAAATTTATCACCTCCCGGTACATGGCCAGTTCCGTTTCCTCGTCACAGCAGGGGATACTGCCACTGGCCACCGCCCGGGCCAGGGGTGTTCCTTCTTCAAGCTGCAGCGCATAGGCCGAAATGTGCTCGGGCTCCAGGATAAGTATTTCTTCCAGGCACTTTCTCCAATCCGCCAGGCTCTGACCGGGAAGGGCAAAAATGAGATCCAGGTTGAGATTGCCAAAACCGGCCCGGCGGGCCAGCCTTACCGCCTCCACAGCCTGGGAAAAACTATGGACCCGCCCCAGCAACTTCAAAAGGTGTTCCGAACACGCCTGCACCCCGAGGGAAAGGCGGTTGACCCCGGCCGCATACAGGGCTTTTAATCCGGACAGGTCCACTGTTCCGGGGTTGGCTTCCACAGTTACCTCCACCCCGGAAGACCAGTGGAAATAACGGCGGCAGCCTTCCAGTATGGCCACCAGCTCCCCCTGCGGCAGGCAGGTGGGTGTACCGCCACCGATGAAAATGGTTTTGAGAACCCTCTCCTGCGGCGACAGGTGTTCATGATAAAGGGCCATTTCCCGTAAAAGAGCGACCCGGTACCGGCGGGCGGCTTCCGGGTCATAAACATAGGAAACAAAATCACAGTAATGGCATTTACGCAGGCAAAAGGGAACATGAATATACAGGCTGATGGCCACAGGCTCACTCCCCGGGTTACTTCATTTATCTTCTATGCTCAACACAGCCATAAAGGCCTCTTGAGGAATTTCCACGCTGCCTACCTGTTTCATTCGTTTTTTGCCTTCCTTTTGTTTTTCCAGGAGCTTGCGCTTACGGGTAACGTCACCGCCGTAACATTTAGCCAGCACATCCTTGCGCCTGGCCTTGATGGTCTCACGGGCAATTACACGGCTACCGATGGCTGCCTGAACGGGTACATCAAACAACTGCCGGGGAATCAAGCTGCGCAGCTTTTCAACCAGCTGCCGTCCACGGTGATAGGCCTTGTCCCGGTGAACAATACAGGTCAGCGCATCCACCGGCTCACCATTGATCAAGATATCCAGCTTTACCAGATCGCTTTCCCTGTAACCCGCCAGTTCATAATCCAGGGAAGCATAACCCCGGGTACGGGATTTCAGCTGGTCAAAAAAATCAAATATAATCTCGGCCAGGGGCAGGTCGTAGACGAGCATGACCCGGTTTTCCCCCAGGTACTCCATGGTTTTAAAAGTACCCCGGCGTTCCTGGGCCAGGTCCATTACCGGTCCCACATACTCTTTAGGCACCATGATGGTGGCAGTAACAAATGGTTCCTCCATCCGGGCCAACTTCCCCGCTGGCGGAATTCTGGTCGGGTTGTCGATGTAAAGCTCTTCCCCCGAAGTGGTAACAACTCTGTAGACCACGTTGGGTGCGGTGGTAATTAAATTCAGGCCGTATTCCCGCTCCAGCCGCTCCTGGATAATTTCCATGTGCAGCAATCCCAGGAAACCGCAGCGAAAACCAAAACCCAGGGCCTCGGAGGTTTCCGGCTCATAAACCAGGGAGGCATCGTTCAACTTCAACTTTTCCAGGGCGTCCCGCAGAGCACCGTAGTCCACCGCATCCACGGGATAAAGGCCGCAATAAACCATGGGCGTTACCTTACGGTAACCGGGCAAGGGCTTTTCCGCCGGACGGGCAGCATCGGTGATGGTGTCGCCCACCCGGGTATCCCTTACATTTTTTATGCCCGCGGCCACATATCCCACCTGACCTGCGTCCAGCCGTCCCGTGGGAGTCATGGCTGGCCTGAAGATGCCTACCTCGCTGACCTCAAATTCCTTTCCGGTGGACATCATCTTTATGTGCATACCCTCTTCCAGGCGACCATCTACCACACGCACATAGGCAATAACCCCCTTGTAGGGGTCATAATGGGAATCAAAAATAAGAGCTTTTAAAGGAGCAGCGGGATTACCCCTGGGAGGTGGGATACGCTGCACAATGGCCTCCAAAAGCTCCTTTACTCCGGTTCCAAACTTGGCTGAAACCAAAATGGCCCCGGAAGCATCCAGCCCGATCACATCTTCGATTTCCTGTTTCACTCGCTCGGGATCAGCCGCAGGCAGGTCAATTTTATTAATCACCGGGATAATTTCCAGATCGTTTTCGATGGCCAGGTACACGTTGGCCAGGGTTTGGGCCTCGATTCCCTGGGCCGCATCCACCACCAGCAGCGCTCCCTCGCAGGCCGCCAGGCTGCGGGAAACTTCATAACTAAAGTCCACATGCCCGGGAGTATCGATTAAGTTCAACTGGTATTCAATCCCGTCTTCGGCCCGGTAAGACAGCCGCACTGCCTGCAGCTTAATGGTAATGCCCCTCTCCCGCTCCAGATCCATCTGGTCCAGAACCTGGTCGGTCATCTCCCGCGGGCTGAGAGCTCCCGTGTATTCTAAAAGCCTGTCGGCCAGGGTGGACTTACCGTGATCAATGTGGGCAATGATGCAAAAATTACGGATGCGTTCTCTCCCCATGCCCGCAATCACCATCCTCAAATCTCTCAGAGACTTATTATAACATCAATCACCGGAGGTGAAAAGAATTCTTATTCCGGACTTACCACTTGAAGTCCGAAGAATACCGGGCAACCAGTTCTACCAGCTCCTGCAGGTGATCACCAAATGCCCTGGCCAGTTGCTCCAGCCGGAGGGGATCCGGGGGTAGAAGAAACTGGTTATACCCTGCCAGCACCACCTCCAGGCCGGAAACCACCAGACCCAGGAAAATTCCCAAAACAATAACCGTCCTCCACCAGCTCATACTCCTGATCTCACTCCCTGTGTTCCATTATTGAGCATTTAATTTACTTTTTATACAGGGAAGGTTGCCGGCCAACCAGGTTTGTGGGGAAAGCTGGCAGGGTTTTCTAAATCCGGCAGAACGGTCGGTAAGGAAGAAGACCTTTTCTGCAGGTATTATAATGGTAAAATATAATGTAAATGCTTAAAGAGGAAATACGGGCCTTTAAGCTAGAAAGAGATATCTGCTGGAAGGAGTGTTACCATGCCGCTTGCAGAAGGAGAACTGGTTGTCTTTGCCGACGAACGTTTTCAATTATTACAGCGCCTTACCCCGGGGAAACGCCTGAATACCTACTGGGGTTACATTGATCATGATGAAGTTCTGGGCCTGGAACCGGGCAGTATGGTCAGGACTTCCGGAGGGAAAAAACTCTACGTATTTTACCCAACTGTTTCCAATTACATACTAAAAATGCCGCGCAAGAGCGGCATCATATACCCCAAAGACCTGGGTATCATCATGGTCTGGACGGATATAGGGCCTGGAGATCGGGTGCTTCTGGGAGGGGTCGGAAGCGGAGCGCTGCTGATAGCAGTGTTAAGGCAGGTGGGAGCGACCGGCAAAGTGGTAGCTTATGATCTCCGCCAGGACATGCTTGACTGTGCCACGGAAAACATAAAAACATATTTCGGCACCGTACCCTCCCATCTCGAACTCAAGCTGGGGGATATTTACGAAGCTACCGGGGAAACGGGCTATGACCGGCTACTCCTGGACGTGCCGGAACCGTGGAAGGCAGTCAGGATTGCGGACAGCGCCCTGATTCCCGGCGGCATTTTGTGTTCCTACCTGCCTTCCATTGTTCAGGCCCGTACCCTTACCACCGTCCTGCAAAAATCAGGTTCTTTTGGTTTAATTGAGACCCTGGAAGTAATGCTCCGGCAATGGCACGTGGAAGGCCGTGCGGTCAGGCCCCAGCATCGCATGGTAGGCCACACCGGATTTCTCACCTTCGCACGCAAGCTGAGCGGCGGGGAGTAAGTAGCCCTATTACTGCTCACCCGGTTGAGCAGCCCCGTTTCTCGCCAGCTTTTGTACCTCTTCTCCCAAAACTTCGGCAAACAACCGGGCCGAGGCCACTGCCTCCGCAGTGGTGTTGTTGGTACTCCCAATTTCCACCAGCAGCGCCCGGGGATGAAGAAACTGGTTATATCGCCCCTCTTTAACCCGTACCCCCTGGCACAAGCCGGGGTATTTTTTATTCAGGGCTGCAGCCAGTTGCCTGGCAAACTGTTCATTCTGCCGCCAGCCGGGGAAGGGCGCCCTGGCGTCGGAACCGACGACAAACAGGATGGGCGCCACTTCCTTTCCCTGAACCCTTACCAGGCAGTCCCGGCGGGGCTTTCCGGCATCCCGGTGTATATCCAGGAGCACTTCCAGCTGGGGCTCTTCCTGCAGCACTTCCCGCACCGTTTTTTCGGATTCCATATATGATAAGTTATACTTCTGGTCGTGAATTTTTTTTATGTGCAGGGTCGGCAGGCCGTATCTTTCTTCCAGTTCCTGGCGTATAATTTCTCCTACCTGCACTACACTCCCCTCTTTCCCATCAAGCCTGGCCACGCCATCCGTCAGGCTGTAACATTCTCCGGTATGGGTGTGGTAAATGGCCACCAGGTATTTTCCGGAAGAGTTCAAAGGTGCACCGGCAGCCTGTTTTGAAGCAGGTTCCGGCGGATTAACCTTTCCTTCCTGCTTTACCGGCAGATAAGCCAGCAGGGAAAGCTGGGAACGAAGCATAGCCCGGGAATCTTTCCAGGGAAGGAGGGCACCTCCGCCCAGCTCCGGCCACCAGCCGGATAGCGGACCCGAAAAATCCTTCCCATCTTCCACACCGGCAGTGTACAGAGGGAGAGCGGCCTGCAGGATTAACCGCGGATCCCGGGGAAATAATACCTGCCCCCCTGAGCGGAAAAACAATACTCCCATCCCTGTAATCAGAGCAAAGAATATAAAAATAATACCAGCCAAAAACAGAAAGCTATAGAGCCTGCCCCATAACCAGCGGTGCCGGTAGCTGTAGAGATACACAAAAATCCCCTCCCGGATAAGCCTGTACCATTTTATGTCCGGAAGGGGGTCTTTATGAAAAAACACCTTCACAGCAATCGAAGTGCCCGGCTGCTTTAACGTAAAACCGTGGGCACCACCGCATCGATAAGTCCGATAATGAAGGCAGCAATCAACGCGCCCAGCAAATTAACGCTAAGCAGGTTGGGAATGATAAACTGGGCCACGTAGATTACCACTGCTGCCGTTATAAATCCCACAATTCCGCGGCTTTGGGGTGAAACCCGGTCACCCAGCAGGGCCTCTACAATGTAGCCCAGCACGGCAATAACCACCGCAGCAATCAGTGCCCCCACAAATCCTCCGCGCACCACAAAACCCGGGGACAGCCAGCTCACAACTATGAGCACCAGCGCGGAGACGATAAATCTTACAATTACACCCAACCACTGCGTCATGGTAATCACCTCCTTTTTCTGCTTCATAGCTTTAACAAAAAAACGACAGGCTATACCAGTTACCCTTGCAATTTTTATGAGCCCGTGGTAAAATGGGGGCTGTTGGGAGGTGACTGAAGAGGTGCCCAATACAAAGTCGGCTTTAAAGAGAATGAAGGTTATCCGCAAGCGCACCCTCCGGAACAGGCAGCTGAAATCGGCCCTGCGCACCACCATTAAAAAATTTGAGCGCGCTCTCGCGGCCGGTGCCAGTGTGGAGGAAACCAGGGAACTTTTACGCCGTGCGCTGAGGGCAATTGACAAGGCGGTAACAAAGGGTATCCTACATAAAAACACTGCTGCCCGTAAAAAATCCCGCCTGGCCAAGCGTTTCAACCGGCTGGTAAGCTAGGTGTGTTTATTTTTTAAATAAGCATAAAAAAAACCACCCCGGCATGGAGCGGTGGTTTTTTAATTTTTTATTATTCCCCTGCCCCCATCTCCAGCAGGAACATTTCTATGGCCGGGTAAAAATCCACCCTGCCTTTTTTTACCGCCCGGTCCAGATCTAAAAGCTTCTCCAGCACTTGTACAACCTGTTTCCTGGAAAAGTTTTCGGATTGAGCCAGAAGCTTTTGGGCGACAAAAAGAGGTAACTCCAGTTTTGCCGCCAGTTCCCGGGAAGACCGGCTAATGTCTTTTAATTCCAGAACCTGCAGGATGAGCCGGAACTGACGCGCTATCATGGCCAGGATCACCGGACCCGGCTGGCCCTGCTGCATCAGTTTCCGGATGCCCTCCAGCGCCGCTCCAACCCGCCTTCCCCCAATGGCATCGACAACGTTAAAGATATTCTCCTCCAGGAGAGGAACGGTGAGCTCATAGATGTCCTCCTCCAGAATAGTTTCCCTGGAACCGGTATAGGAAATCAACTTGGCCATTTCCTGGCTTAAAACCGAAAGACCAGGTCCCATCCTCTCTACCAGTAAACTGGCAGCAGCCGGGGTAATAGTCTTATGGGCCAGGCGCGCCTGCTTTTCCAGCCAGCGGACCAGATCCCTTTTTTTTAAATAGGTAAATTCCACTGCCCGGCCGGTACTTTTAAGGGACCTGAAAAAAGGCCCCTTTTTATCTACTGGATGGGTAGTGGTGAATATCAGGCAGGTAGTGGGAGTGGGTTTCTGCAGGTATGCCAGCAAAGGGTTTCCCGCAGCCCGGGAAGATCCTCCTGCTTTCTTACTGCTGGAAGAAGAACCGGTAAAAAATGGGGCATGGCGGACCACAACCAGGCGCCATCCGGCCATAAAAGGCGGTGTTTGCGCCCGCATTACAATATCCTCCCCGGAAACCTCTTCGCCATCCATAATATCAAGGTTAAATTCCCCCGCTGGAGGTTTTAATAACTTTTCCCGGAATCTCTGCACAGCTTTCTCATGTAAAAATGACTCCTGACCGTAAAATAAATAAACCGGTGCAATATCCTCCCTCTCCAGGTCACCGATTAAATCCAGGAAATATTTCAACCCCACCCCTCCGGCAACTCAACTTATTTAATTTTTTCTTCCACCGCCGCCACTTTACCTGCCATGGTCAGTTCTTTATCCCGCCGGTCGTCAATGCGAATCGTAGTTACCACCCGGGTAACTCCCCGGCCGAATGGCACTTCATGCATCCGGCGAATCACCGCCAGGAGGACATCCAGGTCTCCTTCGATAATAGTCCCCATGGGGGTGAGCTGATAACGGATACTCTTTTCATCTTTCAAAACCTCCAGGCACCGGGCGACATAAGCACTCAAGCTGGTATCGCCGGTACCGACGGGTACAATGCTTACTTCCGCCACGGCCATAATTATCACCCTTCCCAAGGCTAATTCAGACCCAGGAAATCAATAATAAAATCCGCTACCATCCCCACATCTTCTCTGCCAAAACAGGGAAGTTCATCCTGAGCGGTACCATCACCAACCAGGGCAATTAACCGGTCTTTTCTCCCCACCCGGGCAGCAGTTTCACCGGGTGGACACACCTCGATCTGGGGCCAGTCGCCCTTCTTGTATCCTTCAGCGAGAACAATATCTACCGGACCAAGCAGCGGAACTATCTCCTGCAGAGATAGTTCCGCCTCCACCTGGCGGATGAGGGCAAATTTCCGGGGAGAGGAAATACATACCGACCGGGCACCGGCCCGGGCATGGCGCCAGGTATCCTTGCCCGGCTTATCCATTTCAAAATCACCGTGGTGGTGCTTGATGGTTCCCACCCGGAAACCGCGCCGCTCAAGCTCCCCAATCAGCTTTTCCAGAAAGGTAGTTTTACCCGTACCGGAACTCCCAACAATGCATATTCCAGGGGGAACGGACATGCCCTTCACCTTCCGCAGTTGCTCCCCGGTTTGAGAACCTCTATCCGGTCCCCCACCTTTACCGGGCCACCGGAGAGGATGCGTACAAAAATACCCTCCCGGGGCATTATACAATCACCGGTCAGCCGGCGAATCTCGCAGGCCGAATGACACTCCTTACCGATCTGGGTTACTTCTCCAACGGCCTGGGGACCGATGGCCAGGAGGGTACCTACGGGCAGGCTGGCCAGGTCTATCCCCTCAGTGGTAATATTTTCGGCAAAATCCCCGGGCTTGACATCCAGGCCCCGCCGGCGCATTTTCTCTATGCTTTCCATCGCCAGGAGGCTCACCTGGCGATGCCAGGGGCCGGCATGGGCATCCCCTTCCAGGCCGTGGCCGGCCACCAGCATTCCTGAACCAACATTCTTCTTACGCGTTCCTTTTTCCGAACTGGTGCATACTGCCACAATTACTCCCATTTTTCTTCCCCTTCCCGCCAGAATTCACCGCTTTTACCGCCACTTTTACTGATCAGGCGGATGTTCTGAATAACCATGGACCGGTCCACGGCTTTGCACATGTCATAGATGGTTAAAGCAGCTACACTTACGGCTGTAAGCGCCTCCATTTCCGCCCCGGTCTTACCCACAGTCCGCACCCGGGCCTGGATTTCCACCCGGGCGGGAGGCTGGAGGCGAAAATCAACAGCTACGCTGGTCAAAGAAATAAGATGGGTTAGCGGTATGAGTTCCTGCGTCTTTTTCGCAGCCATGATCCCGGCCAGCCGGGCCACCCCCAGGACATCTCCTTTAGCCGCAGTGCCTCCGGCAATGATATTTAAAGTTTTCGGGCTCATGATCACTTCTCCCCGGGCTACAGCCTCCCGGATGGAATCTTCCTTCTTGCTTATATCCACCATACGGGCCCGGCCCCGGGAGTCAAAGTGGCTCAAACACATGTCCCCCATGACTTACAACCAGCTCCTATCCACCAATTTGAGACATGTTTTTCCTGGTGCGAAAATTTTCCTGACCCAGCCTGTGCCAGCCGGGCTTGTCCTGAATGGCCCGGGCTATCAGCCCGGCCAGTTCATCCCGGGTAGCACCCCGGCGCAGGGGGCCTTTGAGATCAATTTCATGTTCAGAAAACAGACAGGGCCTCAACGCACCGGTGGCAGTCAGGCGCAGGCGGTTACAGCGCCCGCAAAAGTGATCGCTCACCGCACTGATAAACCCAATGGTCCCCGGCGCACCCGGCAGGCGGTAATAACGCGCCGGCCCGCTACCTGCCAGCTTGCGTACTTCCTGCAACTGGCCCAGTTCCTTCTCAATCAGGCTTCTGATTTCTGCAGCAGGAACATAGCCCTCCCTGGAAAAGCCGGCTGCTGTTCCAAAGGGCATCAATTCTATAAAGCGTACGTGCAGGGGGTGTTTTATAGAAAGCCGGGCCAGGTCACAAATTTCATCGTCATTAAAGCCGCGCACGACCACGGCGTTCAGCTTTACCGGATGAAGCCCGATTTCCAGGGACTTCTCAATTCCCCGCCACACTGCCTCCAGTGAGCCTCCCCGGGTAATAAAACTGAAACGTTCGGGTTTCAACGTATCCAGGCTGATATTAACCCGGCAAAGACCTGCAGCTTTTAACTGTTCGGCTTTTCCAGCAAGCAGGATACCATTGGTGGTAAGGGCCACATCATCAATTTCCGGTATACCGGCCAGTTTCCGTACAAGTTCCGTTATCCCGCGGCGCACCAGAGGCTCCCCTCCGGTAAGGCGCACCTTTTTAACTCCTACTTCAGTTGCCGCCTCAACCACCCGGGTAATTTCCTCCAGGCTTAGAATTTCCCTCCGGGGTACAACAGATACACCCTGGGGGGGCATACAGTAACGGCAGCGAAGGTTACAGCGGTCGGTAACGGAAACCCGCAGGTAGTTTATCTCCCTTTGATAGCGATCTTCCATCAACAGTGCACCTTCTTCCGGTAATGGGCAGCTAAGATAATATTCTCGACAAAACTCTACTTTCCTGCCCCTGGTTCTTCAATGTTACTGATTTCTGTTATTGATTTCACCTTTCCCGTGACGCAACCCGGCCAGCCATGCTTTGCCTGCCATCCATGTGTCCAGCTGTAGATGTCCAGTTGTCTAATCATGATGTCTAATTAATTAAACATAATAAACATTAGCATAAACCTTCTCCAGCTATCAAGGGGGCATTGTAGCCGGCCACACCTGGTATTTATTTTGCGTTACAAACCTATAACTGCAAAATTACCGTCAATGTTCAGGGAACCTTCGCAAATTGAAATGGGGGTCTGGTATGCGTATAGAACAGCATCCGATTCTGGAATTTAAACGGGGCAAGAAAGTAAAGTTTACCTTTGATGGTCAAGAGTATGAAGGTTACGAAGGAGAAACCATCGCTGCAGCCCTGCACGCAGCCGGCATCAGGATCATGCGGGAAAGCCCTGTACTCCACCGCCCCCGGGGACTTTTCTGTGCCATAGGGAATTGTTCCTCCTGTCTCATGACGGTAAATGGGGAGCCCAACGTGCGCATATGCGTGGAAAAGCTGCGCCCGGGCATGGTTGTGGAAAGCCAGAAAGGAAAGGGAGTAATCTATGCGCCAGGAAATTAGTTTTGTTGAGATTGCGGTTATTGGCGGCGGACCTGCCGGGCTTTGCGCCGCCCTGGAGGCAGCAAATGCCGGTGCCCGGGTAACCCTCCTGGACCGCCAGGACCGGCTCGGAGGCCAGCTGATCAAGCAAACCCACCGCTTCTTCGGTTCACAAAGCCACAGGGCCTCGGAGCGAGGGATCAACATCGCCGCTGAACTTACCGGCCAGGTAATGTCCCATCCCCACATTGAAGCTCTGACCGGTGCCACCGTTTTTGGTTTTTATGAAGATGGAGTTCTGGGAGTGGAACGGGAAGGGAAGATCTTTTTTATAAAACCCGCCCGGATAATAGTAGCCACGGGAGCAGCAGAAAAAACCCTGGCCTTTCCCAACAATGACCTGCCGGGTATTTACGGTGCCGGTGCGGTCCAGACGCTGGTCAACGTTTACGGCGTCCTGCCCGGCAAGAGGGTCCTTATGGTGGGTGCCGGTAACATCGGAGTTATTGTCACCTACCAGCTGCTGCAGGCCGGCATGGAGGTAGCCGCCATAGTGGAGGCTGCACCGAAAATCGGCGCCTACTGGGTTCATGCGGCCAAAGTACGGCGGGCGGGAGTACCCATCTATACCAGCCATACCATCGGGAGAGCCTACGGGACGCGGCAGGTGGAAGGTGCTGTCATCTGGCAGATTGATGAACAGGGGCAGCCTGTACCTGGAACGGAAAAAGACCTTGTTGTGGATACCATTTGCCTTTCCGTAGGCCTGTCCCCTCTGGTGGAACTGCTGGCCCAGGCCGGGTGCAGGCTGGTTTACGTCCCCCAGCTGGGAGGACACGTGCCGCTCCGCGATGCCAGCCTGCAAACCACTGTACCGGGAGTATATGTGGCCGGCGATGCAGCAGGTGTTGAGGAGGCCTCGGCAGCAATGATGGAAGGTGCCCTGGCCGGACTGCACGCCGCATACAGCCTGGGCTACAACCAGACAGGATATGAGGCCCGGCGCGCAGAGTTACAGCAGCAACTGGACAGCCTGCGTTCAGGTCCCGTAGGCGAAAAGATCCGCAGCGGGCTGAGCAGAGCAATGATAGGTTAGGTACTGGAGGTGAAGACCGTGCTGGCCGTCGATGGCGTCCCCACACCGGAGGACCTGGCCCAAAAGATACCCCCGCCGGAACGGCTGGCCAGGAGACCGGTGGTTATAGCGGAATGTTTCCAACCCATTCCCTGCGATCCCTGCAGCCATGCCTGTCCCCGGCAGGCCATTGGCCCCTTTAAGGATATTAACGAAATACCGCAGGTAGATTATGAGAAATGTAACGGCTGTGGTCAATGTATCACCCGCTGCCCCGGACTGGCCCTGTTTGTCGTAGATCTGACCTACGGCGAAAATGAAGCTCTGATCAAATTGCCTTACGAATTCCTCCCTCTCCCCGAAGAAGGCCAGGAAGTGGCCGGAGTGAACCGGGCGGGAGAAAAAGTATGCCGGGCACGGGTGGTTAAAGTAGTAAAGACGGAAAAGATGGATAAAACCGCAGTTATCTGGCTGGCCGTACCCAAAGATCTGGCCATGGAAGTACGGCACTTCGCCATCAAATAAACCTTTTTCAGGACTCGTTATATTTCTGCTTGGCGACAGGCCTCGATTTTTACATTCCAGGAGTGAAAATTATGGAAGATAAGACGATTATCTGCCGCTGCGAAGATGTAACTCTGGAAGAGATCCGCAAAGCCATTGCCGAAGGGGCCCGCACCCTGGATGAAATAAAACGGCTCAAGCGCTGTGGTATGGGGCCATGTCAGGGGCGTACCTGCCGGCCTCTGATTGCCGGTGAAATAGCCCGGATGACCGGGCAGAATCCGGCTGAACTGGCCCTGCCCACATTCCGTCCCCCGGTTGTACCCTTAAAACTGGGCACCCTGGCCCGGGGAGGTGTCCCGGATGAACAGGCATGAAGTAATTATCATTGGCGGTGGAGTTACCGGCTGTTCCATTGCCTATCATCTGGCAGAACGGGGGATGCGGGACGTGGCAGTACTTGAGCGGGCCTACCTCACCTCCGGCGCCACGGGACGCTGCGGTGCCGGTTTTCGCCATCAGTGGGGTACCAAAACCAACTGCCTTTTAGCCAAGTACGCCATCGCCAGGCTGGAGCACCTGGCTGAAGAGCTGGACTACCCCGAAGGGATTGAAATCAAACAGGAGGGTTATCTGCTCCTGGCCTATACCCCCAAAATGGAAGAACAGTTTAAGAAAAACCTGGCCCTGCAGAAAAGCCTGGGCATCGATGCCCGCTGGGTAACGCCCCGGGAAGCCCGGGAAATAGTACCCTTTTTAAATACCGAGGGTCTCCTGGGAGCCACCTTCTGCCCCAAAGATGGTCATGCCAACCCCTTCAAGGTAACCGATGCTTACGCCCGGGCGGCCAGACGCCTGGGAGTGAAAATACACACTTATACGGAAGTCCGGGATATTAAAATTGAAGGTTCTTTGAAAACGGTTATCACCAACCGGGGAACCTTCCAGGCTCCGGTGGTAGTAAATGCCGCGGGCGGTCATGCGGCTGAAATTGGCCGCATGGTGGGGGTGGATCTGCCCATAGTGCCGGAAAGACACCAGATCCTGGTAACTGAACCGGTGGAACAAGTCCTGGGGCCCATGGTCATGAGTTTTTACCACAACCTTTACTGCCAGCAGACGCCCCACGGCAGCTTTATTATGGGCCTGGGAGACCCCAACGAACCCAAGGAATACAACGTCCGTTCCAGCTGGCAGTTTCTTACCCAAATGGCCCGGAAAGCGGTCTGGCTGCTACCCGTACTGAAAAACGTACGGGTGGTCAGACAATGGGCCGGCGTCTACGATATGAGCCCCGACCGGCAGCCGGTGCTGGGCGAGGTACCCGGAGTACCGGGATTTTACGTTGCCGCAGGCTTTTCCGGCCATGGTTTCATGATTGCTCCCATGACCGGCCAGTTGATGGCGGAAGTTATCCTGGGTCTGCCCACCACTTTACCCGTAGACATGTTCAGCCTGTCCCGTTTTACCACCGGTGAGCTTTTCGTGGAACCGTCAGTGGTTTGATTGACCAGGTAACCGGAAAATCCCATCCCGTCAAACTTACTTTAAAGAATTTTAAGGAGTGAAAAAAATGCTCAAACCTTTTTCCAACGAGCCTTTAACCGATTTTACCCGGGAAGAGAACCGTAGCAAAATGAAGGAAGCCCTGCAGAAAGTCAGAAACAGCCTGGGCAGGGAATATCCTCTAATTATTGGAGGGGAGCAAATTTATACGGAAGAAAAAATAATATCATATAACCCCCCCCGCCACAGCGAGGTCGTGGGAAAGGTATCGCGGGCTGACAGGGCACTGGCTCAGCGGGCAGTAGAAACAGCCGCAGAAACTTTCCTGAGCTGGCGGCAGGTCCCTCCCGAAGCCAGGGCACGTTACCTCTTCAAAGCCGCAGCTATTATGCGTAAAAGAAAACATGAGCTTTCAGCCTGGATGGTGCTGGAAGCAGGCAAAAACTGGGTGGAGGCTGATGCCGATACCGCCGAGGCCATTGATTTCCTGGAGTTTTACGGCCGGGAAATGATCCGCCTGGCCCAACCCCAGCCGGTTACCCCCTACCCCGGTGAAGAAAATACCCTGGAATATTTGCCTTTAGGCGTGGGAGTCATCATCCCGCCCTGGAATTTCCCCCTGGCTATTCTTACCGGCACCACGGTAGGGCCGGTGGTGGCGGGGAACACGGTGGTTTTAAAGCCGGCCAGCAATACTCCGGTAATTGCCTATAAGTTTATGGAGATCATGCAGGAAGCCGGACTGCCCCCCGGAGTAATTAATTTCCTGCCCGGCAGCGGCAGTGAAATCGGTGACTTCCTGGTAGGACATCCCCTGATTCATTTCATCAATTTCACCGGTTCAAAAGATGTGGGCCTGCACATTAACAGCCTGGCCGCTCAAATTGCCCCCGGTCAGAAATGGATTAAGAGAGTAGCGGCCGAAATGGGCGGCAAGGATGCTATTATTATAGATGAGGACTGCGACCTGGATGATGCTGTGGCCGGCGTAATTACCTCGGCCTACGGTTTTTCCGGCCAGAAATGTTCCGCCTGTTCCCGGCTCATTGTGGTGGGCGATGCCTACCGGCCTGTGCTGGATAAACTGGCCGAAAAGGTAGCTCAACTAAAAACAGGGCCTGCCGAAGATTACGGTACAGATGTGGGCCCGGTTATTGACGAAGCCTCATTTAACAAAATCATGAGTTACATCCGGATTGGTCGTGAAGAAGGCCACCTGCTCACCGGCGGGCAGGGAGACAGCAGCGTGGGTTACTTTATTCAGCCGACGGTATTTGCCGGCGTAGCACCACACGCCCGCATCGCCCAGGAAGAAATATTCGGGCCGGTGCTGGCGGTTATCCAGGCCAGAACCTTTGATGAAGCCATCGCCATTGCCAATGACACTGAATACGGCCTGACCGGAGGAGTGTATTCCCGCAACCGGGCTCACCTGGAAAAAGCCCGCCGGGAGTTTCATGTGGGCAACCTGTACTTCAACCGCAAGTGCACGGGCGCACTGGTGGGAGTACAGCCCTTCGGCGGATTCAAAATGTCCGGTACCAATTCCAAGGCCGGCGGGAGGGACTACCTGAAATTATTCATGCAGGCCAGGTCCATTTCCGAGCGTTTTTAATCCGGCTACCATATTATAGCAAATGGATGTGAGAACCCGTGTCCAGGCTGGATCAGGTAAAAGAAGACTGCCAGCGGGTTGCCGAAGCCATTGCCGCCGCCCTGGGGGTCGAGGTCGAGGTAATCGACCTCGACCTGGTGCGGGTGGCCGGCACGGGCAAGGTGCGCAACGACGTGGGCTCCCGCCTCCTGCGGGGGCTGGTCAACAAGCACGTGCTCAGGACCAGCCAGCCCATTTTTATCAAAGAAGCGGGCTATCATCCCATCTGCATGTCCTGCCCGCTCACGGGAAGCTGTTTTTATAAAGCATCCATCGTTTACCCCATCATTGCCGGGCAAACTGTCATCGGCACCATCAGCCTCATTGCCTTCAGCGAGGAACAGAAAATCACCCTCTGCTCCCGTACCGAATCGCTGATGGAATTCATTGGTCGCATGGCCGACCTGGTGGCGGCCAAAGTGCTGGAAATCGAAGCCATAAACGAAAAAATGATCATGGCCAGCCAGGTGAACGCGGTCATGGACGCGGTGGATGAAGGGGTCATCGCCATCAACGGCGACGGGATAGTGACCCACTTCAACCTCTCGGCAGAGCGGATGTTTAATATTCCCAGAAAGGAGATTCTCCACCAGCCCCTGGAGAAATACCTGACAGGCCTGCCTCTCCTTTCGGCCCTGCGCCAGCCCGGAGGGTTTACCTCCCGGGAATGCTTCGTCCAGGCCAGGGGGCGGCGGCTGCACCTCCTGGTCACGGCCCGGCCCATCATGGGCAGCGACGGACGGCCCGTGGGAGTGGTGGCCTCGGCCCGGGACTTCAAGGAGACGCAAAAACTGGCCTACGAAATCATGAGCGCCCAGAAGGTCTTCACCTTTGACGACATCATCGGGGAAAGCCGGGCCATAAAAGAGCTGAAAGCCAGGGCGGCCAAGATTGCCGGCAGCCACTCCACCGTCCTGATCACCGGGGAGAGCGGCACGGGCAAGGAGATTTTTGCCCGGGCCATCCATGCCGCCAGCCCGCGGAGAAACAAGCCCTTTGTGGCCATCAACTGCGGAGCCATACCCGAAACCCTGCTGGAAAGCGAACTATTTGGCTATGAAGAAGGAGCCTTTACCGGCGCCCGTAAAGGGGGTAAACCGGGCAAGTTTGAACTGGCCAATCACGGAACCATTTTCCTGGACGAAATCGGGAACATGTCCCTCTACCTGCAGGCCAAGCTGCTGCGGGTGTTGCAGGAGCGCCAGGTGGAACGCGTTGGCGGCAGCCGGCTGATCCCGGTGGATATTCGTATCATTGCTGCCACCAACAGCAACCTGGAAGAAATGATTGCCCGGGGGCGTTTCCGGGAAGATCTTTATTACCGGCTGAGCGTCATCCCCCTCTACATCCCCCCGCTGCGGGAAAGGCCGGAAGATATCAAGCTGCTCCTGGAATACTACCGGGAGCATTATAACAACCTCCTGGGCAAGAAAATCCGGGGCTACACTCCCCGGGCGGAAAAGGCCTGCCTGGCCTACAGCTGGCCGGGAAACGTGCGGGAACTGATCAACGCTGTGGAATATGCCGTGAACCTGGAGGAAGGCGAGCTGATTGATCTGGGCAGCCTGCCCCGCTCCGTGCAGGAAGGCAGCAGCCGCATGACCGCGGTTCCCAGCCGGGAAGGCCGCTGGCTCACCCTGGAACAGCTGGAAAGGGAGGCCATTATCAGCGCCCTGGATCATTTCGGCTGGAACGAGAAAGGCAAAATTAAAGCCGCCCGGGCTCTGGGTATCAGCCGGGCAACCATTTACCGCAAAATTGCCAAATACAACCTTTTTTCCTCCTCATCCCGGAAAGAAACTTTCACCCGGGATCACTAATGCTTGGGCAGGGATTTCTTGGTGCCTAAAATCCCCAGCCGGTTCATTTTATAATACAGGGTACTCCTGGGTAGTCCCAGCAGGCGGGCGGTGACGGTCCTGTTCCCCCCCGCCTCTTTCAGTGCTTTGAGAATAATTTCCTTCTCGGTTTCCCTGGCGGCTACGTTCAGATCGGGAGGGAATTCCCGGGCAGCAGCACCGAAGCTCAGTGCATGCTCCCGCAGGTACCTGGGAAGATCCTTTTCTGTAATTACCTCACCCTCAGCCAGCACTACCATCCGCTCCACTGTATTTTTCAGTTCCCGGACATTGCCGGGCCACGAATAGGAAAGTAATGCTGCCACCACTCCCGGCTCCACTTTGCTTATTTCCTTGCCATAGAGCTGGCAGTATTCCTGCAAAAAGCGGTAAAGCAACTCGGGAATATCGGAACGCCTCTCCCTTAAAGGGGGCATCTCAATGCTGATTACATTCAGCCGGTAATAAAGATCCTCCCTGAATTCGCCGCTGGAAACCATGTCCTCCAGGTGGCGGTTGGTGGCTGCTATAATGCGGATGTTTACACTAACGGGCCGGGAACCCCCTACACGGTAGAATACCCTTTCCTGCAGTACGCGCAAAAGCTTGACCTGCAGATTGAGGGGCAGTTCCCCGATTTCATCCAGAAAAACTGTTCCCTCATTGGCCATTTCCAGCAATCCTGGTTTTCCGCGGGGCCCCGCCCCGGTAAAGGCACCCTGTTCGTACCCGAAAATTTCGCTTTCAAAGAGTTCTGCCGGTATGGCACCGCAATTAACCACTACAAAGGGCTTACCTGCCCTGTCGCTGGCTTCGTGAATGGCCCGGGCCAGGATCTCTTTTCCCGTACCGCTTTCCCCTCGGATCAGCACGGTGGCGTCAGTAGGGGCAGCCCGCCGGGCCACATCCACCATAGCCTTCAAGCGGGGATGATGACCATAGAGCTTGGTAAAGGGATCTACCCGTTTAATCTCGTTTTTCTGGATGGCTTCTTTCAGGCACTTCACCTGGTAGCTGGCCCGGGACAGGGCGCGGTTGAGCTGGATTACTTCTGTGACATCCTTTTCTGCTGAAACGCCGCCGATCACCCTTCCATCACGCCTGATGGGTACCGAGTTAATCAAAACATGGGTATCCTGCCGGGGCTGGTGATATTCCGCATATACTTCCCGGTCTTCACGGCACACTCTGGTAACCACCAGATTGGTAAAAAAATTGTGTATGGAACGCCCCAGAATATCCTGGCCCTTGATGCCGTACAGTAACTCAGCCTTACGGTTCCAACCGGTAACGTTTTCCTGGTTGTCGATCATACAGATAACATCATCGGTAACTCCCAGCACCGCAGTAAGGGCCGCCTCGGTTTCCCGCACGAAATCCACCAGCCGTTCAACAACCCTTTCCATAATCAGCAGCCCTGTGACCGCCCCGCTGGAATCCATTACAGCTATATTTTTCTCCCGCAGGATAGGAATGACACTTAATATATGCTGGTCCAGGATCTCTTCCCCCTGGGGGATAAAATCGGTCAGGTCATTCTCCGCACCCGGCTCGACCAGAAAATCCCGCACCAGCAGCCTCTTCTCCAGGTACATAGTTCTTCTCCCCATCATTCCCCCAGATAGGCTCTCCTGACTTCTGGCTTTTGTGCAAGCTCCGAAGCCGGGCCTTCCAGGGTTATTTCCCCTGTTTGCAGGACGTAGGCCCTGTGGGCAATGGAGAGGGCCATGTGGGCATTTTGCTCCACCAGCAAAATGGTTGTACCCGCTTTATTAATCTCCTGGATAATGGAAAACACTTCCCGCACCAAAAGAGGTGCCAGTCCCATGGAAGGCTCATCCAGCAGCAAAAGCTCCGGCCGTGACATCAGGGCACGGCCCATGGCCAGCATCTGCTGTTCCCCACCGCTCAATGTCCCGGCCAGCTGGTATTTGCGCTCGGCCAGGCGGGGGAATCGCTCAAAAACCCGCTCCAGCCCCGCCTTCAGCTCGGAACGACTGCGCAGTACATAGCCCCCCATCTCCAGGTTTTCCAGCACCGTCATGCGGCTGAATACCCGCCTGCCCTCGGGAACCTGGGTAAGCCCCAGTTCCACAATCTTATATGGAGGCAACCTGGTAATATCCTGGCCTTTATAAAAAATCTGGCCCTTTTTAGCCCGCAGGAGGCCTGAAATGGTACGCAGGGTGGTGGTCTTTCCTGCCCCGTTGGCACCAATTAGCGCCACGATCTCCCCTTTTCCCACAGTAAAAGATATGTTCCTTAAGGCCTCAATTACGCCGTAAGCAACGCTGACCTCCTTGACTTCCAGCACCTTTACACATCCTTCCCCAGGTAAGCCTCGATTACCGCCGGATCCTGCTGCACTTCGGCGGGAGTACCATCGGCTATCTTTTTACCGTAATCCAGTACGGCCACCCTGTCGGCCAGGCTCATGACGAACTTCATATCATGCTCTACCAGGAAAATGGTAATTCCCATTTCCCGAATGCGCCGGACCATCTCAGCCAGGGTCTGTTTTTCCTGCGGGTTCATCCCGGCTGCCGGCTCATCCAGAAGAATTATCCTGGGATCGGTAGCCAGGGCGCGGGCAATTTCCAGCCGCCTTTGCTCACCGTAGGAAAGATTCCTGGCCAGCTCTTCTTCCTTGCCGCCCAAACCCATAAATTCAAGCAACTCCCGCGCCCGTGCGGTAATACCCGCTTCTTCCGCTCGCACACGGCCAAAAGGTAACAGGGCTCCCCATATACCTGCCCTACCCCGGCAATGCCTGCCAATTTGCACATTTTCCAAAACTGTCAGATTGCCAAAAAGACGAATGTTCTGGAAGGTACGGGCAATACCCCGGGCGGTTATGATATGAGGGGGCAGGCCGTTAATTTTTTTTCCGTAAAAGAATATTTCTCCTCCGGTGGGACGGTAAATGCCGGTGACCAGGTTGAATATGGTACTTTTCCCTGCCCCGTTGGGTCCGATCAGGGCCCGGATTTCCCCCTCCTCTATGGTCATGTTCACGTCGTCAACGGCACAAAGGCCCCCAAACCGGATACTCAAACCTTTTAACTCCAGTATTGCTGCCATATATCCTCCCGCCATAGGTCGAACGCACTGTTCGACTTTACTTTTCTTAACCACTTATAGCTGCCGCTTTTTGCTTCCTGCGCCGTAACAGGCGGCGGAAATTAACACCACCCAGCAGGCCATTGGGCCGGAAGATCATCATCAATACCAGAAGCAAGCCATAAATCATCATCCGGTACTCCTGGACGAAACGGAGGAACTCGGGAGCCAGGGTCAGTACGGTTGTACCAACTATGGTACCGGGAATACTTCCCAGCCCGCCCAGGACCACAAAGTTCAAAATTTCAAAGGACTTCAAAAAACCAAAGTCGTTGGGGTTTAAATATTGCAGCAGGTGGGCGTAAAAACCCCCGCTGATCCCGGCCAGAAAACAGCCGATACCAAAAGCCTGAATCTTATACCACATGGTATTTATACCCATCGCCCCAGCAGCAATTTCATCCTCCCGGATGGCTCTCAATGCCCGGCCAAAACGGGAATTCTCCAGCAGAACCATGGCCACCACGGCCAGGATAACAAAAACGGTCACATTTATTAAGTTGGAGGCACGGGGAATGGCTGCCAATCCAATGGCTCCCCCGGTTATTTTCATGTTCGTAAAAGCTACCCGCACAATCTCCCCAAAGCCCAGGGTGGCAATACCCAGGTAGTCACCCGTAAGCTTGAGGACAGGAATCCCCAGCAATACGCCAAACAAAGCCGCCATCAAGCCGCCCAGGATCAGGCTGGCCAGGAAAGGCATATGGAAATCTCTGGTCAGGATTGCCGCCGTATAAGCACCAATACTCAGAAAAGCGGCATGCCCGAAGGTAAGCTGTCCGCATACACCGGTAATCAGGTTCAGACCTAAAGCCGCAATGATATATATCCCCACCAGCATAAGCACCTGCTGGTAATAAGGGTCAATCACACTGGCTAACCACTGGGCCATACACTACACCTTCCTCTGGATGGGCCGCCCCAGTAAACCGGTGGGTCTGACCAGCAAAATGATAATCAGCAGGGTAAAAGCAATGGCATCCTTATAGGTGGAAAAACCTGCGGCCACACCAAAAACCTCGGCCAGGCCCAGGAGCAGGCCGCCCAGCATGGCCCCGGGAATATTACCGATTCCTCCAAGAACTGCCGCAACGAAGGCTTTTAAACCGGCAGTCACACCCATATAAGGTGATACGGAGTTGAAATAAATCCCAACCAGCACCCCCCCTGCCGCCGCCAGGGCGGAGCCAATGGCAAAGGTAAAGGAAATAACCCGGTTGATGTTGATGCCCATCAGGCTGGCCGTATCATAATCCTCAGATGCCGCCCGCATGGCTTTTCCGATTTTGGTATATTTAATAATAATTTGCAGCCCTACCATGAGAACCAGGGATACCAGCAAAATAACCAGTTGAATGCTGGAAAACTCCAGTTCTCCCACCCGCAGGGTTACATTTTTTAAGACAGTGGGAAAACCGGTAGGCTGTGGGCCCTTGAGAACAGTCATAAAGGTCTCCAGGAAAATGGACACCCCGATAGTGGTAATTAGGAGATTCAGGCGGGGGGCACGGCGCAACGGACGGTAGGCTACCCGCTCAATGGTCACCCCCAGAATCACACAGGCGAGCATAGCCGTGGCCAGGGTGAGGAAAAAATTCTGGTGGAAAATGGCTACCGCCGCCACCCCGATAAAGGCACCGATCATATAAATGTCACCATGGGCAAAGTTAATTAACTGGATAATCCCGTATACCATGGTGTAACCCAGGGCAATCAAGGCATAGGTGGCCCCCAGGGTCAGGCCGTTAATAATCTGTTGCAGTAACATGGCTACCTCCAAAGATAAATTCCTGGTGGAACCGGAAAGGTTCATCCGGTTCCACCGGAAACTACAAGCAAAAATCAGGCTTTCGGCGCCTCGGTGGGCAGAGCCGCCTTGATGCTGAACTGCTGGTTCTTAACCTCCAGCAGGTATACCGGGCTCTTCACGGGCTCCCGGTTGGGCAGGAAGGTTAGCGTTCCGGAAACACCCGGGTAGTCTTTAGTTTTAGCCAGGGCATCCTTAAACTTGGACGGGTCGGTGCTGTTGGCTTCCTTCATGGCCTTGGCCAGCAGCATCACCGCATCATAACCCTGGGCGGAGAACATATCGGGCAGCTTGTTATCATTGGCCGCCTGGTATTTCTTGATAAACTCCTTGGTCTGGGGAGCAGCATTTTCAGGATCGGCGGCAAAACCGGTATATACCATGCTGCCCTCAACCGCATCGCCGCCCAGCTTCCAGAGCACCGGCGAAAGCAGGCCGTCGCCACCGGCCATCTTCAGATCCAGTCCCTGCTTGCGCACTTCCTTCATAAACAGGCCACCCTCGGTATAGTAGCCGGTAAAAATAATGCCGTCGGGTTTGGCCTGCTTGATCCGGGTCACCTGCGCGCTGAAATCCTGGTCCCCATCCTGAATGCTTTCCCGGTCAACTATCTGGGCATTATTTGCGGCCAGGGCCTCTTCAAAAATTTTGGTCAGGCCCACACTATAGTCATTGTTGGTAGAAGTAACGATGGCCACTTTCTTCCAACCCAGTTCATTAACCAGATATTTGGTTACCGCCGGAGCAGCCACCGCATCCAGAAGGGTATCCCGGAAAATATAATCTCCAAATTCAACCACACCCGGTCCTACCGCACCGGCAGAGAGAAGGACCACTTTATTCTGCTGGCAAATGGGAGCCGCCAGTTTGGTCTTGCCGGTGGTGGGATCGCCTACAATGGCCACCACCCGGTCCTTGCTGATCATCTTCTGTACCACGGAAGCTGCCTCGGTTTGCTTGCTGCCGTGGTCTGACTCCACAATTTCAATCTTTTTACCCAGCACGCCGCCCGCTTTGTTCAAGTCTTCAGCGGCCATTTTCATGCCTTTTAAGGTCTCTATGCCGTAACTGGCCTCATTCCCCGTTAAAGCGCCCATGAACCCAATTTTAATGGTATCACCCTGCGCCCCTCCACTGCTGCTCCCACCAGGGGCACCGGCATTGCCACCACAGCCAGCTACCAGCATAACCACCAGCAATACACTGAGCAGTACCAGAGATAACCTGTATTTTCTCACTGTCCTCCTCCTTTTCCATACATCACCTTAAACCCTGCCCGCCTGTCGATTTTTCAACCAGTTCACCTTCTTTAACTTAAAGCTTTCACCTCCTTGTTTTCTGAAAAGTAATTTGTATGAAATTATTTCGACTTTTACCATCTAAAATCCTTTCAAAAAATCGACAAAAAGAAAAATTTTTTTGTTGCTATTTTTGGACACCGGGTTGTTACCAAAAAAAAAGACCCCCCTGGTCATCAGGCTTTCCGGATCCCCTTTGATTCTGGCTGAACGGTATCAGCCAGCCTGTGCCAACAATTTTCACCTTTTTTCCCCATTTTACACTTGTCAAAAGCCGGGTGTCAATATTTTTATGATCCGGTTAGATTTGATCAGTTATTTAAACAATCAGAACAAAAAATCAAGACCTTCAATTTACCACAGGTTGCAGGTTTTACTGCTTTTGCTCCAGCAAATAGCGGTAAGCTCCCAGGGCAGCCTTGGCCCCTTCCCCGGCTGCAACAATAATTTGCTTTTCGGGGATGCTGGTTACATCCCCGGCTGCATAGACGCCGGGTACGGAAGTGCTGCAATCGCAGTCAACCCTGATCTCCCCCTTTTCGTTCAGCTCCAGCAACTCCCCAACAAAGTTCGTGTTGGGTACGGTACCAATTTCAATAAACACCCCCTGCACATCGAGCTTCATCTCTTTTTTCCGGCCATCCAGGGAGCGCAGTATGATACCCGTTACCCTCTCACTTCCTTCAATGCGTACCGTTTCGTACCCCACCAGCCTGGTTAAATTGGTGGCATTTTTTACTTTGTCGATGATAACGGGATCAGCCGTCCATTCTTCCAGGGAGATTATATAAACCCGGCGGGCAATCTTGATTAAATCGTAAGCTGCCGTCAGGGCCGAATTACCTCCACCCACAACCGCCACATCCATGTCGGCAAAAAGGGGAGCATCACAAACCGCACAATAACTTACCCCGCGGCCCGTTAACTCTTTTTCCCCGGGCGCATTTAATCTCCGGGGAGACTTTCCGGAACCCACAATTACGGTACGGGACTGAAAAACATCCCCGCCGGCAGTACGGATGGAAAAGTGCCCGTTTTCACGGGATAATTTAATAACCTCAGCTTCCAACCTCTCCACAGGGTACCGGGCCACATGCTCTTCAAACCTGGAAAGCAGCTCGGCACCGGTAATGTACTGGAACCCGATATAGTTTTCCACTCCCGACGCCCAGGCCATCTGACCCCCGTAATGCTTTCCCACCAGGAGAGTGGACAGTTTTTTACGGGCAGCATAGACCGCTGCAGTCAACCCTGCCGGTCCCATTCCGATAATGATCAGGTCGTACACCCAAAACCCCCCTTCACTATTATCATGTCCCGGCAGGCCAAAACCATACAAACTAAACTTTATAACTGGTGGCAATCTCTTTTAATTCGGCAGAAATACGGGCCAGTTCCCGGGCAGCTGTAGCCAGTTCCTGAATCGTACCGGTAACCTGCTGGCTGGATGCCACCAGGCCACTTTCACTGGTGTGACCCGACTCCACGGCGACTGGTTCTAATTCCTGGAGCAGGTTGCGTGCCAAACCGGCATATTTCTGGTACTCCTCAAAATAGCGTGCACCCCGGTCTGCACATAGTCTTTAACCGCTGTTATCTGCCGGGTTAAATAAAGCTGCAACTGCCGTGTGGAAATTACCTGCTGAACAATGCGGAGGGAAACTTGTTGAATTTATTGCTCCCCACCGTAATATTTGGGGCAAATTTTTGACCTTATATCCTCAAGATAGGGCCATCTCCGGCGCACCCTTTCCACCCGGGACAGATCCAGCTCAAAAGAATATATCCCCGGTTCATGGCCACAGGACAGCAGGTCATACCCGTCGGGATAAGCCACAAAACTCTCCCCCAGCACCTCACGTCCGTCGGGATAGCTGGTGGCGGTATTATTGGCCATGGCTACAAAAACGGTATTCTCGCAGGCCCGGGTCAGGCCCACGCTCTTCCACAGGGACATCCGGGCGGCCGGAATATTGGCCGGGTTCAAGATTAACAGCGCTCCCCTCAAGGCCAGGTTACGTACTATTTCCGGGTACATGATATCCACACATACCACGGCACCGAGAGGTATGTCCCGGTGCCGAATCAGGGGCAGGGCGCTGCCCGGCCGCACATAGTTCCTTTCGCCAATAGCCCGGGAAGGAAAGTGTTTTTCATAAAAAACAGGGTCGGGCAATTCACCGCCCACGATCATGCCCCGGGAAAAAATACCTCCTTCCGCCTTTACATACTGGGCCCCGGATACAAGCAAAGGACCGGGGGGTGAACCGCCCACAACCTGCCCTCCCTTCGGGGCTCCCTGCCCGGCCCTGTTCCGGGAAAGGAAAGCCTTCCGGTACAATTCAAAAACTATTTCCCGGTATTCATCCCAGTCGACCACCACCGCCCCCAGCCAGTCTTCCGGTAAGAGAACCACATCTGCGTCCCCGTCAATTTTGCCCAGAAACCCGTGCATTTGAGAAATATTCTGCTCGAGGTTTGCCCTGTCCCTGGGAAATTGAACCATAACCAGCTTTAAACAGGACATCATCTTCCCCCCTGCCGGAATTCCCTATGTAATGCCTGACCCTTATAAGCGTCCTTTTTCCCGGGCGATCCGGGCAAACTGCTCCCTCATTACTTTTAAACCAGCAACTCCACAATGTCCCTGTCGTGCAGGATATATTCCTTGGGCACATTCTGCCCGGGAAAACGAGCCGACCCCCAGATACGGGCCCCGCGCAGGGTCTTTAAGAAATCTTTATGAATACTTTCTGCTAAATTTAAAACGGTGCTGCCGCGGGGCAAAATGAAGGGACGGGTCAGATCCGGAGCTTTACCCGGAGCCCTGGTAAAAACACGAATGACCTCCAGCACTGCAAACAACCTGGTTTTAAGCTGCTCCAGGTTGAGACCTGTTGCGGCAGAAACCGGCATAACCTCCAGATCGGCGGGTAGTAATTCACGCAAAAGCATAAGATTTTCCTTCCCCTGGGGCAGTTCGGCTTTATTAGCCGCGATGATCAGGCGGTGCGGCGGTATGGCCCTGACCCCCGGGGGAATTTCGTTGCGGATAATCTTGCGTTCGTTTAACAGCCGCAGGGAATTTTCCAGCTGTTCCAGGCAGTCACCGGCACAACTATCAATCACCAGCAGCAGGGCATCGGCGTTACGCAGCAAACCGGCCAGCCCCGGGGGGAATCCCTCGGCGGTAAGGGGCGGGGTGTCCACCAGCTGGATATAAATTTCCTCGTATGGCATCATACCGCTAAAGGGCAGGGTGGTGGTAAACGGGTAGTCCGCCACCTTTACTTTGGCCCTGGTTAAAGCCCCCACCAGAGCTGATTTGCCGCTGTTGGGATAACCTACCAGGGCCACCTGTCCGGCTCCCTGTTTTTCAACATGAAAGGGATCGTGCCTCCCGGCACTGGTTTTCTTCTGCCCCTCCTCCCGCAGGCGGGCGAGCCGGCGTTTGAGGTCGGCATGAAGTTTTTCTGTACCCTTGTGCTTGGGAATTACAGCCAGCATTTCCTCCAGGGCGGCAATTTTTTCCTCTATGGTAGTGGCGTTACGGAAAGCTTCTTCGGCAGCATGATACTGGGGAGTCAGGTTGGCAGGCACTGACCATCCCCCCTTTGCAACATTAAGCTTTGCCTTTAGTTTAGCATGAAATATACCCTGCTAAAAAGACCCGTAATGGTGGAGTTCCCAAAGCAAAAGGGCAGGTGCAACATCCCTCACCTGCCTTAAAGCCCCAGATCCTCGTTAACCACCAGCACATGCAGATCTGTTAACCTGGGCTTTTTCTCAATTACAGTCATTACGCGGCAAATGCGGTCGGGTGAATTGCAGTCCTGACAAAAACCTGTTTTCGCACAGGGAGTGTTCTTTTTCAAGCGCATGGCATTGGGGGGAGCAGCAAATCTCTTTATTCGTTTTACTGCTTCCTCCAAATCTTCAACGATTTTATTTCGCCCGGCCACCACAATAACTTTTTTAGGCCCAAAAAACATTGCTCCCACCCTGTTACCCGTCATGTCAATATTCACCAGCCAGCCGGACAGGGTAAGGGCGTTGGTACCCGAAAGAAACAGGTCGCTGGTTAACTGGCGGCGCATAATTTGCAGGCTTTCCTCGGCACTAAGGCCGGGCTTCCCGTGAATGAGCAATTCTTTCCCCATCCCTGCCAGCTTGTCCAAAACCCCCAGCTCGGTTATGGTCATGGAACCACCCAGGCCGATGGTCCGGGCGTCCCGGGCTTCCTGTAAAATATAGCTGGCCGCCTCCTCCCTGGTGGGGCAGAAAACAGCCGTAAAACCGTTCTTATTTAAAGCCTGTACCGCCTTCTGACACCTTCGTTCGTAATTCCAGTTAACCATCTCTGTTACTTTCATAGCCACAACCCCTTTCCGATAATTAAAAAGTCTATAAATAAAATATATCATTAACTTTAGGCCCGGAGTTGACCAATAACCCCGTACCTTTTGAGCTCAAACCAATCCCCAGTTCTTCTTTTTTTCAATGCAAACTTCTTCCCACCCGCAACCCTTACAGAAGGAGGCCAGCCACTCCCGGGAGACAGCCATTACCCTGGCTTTTATATCCTGCCAGCGTACCTTCGACCCGGTTTCAACACCGAGGTACCCCATTGCCTGAGCGTCCATCTGCCTTATTTCCGCATCTGCTCCGGGCCAGGAAACGCACTCTTTATCCCGGAGCGTCGGGCAGGAACGACAAATATCGTCCGGGCCACTTACCACCAGTATTTCTTCGCCCCCTTCAGCCCTCATTAAAACCCCTTCCAGATTTTCCACAAATCTCTTATCATATCCTTCTCCACGATAAAATTGGAGGCAAATCAGGTGGTGTCCCCTTAAGGAAATCACGGCAAACGCTTCCCTTCTAACTGGCTTTTTTATCCACTAAAGCTTGATGGTATTACCTTAAAAACCCTTTAAGGGATTTCCGGAAAGAAGCCGTTCCCTACGATGTGTTTTCTCCGGACCCTGGCAAATATCCTGCATCACCGGGTAATTAAACGGCCAGTGCTAACTGTAAACCTCCGGCTATTTTCTCTCCGCAACCCTGTATTTCCTGTTCCACTCCGACACGCATAATACACTGCAAAATTTCCGGTTTTCTTTTTCGGTGAAAAAATCCGCGCCACAGTAGAGGCATTTACATTGTCTTAAAGGCTTTTTCTTTTCCGGTGGCACAAAACTTCCATACAGGTATTCCCGGAAGGAATGAATGAAAGCGCCCACGTCCACCGGCCCGTATTCATTGGCCCGGACGAGACAGCGCAGAAATAGACCGGCCAGCTGCCGCTCACGCTCGCTCAAATTAAACCCCACCGCAGGCCACCCCACCTTTAAAACCAAACGCTTCACCTGTCCTCTCTGCGAACAGTTTTTGTAAACTGTTTTTGCCCTGCGACAGTGTCCCCCACCCTTTCATGCTTTAAAGTAAAAAAGCCGCAGGGAGACAGGCACATGCTTTCCTGCGGCACTTTTCTCCCTTGCAACCCAGCCGTCATAGTCCCCGGGAGATACCACGGAAACCTTAGACCTGTGGCTTTGCGTCCCCGGCTTTCACCAGGTTTGCCCGCTGGGAGTGGCTAAATTTCTACTTATGTTGTGCTTATTTTTATTAAATCAACAAAACTTTTCCCTGTCAAGAAAATTTAGTCGAATTATACAGCTTTTGTATCCCGGGTCTTCTAATAACAAGAGATATAAATAAAAGAGAGCATGTTAAACAATTTAACAAATTTGATTAGATTATGAACATTACTTCAGCATCCCCTGGAGCCGGGCCAGTATTTCTTCGGCCCCGCTGACCAGTTCTTCAATTACTTCTTTAACCGGTTTGATTTCATAAACCAGCCCCACACACTGGCCCATGGCAAATGTCCCTCCCTCGAGATCACCCTCAAACAATGCGCGGCGGCCCACCTGACCGCTGATTATGGTGAGCAATTCCTCCAGGGTTGCTCCACGGGCCTCCATCTCCAGAACCTTTTCCGCAGCAGAATTCTTTATTACCCGGGCAGCATTCCGGATGGAACGCTGGATGATGACCGTATCCGTTTCCCGGGCTTTCACCATCCACTCTTTTAAATTGGTATGGGCCAGGGATTCTGTGGTGGCCACAAACCTGGTACCCATAACCACCCCCTCGGCACCCAGCGCCAGGGCAGCCACAAAACCGCGGGCGTCGGCTATACCGCCGCCGGCAACAACCGGTATGGATACGCTATCAACCGTCCTGGGCGTTAAAACCATGGTGGTTACGTCATCCATGCCGGGATGACCGCCGCATTCAAATCCCACGATGGTAACCGCATCTGCCCCCACCCGCTCGGCCTTTTGAGCATAGCGGACAGCCGGCACCTTGTGGATCAACTTAATTCCCGCCTGTTTCAAGTAGGGAACATATTCCTCCGGACTGCGCCCGGAGGTTTCCACCACGGGCACCTTTTCCTCAATCACAGCCTCAAAATAAGCGGCCGTCTTATCCCGGGGCCCAACTTCGGGCAGCATGGAAATATTAACTCCAAACGGCTTGTCGGTTAAAGCCCTTACCTTGCGGATTTCTTCCACCAGGGCTTCCTTGGTAGGGTGCGTGGCTGCTGTAATAATTCCCAGCCCGCCGGCATTGGAAACGGCAGCTGCAAATTCGGCCCTGGAAAGCCACTGCATACCCCCCTGAATAATCGGATACTTGATTCCCAGCAGCTCTGTAATTCTGGTCCGCATTATCTCTACCTCCCACCAAAGGTCAATCTGACGGCTTCCATAAAATCCACCGCATCATGTTGCACCGCAGTGCAAAAGTCGGTATCCAGGTGACGGTACAGCATTTCCCTGGTCATGCGTATGGCATGTTCCTTTTTAGAAGCCAGATCCCTGGCCAGCTCCATGGCCGCCGGCATCAGCTGATCATCAGGGACCACCCGGGACACCAGGCCCATTTCCAGCGCTTCCCGGGCAGTAATGGTGCGGGCGGTCAGGCAGAGGTCCATGGCCCTGCCCAGGCCCACGATCCTGGGCAGCATGTAGGGGCTGGCAAACTCCGGAACAACTCCCAGCTGGGTAAAACGGAAACATATGGTGGCGCTTTCAGCAGCCATCCTTATGTCGCACATCAGGGTAATGGTTGCCCCCAGGCCTACTGCCGCACCATTGATGGCGGCAATGATTGGTTTTTTGAATTCACGCATCAGAGTAATTTCCTGGCCGGCTCCTCCCCGGGAGAGGGAAGCCTCAAAACTGGCAACCCCCTCGCTAAAAGACTTTAAGTCCGTCCCTGAACTGAAGGCGGGGGGAGCACCGGTGAGGATAACCACGCGGATGGAATCGTCTTCGTTAACAGCTCGCATAACCTTCAGATACTCATCATGCATTTGCCGGTTCCAGGCGTTGCGCACTTCCGGCCGGTTCATGGTCAGTACCAGAATCGAGTCCCTGACATCATAAAGGAAACATTCCAGGTTCAATATCCGCACCCCTTTCCACGAGCTTATTGCCGCCAGGTTCTTGTTGCAAGAACCATACCGATTCATCGGGCGTACGGAACCATATTCCCCGGTCTACTCCATACATCTATAAATTATCCCGGCCTAAAAAATCGGGAGGTGGACCGTAAACCCACCTCCCGTTACTCAGCTGCATCATGCCTCCCTGCATCACCCAAACATCAGAAGCATCCCATACCTGCCCGGGCTAAAATTAGGCCGATGCATGATGTTATACCTGCGGGGTCACCCTGCGCCGCCTGATGAAAAGGAAAAATATCATGGTATACACAAGTGACAGAACAACCCCGCTTACCATCCCGGGAATCTGGCTGCGGGAAAGAGGAATCGAGGCCAGCACAACCAGTAAAAGCAAAAGGGACATCAGGGGCAAATAAGGATAACCGGGCAGGACAAAAGGCCCCCCCGGGCGCGGCAGCTTCCGGCGAAAGCTGAGATATGTTACTGTTATTACCACCCAGTTGAAGAGGGAAATAAAACTGCTGGCACTGGCCACATAAAGAAATACCTTCTGCGGAAGCAGATAAGCCAGGATGACAGCAATGCTTAAAAATATGCCGCTGGCCGCCAGCGCCCTGGTGGGAACACCCCGGCGGTTTGTCTTTAATAAAAACCGGGGAGCCTCATCCCGCTCAGCCAGAGATTTTAGCATCCGGGTAACCCCAAACATGGTGGTGTTCATGCTGGAAAGTACAGCCGTTATAATAACAGCGTTTAATAGATGACTGCCAAAAGGAATGTGCAACTTTTCAAGAACCACGACAAAGGGACTGGAATTGACCGGAACAGTAAACCAGGGCAATAGTCCAACCAGCAGGAAAACAGCACCGGTATTTAAAAAGGTTACGGCCAGCCCGGTACCCACAACGGCCCTGGGTATGGTACGCCTGGGATTGGTAGCCTGTGCCGCCGTCATACAAACCACCTGAATACCCGAATAGGCAAAAACAACCAGCAAAAGGGAAGCCAGAACCCCTTTTAAGCCATGGGGGAAGAACCCTCCATGGGCAAAATAATTTGTAGCTCCAGCAGGCTCCAAACCCGGCCACAGCCCGGTTAATACGGCCAGCCCGGCCAGGATAAACACCAGCAGGGCCAGTATTTTTACGCCCGAAAACAACCCTTCAATGCTGGTGAACCTGCCAATGTCCAGCAGGTTAGTGGTAATGATCAACAGGGAAAATAACAGGCTGAAAAGCCAGAGCGGCCAGCCGGGCAGCCACCAGTGCATCAACAGTGCGGAAGCCGTGACCTCTGTTGCCATACCCAGCACGCCCGCAGACCAGTACATCCACCCGGTGACAAATCCCATTAAAGGACCCAGAAAGCGGTTGGCGTAATCACTAAAAGCCCCTGTGGATGGGCAGGCAGACTCCATCTCGGCCAGGTAAAGCATAACCGGTATAACTATAATAGCGCCGGCCAGGTAGGATATGATAGCCGCCGGTCCGGCAATGCGTATGGGAATCCCGCTGGCCACAAAGATACCTGCTCCAATAACACCGGACAGGCCAATCATGATGATGCCCGCAGTACCTATTTCCCTTGCGGGCATTACCAGCCGAACGGCCCCCGAACGCGGAGCCAGTTCCAGAGATGCCTCTTCATTTACCCGAATCCTGGAATCTTGTTGCCGCGATTTTTGAACAGCCACAAAAATTTTCACCTGCTTCTTTTTATCTTTATTTTAACCGCACAGCATCGTGGCTATCAGTGGCCATCATTTAACCCTAAAAAGCAAAAACCCGTGGGATTCTGAACATTTCCCGCGGGCTGTCGGCAAAAGGTGAACGGAAGTCTGGAAGATGAAAATTAAACCAGATGATAGCCACCATCTACTCTCCTCAGGCCAGGCGGAAAACACTCACCCCGGCGTTCAGGTTCTCCGCCCGCCTGGCCAGTTCCTGCGCCAGCTGTGACGATTGCTGGACGGCATGTTCAATGTCCTGGGTGGCACCGCTTAACTGCTGGCTGCTCTTGCTGAACTGTTCGACAACCTGGGCCACCTCACGAATAGACTGCAGAACCTCGGCGACCCGGGTCAGGATCTCGTGCAACTTCTTTCCAGTGTCCTCTACCGATTCCACACCCCGCTCCATGGCTGCGGAGGATTCCTCCACTGCCTTCACCGCCTGACGGGTATCCTGCTGGATGGACTTGACCAGCTGTTCTATTTCCCCGGCCGCCCTGGCACTGCTCTCGGCCAGTTTTCTCACTTCTTCGGCCACCACAGCAAAACCGCGCCCGTGCTCGCCGGCCCTGGCTGCCTCGATGGCGGCGTTCAGCGCCAGCAGATTGGTCTGGTCGGCAATGCCGGCAATGGTCTCGGTGATGCTGCCGATTTGTGCCGAACGTTCGCTGAGCACCTGCATCAGCCTGCCGTTTTGCTGGACGATACGGGCAATTTCCCCCATTCGTACCGTGGCCGCTTCCACAGCTTTGATACCCTCTTTAGCCGCATCCTCTACCTGGCCCGAAGTCCTGGCCACCTGTTCGCTGCTGGCAGCAGCCTCCTGGGCACCCGCGGAAATCTGGGCAGCCGTAGCGGCCGTGTTCTGGGTGACCGCTTGCAACTGTTCGGTACTGGCAGCCAGTTGCTGGCTTTGAGCGGCCAGTTCGGTGGCCGTTTCGGTTACCTTACCCACCAGGGTACGGAGTTGCTCGATCATCCGGTTAAAGGCAGCAGCCAGTTCACCTATCTCATCGCTGCGCCGGATTTCTACCCTGCCGGTCAGTTCTCCCGCAGCGGCAGCCGCAGCGGCGGAGGCCAGCGTGGCGGCCGCCCGCGCCACCCGGCTGGCCAGCCAGAGACAAAGGCCTGCCCCCACCACCAGACCGGCCAGAGTAAAACCTATGGCCGCAGCCCGGGCGGGTTTAACCCTGGCCATAACCCGTTCCTGCAGGGAGGCAATTTCATTGCCCCGCTTGCTCTGGTAATTCTCGATTGTTTGGAACATTTCGTCGGCCAGGTCCTTTCCCCGGCCCGCGGCTGCTTTCAGTGCCGCTTCACGGTTCCCCGAGCGGGCCGGGACCATCACCTGGTCACGCACAAAATCGTCGTAACGCCTGCTGGCTTCGATCATCTGCCGCACCAGGACTCTGTTTTCCTCGCGGCGGGTAATGCTTAAAAGGTACTCCAGGGTTTTGGCCTGCTCGGCCGTAGCAGCCTCCCACTGGCTGTAATAGTCGGGAATGCCATAGAGGAGATATCCGCGGGCATAGTTGCTTTTCTGATAGCCCAGCTCGGAAGCCTTAAAAGCCAGCTGAATCCTTTCGTTGACCGTCTTCACCTCATCCAGGTCGGCCAGGCTCCGGTCTACCAGATATATGACCAGACTACAGACCAGTAAAGCAAAAAGAGCAGCCACGGCAAAGCCGCTTAAAAACTGTGCCCGGAGTCCTTTCAGCTTGAACAAATGTCATCCCTCCGTTCCTGCTTATTTTCCGGCGATGAAGCCCCGGACCGGCTCTCCTCCAGTGCTCCTTCTTCTACTGCGCGGACAAATCTTTGAACCACTTCCGGGTCGAACTGGGATCCTTCATTGCAGCGCAGTTCCCGAAGAGCAGCGGGGATGGAAAGTGCCCGGCGGTAGGGCCGGTCCACCGTCATGGCGTCAAAGGCGTCGGCCACGCTAACAATGCGGGCAAAAAGAGGTATTTTCTCACCTTTTAAGCCTGCGGGGTAACCTCCGCCGTCATAACGTTCGTGATGATGCAGCACGATCTCGATCACCGGCCGGGGAAGAGAAAAAGGTGACAGCACTCCCTCCCCGTACTGCGGGTGCTTTTTCACCTCCTCCCACTCCTCCGGATCCAGGGGCCCTTATTTGGTGAGTATTTGCGGGGGAACGCATACCTTGCCGATGTCGTGAAGCACGGCTCCCATGCACAACATCCGCATTTCATCGGGAGAAAGACCCATTTCCCGGGCAATTAACCGCGTATATCTGTTAACCCTCTCGGAGTGGTTGTAAGTATACTGATCCCGCATGTGCAAAAACAGAAGGTTTGTGCGCACAGCGACCAGAAGGGCCTCCCTCTGTTCCGCCCGCACGGTTTCTTTCAATTCGGAGAGCGCACTGTGGTAGAGCTCCACCCGGTTGCGTGTACCCAGCTTTGCCACATAGAGGGCCTCGTCCGCGCCCTTAACCAGCAGGCTTGCCGAGCTCACCCCTGCACAGGTGGTGTCGGCTACCCCGATGGATACGGTCAGGCAGTGCCCGGGCAGTACCTCCCTCCCCGGGAAGGGGTGGGCTTCAATTTGCTTCCGCAGCCTTTCGGCAATTTGAAAGGCACTTACCCCGTCGGTATTGGGGAGTACCACGGCAAACTCGTCACCGCCGTACCTGGCCACCAGGTCCTCTGAGCGCACGTTCTTCTCCAGCAGCCGGGCAAATTCACGCAGGAGCCCGTCACCGGCAAGGTGGCCCAGGGTGTCGTTGTATATCTTGAAGTAATCCAGGTCGAGCATGATGAGGGCAAGGGGCTGTTGTTCACGCAGCGCTTTTGCCACCAGAACTTCCAGATGTTCCATCAGCGCCCTGTGGTTTAAAAGCCCGGGAGCCCATCACGCCTGGCCAGCTCCTTCAAGGCGGCTTTTTCCTCCTCCGCCCTCTGCTGTGCGAGCCACTGGGCCGTGATGTCCCTCAACACGGCCACGCCGCCCCGCACCCGGTCATCCCGCTCTTTCAAGAGAATCACGTCCACGGAGAAACATTTCGTACACCCGTCGGGGGTCTGCCACAAGACTTCCCGCCCGGTCACTTCTTCACCTCTTTCGATGCGGCGGGCCAGGAGCGCTCCCGTCGGTCCTGCAGCTTCCAGGGGACGCCCCGCCAGCTCTCCGGGGGTCTTACCCGCCAGACCGGCAAAAACCGGGTTGGCCAGAGCTATCCTGCCGCGGCGGTCACCAACCAGCACGCCGTTGCGGGTACATCTGACCACCAGGCGGTTCACCTCGCTCTGGCGTAAAAGCCAGACCCAGAACAAAACCATTATAATTACACTCACTAAAAACGCACTTCCACTGGTAGCTGCCACAACCCTGAAGAGGCGCTGGAAATCCCTATTGGACAGCAAAATTTCTTCCTTCAACCTGCTGCGCTGATAATTGTCATTTTCCAGGGCTAAATCCTCGAGCTCGGCACGGAACGCGGCACGCTCTTCTGGAGGCCGGGAAAGAAAAAGATCAACGGCTGCAGCAAGATCCCGGGAGAGTTGCTGGCCCTGGCGTGTGCGGGTCAGCCCGGCCAGGCGCCGGGCATAAGACCGCATCAGCTCCTGATCCGACTGTGACAGTGTTCTGCGGGAAGTGAGTTCCACCAGCCGGGACGACAGGATCAGCTTCTCCATCCTCTCGCTAAAAGCCCGCTCCGTCTGCCGGAAAGCCAGGTGGAGGTAGACCAGCTGAAAAAAGCAAATGGCAAACAACACCATGACGACCCCGGCGAGCACGCTCAGTCTTTGAAGCCTTTCTTTTGAAGTCATCGGCCTTTCCCTCCCCGCAGCCGTTTCCTTATAAAGCAGTGCTTATTACAGAGACCAGAAGATGATCGACTACAGGCTGAACAGTAGGAACGATATAATTTTTACTTGTGAATGTTTACACCTTCACATATATGTTTAACGTTACTCATTAGAATATATAAAAAATTATAGCGATTAATTACAACTCATCAGCAGGCAGCATCCACCTCCAGGCTCTTTTACCTTATTGGACATCGACAACACTTTTCCTGCCGTGGATAAAAATATAAAATAAAAAATAATAACTTGCTGCGGTCAGCACAATATTTTTCCCTTCTACTCCGGGAGCTCAAGCTCATGGGCCACCACTTCGGCCCGTAATTTCTCTTTAAGATAAGCCAGCCCTCCCGTATGGTCGATGTGACCGTGCGTCGCTATAAGATATTTCACTGTAAAGGGGTCGAAGGCAAGCTTCTTCAAATTGCCGATCAGGTCGGGGGCACTGGGCCCCAGCCCGGCATCAATTATGGCCAGCTTACAAAATTATTAATTAAGCCGCCTGGCGCAGGCGGCCCGTCCGGACAAGGATACGTTTGCCGTCCGTGCGGAGAATAACCGCCCCGTCCAGGTCGGTGCGGTAAACCTTAACCGGCAGCCGGGCCAGGTGTTCCAGGGTTTCCGGGGCGGGATGCCCGAAATTGTTGTGCCGCCCCACGGATATCACCGCCACCTCCGGGTATGTTTTTTCCAGGAAAGAGGGGAGCAGGTAACGGCTGCCGTGGTGGGGTATTTTGAGCACGCTGCACCCCGGGTCAACCCCTCTGTTTACCAACGCTTGCTGGGCTTCCACCTCCATATCCCCGGTAAGCAGCAGCACTTTTTCTCCGTACTGGACCCGCAGTACCACCGAAGCATTGTTGAGATCGGATCGGGTGCCGGTGAGCAGCGGGCGGGGAGGCCCCAGCACCCGTATCTCCAGGGCCGGGTCCAGGTGCAGGCGGTCTCCGGCCGCCACCGCTTTTACCGGCACGCCCCGGGCGGCCAACCCGGCAATGGTTGCCTTGTAGGCTAAAGGAACTCCGTCATTATTCTGCTGGCGGGAAGTTGCAGGATGATTCCCCGTCCCGCCCACCGGTGACACCAGGACCAGATCCACCGGAAAGGCTTCAACCACCGCCTTCATTCCCCCGGCATGATCTTCGTGGGGATGGGTGAGCACCAGCACGTCCAGGTGCCTGACGCCCAGGCGGCGCAGGTAGGGTACCACCACCTTTTCCCCCGCCCCTTCCCCCGTTTCCAGTTCCCCCGGCCAGCCCCCGGTATCCACCAGCATGTTCTTGCCGCCGGGAGTCTGGACGAGAATACTGTCCCCCTGGCCCACATCGATGAAATGGACCACCAGTTGTTTTTCCCCGGGACTTTTAAAGAGAAAAATAGATATCAAAAGTCCTCCGCCCATGAAAACCACCGGCAATAAGCGGTGATGGCGGCTGAAAAATTGGCGCAAAGCGGCCCGGCCCTCGTTTGAGACAAGCAAAACTCCCAAAAACAAAAGGGGATACCAGGCCACCACCAGGAAAAAAGGCGGCGTGGGAACGTAGATTACCGAACCGGGCAGGGCCCGGCAGAGGGATACCAGCTTTATAAACAGGTCCAGGAGCAAAGAGGTGCTGATGTTTATGAAGCCGGCCAGGGCGGGAACAACCAGGCCAAGAAGGGAAGAGGCCGTGCCCAGGGCGAGAATCATTCCGGTGAGGGGCACTGCCGCCAGGTTGGCCAGTAAGGATACCGGGGAAACCAGGTTATAGTACCGGGCAGTCAGGGACAGGGTGGCCAGCTGGGCGGCCAGGGAAACCCAGAGGGCCGCCCTTAACCACGTATGCCGGATGACATTTTTTAATAGCCCGTCCAGCACCGGTCCCAGGTAGAGGATGCCCCAGGTGGCAGCAAAGGAAAGCTGGAACCCGATGTCATAGAGGGAGAGGGGCCTGACGATCAGGCTGACCAGGGCTGCCGCAGCCAGGGTGGTGGGCCAGTCCCGGGAACGGTCCAGGTGGTGGGCCCATAGAAACATAAGGGCCATGATTGTAGAGCGGGTTACCGCCGGGCCCAGGCCGCATAAGATGGCGTACAGGAGCAGGGCAACGCTAACAAGGGGGGCGGTGAGGTTAAAGGGCAGGCGTACCAGCCTGACCAGGGCCAGCGCCCCGGCCAGAACAAGACCCACATGCAGCCCGCTGACGCTCAGAATATGCACCACACCGGACTCGCTGAAAAGCTGCCACGTCTTGCGATCTATCTGCCCCTGGCTGCCAAAAACGATGCCGTTTATAAGGGCGGCCTTTTCTGGAGGCAGGGTTGCCTGGCTCACCGCCAGGAGTTTTTCCTTCAACCGCAGGATTCCCCGCACAACCGGGTTCCCGCCGGTACCCTTTTTCTGTATGGAAGCCGGCTCGCGTACAATGAGAATTGCCCCCACACCCCGGCGTGCCAGGTAGGCACGGTAATCAAATTCTCCCGGGTTACCTGCATCCGGCGGACGAACCAGCAGGCCATGCAGGCTAAGGTAATCCCCGTAGGAATAAACAGGACCGGGAGCGTCAGCCCGCACCAGAACCGGCGTCTGCAGTTCCAGGGTTTCCCGCCCCATAGATATTCTACGGGCTTCCAGCCAGTAGTAAACCCGGTCCGGGCGGATATCAGCCTCCCGGCTGACCACGCCCTCCAGAGTTACCCAGTGCCCGGTATATTCATCAAGGACAGGGCTGACCCTGCCTTTTTCCACCGTGGCCAGAGTGAAACCAAGGGCCAGAAACAGGGCCAGCATGATCCACCGGTTAAAAGACCAGTGAAAAAAATACCCCACCACGGCCGCCAGCAAAAGGATAAGACAAAGCGAAAAGGCCACACCCGGGTGGCACTCCCGGGCTTCCGCCAGAGAAATACCGGCTGCAAAAGCGAGGGTCAAAAAAACCAGGGGCCTGGAAACCAATGATCACACCTCTAAAAAAAGGGCATTACTTTTTATAAACTGTTCTCGGCCTCTACCTCATTTCCTGTCGTCATATGCATCATCTTTCAGTTGGGAAATCTATTTTTTACAGGGTAAAAACGTTGAAAAATTTTATGGCTTTACCAGCAGATAAAAATTTTTTCTTGTATATAACCGGACCGCTGAAGCATTCTAATCCTGAGGTGATTATTATATGGGACACAAGAAGGATAACGATAAACTGCGTACAGAAAGGCAACTGGACAGGCTTAAGTGGGAAACGGCCAAGGAACTGGGGCTGGAAGATGATCTGGCCAATGCCGGGGATGAATTAACCGTACGGGAAGCGGGCAAAATAGGCGGCAATATGGTTCGCAAGCTGGTAAAAGCAGGGGAGGAAGCGCTGGCTGAAGAGGGTGACCGCAAGGCTCTCTTAAATTTAAAGGATGACTTTTAGTTGATAAGGGTAGGGCTTCATACCAAAGCCCTACCCTGCTTTTTTACCCTTCAATCCGGGGTAACCGTTTCCTCCTGAAAATATTGATAACCTCAAACCAGGAACTCGTATCTTGCAGCAGCAACCCGCTGGAGGTACTGTTGCGTTTCGCGGTATGGAGGTATGCCGCCATAACGCTGCACTGCTCCCGGACCGGCATTATAAGCGGCCAGGGCCAGCTCAACATTCCCGTTAAACTTCTCCAGCAAGGATTTCAAATAGCGCGCCCCACCCTCTAAATTCTCCCCGGGGTCCAGGGGATTGCGCACCCCCATGGCTGCTGCCGTGGCCGGCATAAGCTGCATCAACCCTACCGCACCGGCCGGGGAAACGGCATGGGGATTGAAGCTCGATTCCACCCTGGCCACCGCCTTGAGCAGGGCCGGTTCAAGGCCATATTTTGCCGCCACCCGGTCGAACAGGGCATCATACCTACCGGCCCCGGACGGTCGCTCGTTGCTGCCGGCAGCAGCCGGTTTTTGCTCCCTGTTTCCCTCCCCGGACAGCAATAAGCTCAAAGCTGTCCATAGAGGTAAGATTTCCCCGTTCCCTGCCCCAAGCAGTAAAAAGAAAAGCGTTATTGATAGGGGGGAAATATCACCAGCAACCTGTTTTCCCTCACCGGTCTTTTCATTTTTCAAAGACGATTCCAGAGCAGAGGCCAGCATGAAGGCAAAGGCTTGATCCGGGGCAGCGGAAATCCCGCCAGGCATATTGTTCTGCAGGCTAGCATGATCAGGAATAAGACTTGCCACGGGAACGAACACAAAAATTCCCTCCTGAAAAACCAGATCAACGAAAACAGTTAATATGGTTAATTGGGATACCGTCGAAAAACCGGAACTGGATGGATGGCGGCCTTCCCCAAGGAGCGACGTTACTGAAGGCCGGCAACGAAACACGACACCGCCGGGGCTAACAAAAGGCAGTGCAAATTACGCTCCGTTTAGCCCGCAGCAAGGAGCGACGGGGGAGGACCGCTGACCTGAATATTTTGCAACAATATCTAATAAACCGTTATGTAATCCTTCAGCTGTTCATACCTTTTTTCTCCAATGCCCGATACATTTTTAATGTCTTCGGGCACTTTAAAGGGGCCGCTGGTTTCCCGGTACTGGATGATGCGCTGGGCCAGGGAGGGCCCGATCCCGGGCAGGGTTTCCAGCTCCTCCTGGCTGGCCGTATTGATATTTACCAGTGAGCCGCCGCTCCCGGAAACCCGCGGGTCAACTACCGGCCGGGCAAAGGGGTTTCCGGACGAAGTAGCACTTACAGGAGCGGGGCGGGACAGGCCCTGCCCGGGCATAACAACGGCATCGTTACCCGCTTGTTTTAACGGCACAACAATTTTTTGACCATCCGTTAAAGGAGCAGCCAGGTTTAAAATATCCAGGTCCGCCTCGGGAAGAGCAACGGCCATTTTAATGGCGTCCTGCACCCTGGCGCCGGGTGACAGGCGGTATACTCCCGGCTTTTCCACGGCACCGGCAACATGGACAAGCATCTCCCCTTCCCCCGCCGGATTTTCCCGGGACTCCGGCTGCTCCAGCACCGGTTTCTCAAGGCTCGACCCCTGCTGCCACAAGGCGTAGCGGTATCCCCCACCAAAAATCAGTACGGCGGCAATGATCAAAATAATCAGCTGATGTCGCCTTGAAATTTCAAACACCGCCCTTGCCCCCGCTTTTTCATTTTTATCCGGTAATTTCTACTTCTCCAGACAGATTCCTTTTAAAATGGGTTAATTTTTTGAATGATTAATTGACATGTAATAAATTTTTTAGTAAGATTTTAACAGACAACTTGTCCACAGAATGTATTTTGTCAGTGATGAAAAGTTTCCTGATCCTTAAACCACCTCTCCCTTACCATCCCTGCTGCTATCACTACACCAGTATTTCAATCAAATAAAGATTGGAGGGTCGCTCATGTGGAAAAAGAAAAACCCCCGCTATTTCCGGCACCGTTTTATTACTTTAACTTCACTCCTCTTAATTGTTATTCTGCTTGCGGCGGGGTGCAGCGCTTCCGGCAACCAGAGCACAACTGGGGAAAACAAGCCTGAAATCGTTTTTGGAGACTTCAGCTGGGACAGCGTGCAGATTCATAACCGCATCGCCGCTTTTATCATTGAGCACGGTTACGGTTACCCGGTCAACTATATGTTCGGGGAAACCATACCCATTCTTCAGGGGCTGGAAAAAGGAAGTGTAGATGTAACCATGGAGATATGGGTCGACAATGTTCGCGAAGCGTATCAGAAAGCGCTGGATTCCGGCGCCGTTAAAGAACTGGGGACAAATTTCCCCGATGCCCCCCAGGGATGGTACGTACCGACATATGTGATTAAAGGAGATCCGGCACGCGGAATTAAGCCGCTGGCTCCGGAGCTCAAGTCGGTAGAAGACCTGCCCAGGTACTGGGAGTTATTTAAGGACCCGGAACAGCCGGAAAAAGGCCGGTTTTACAACAGCCCACCGGGATGGGTGGTCACGGACATAAACACGCAAAAGCTGAAGACCTACGGGCTTGACAGGTATTTCAACAACTTTATTACCGGCTCCGATACGGCACTGGCCACTTCCATTGTCACGGCCTATGAACAGGGAAAACCCTGGCTTGGTTATTACTGGGAACCCACATGGATCATGGGCAAGCTGGACATGACCATGCTGGAAGAGCCGCCCTACAGTAATGAAAGGTGGAATTCCGATCGCGGTTGTGCCTTCCCTTCGTGCAGGGTCACGGTGGCCATAAACAGCAGCCTGGAAAAAACCGCACCTGAAGTGGTTGAATTTCTTAAAAACTACCGCACCACTCTTGAACAAACCAACGAAGCCCTGGCTTACATGCATGATCATGGCGATGATGCGAAGGCAGCCGCTATCTGGTTCCTCAAACAATACCCGGAGCACTGGAAACAATGGGTCCCCCAAGACGTTGCCGACCGCGTCTCCAGAGCCTTGAATGAGGTGAAATAGCATGAGTTCCGGTACAGATATCCTTCTTGAAGTGGAACACTTGTGGAAAATATACGGTCCCCATGAAAGGAACATAGACCTGACCAAACCCTTTTCCCTGGAAGAAGCAATAGCAAAAGGAGCGGTGGCGGCAGTCTGTGATATTTCGTTTAAGGTCGCCCGGGGTGAAGTTTTTGTGATTATGGGGCTATCCGGAAGCGGCAAATCCACCTTAATTCGCTGCCTGTTGAGACTGATCGAACCAACCGCGGGGAAGATCAAAGTTGGGGGCGAAGAAGTGACATCCATGGATGAACACCAGCTGAACCGGTTCCGGCGGACACGCGTGGCCATGGTTTTTCAGCATTACGGATTACTGCCCCACCGCACAGTGCTGGAAAACGTCGCCTTCGGGTTGAAGCTGCGCGGCGTCGACCGTGAAGAACGGGAATCGGCAGCCAGAGAGGCCATCAGGCAGGTGGGGCTGGAAGGCTGGGAAACACGTTACCCCGCCGCCCTCTCCGGCGGCATGCAGCAGCGGGTGGGTATTGCCCGGGCACTGGTTCAAAACCCCGAGTTGCTGTTAATGGACGAACCCTTCAGCGGCCTTGATCCTCTCATCCGCAGGGAGATGCAGGATGAACTGCTCCGCCTCCAGAAAGAACTTCGCAAAACAATTGTATTTGTAACCCATGATCTTAATGAGGCCCTCCGGATGGGAGACCGGATGGCGGTGATGCAGCAGGGCACCTTTGTCCAGATCGGCAGGCCGCAGGAGATAATCATGCACCCGGCAAACGATTACGTGCGCCGCTTTGTCCAGGACGAACGACGGTTCATGCTTATGTCCGGCACTGCTGACAAGCGTGTTGAAAAGCTTGCCCACACGGCAGGACGGAAATTCATCGCCGGCTAAGGGAGGTGATAGGGCTTGTTCCCCGCCAGTTTACAATTTCATATCGCTCCTTACATCGACGCCTTTGTAAAATGGATCACCGTCCAGTGGGGAACCTTCTTTTCCTCGCTGAGCAACATCATCCTGAAAACTTTACTCCAGATCCAGGCCATTTTACTATTCATCCCCTGGTGGTTCTGGATTGCCCTGGTTGCAGGTATCTGCTGGTATCAGGGACGCAAGCTGCTGAACACCGCCGGCCTGCTTATCCTGCTGCTCAGCATCGGGGTATTTGGCCTCTGGGAAGCTGCCATGGAAACGCTTGCCATTGTAATTACTTCCGTCATAATCTCGTTAGTCCTGGGTATCCCGCTGGGCATTATCATGGCTGAATCCAGGCGGGTGAACTCCATTACAACCCCTCTTCTGGACGCCATGCAGACCATGCCCAGCTTTGTCTACCTGATCCCGGCCATGATGCTTTTCAGCCTGGGCAAGGTACCAGCAGTGATCGCTACCGTTATTTACGCTGCCCCGCCGGTAGTACGGCTCACCAGTTTGGGTATCCGCCAGGTCTCGGAAACCATACTGGAAGCGGCAAGGGCGTTTGGCGCCACCTCCTGGCAGTTGATGTACGAAGTGAAACTGCCCCTGGCGATGCCCGCAATCCTCGCCGGGGTCAACCAGACAACGATGATGGCGCTGGCCATGGTAGTCATTGCCAGCATGATCGGGGCCGGAGGGGTCGGCGAACACGTGCTGCTGGCAATCAACCGGGTTGCCGTGGGTAAGGGATTTGAGGCCGGCCTGGCAATAGTGGCCATGGCAATTGTTATCGACCGGCTGACCCAGGGTTTTGCCCGCCGCTGGCAGCCGCCGCATGCCGGATAAGTGCACCCCGCCCGGAACCCGCCGCCGGCATCAACCTTCATTAATAAACAGCCGGCCATCGGTGCCCAGGGTAACCAGAAACACCTGTTCCGGCTTCAAACCGTACGCGGCCAGGCGCTCCTTCAGCCAGGTTTCATCGAGGCCGACCACGCGCAGGTTTTCCCTCAATACCTGCCCGTCCATAACCAGGATGGTGGGCAAACCTTCGTAACCGGTAGACAGGCCCAGGTCTTCGGGAGTAACGGGACGCTTCTGGGATTTGGGGAGCACGCTCAACCTGCCCGACGTCTCCAGAACGCCGAATTCCACGTCTTCGACATTAAAGATACCCTTCTCCCTGAGCTGGGCCAGAAGGTCGTTCAAATTGTAACGCGCCCGGCGCAACTCTTCCTTGACTATGCGCCCGTTCCTGATTACCACCTGGGGTTCACCGTCCAGCAACCGGCGCAAGAAAGGACTGTGCAGGGCCAGGTAGCTTAAAACAACCTCCAGAACACCCAGGGTAACCAGGGGAATAATCCCCTTCCACAGGGGAAAAGCGGTGGACTCCATGGGAATAGCCGCCAGCTCAGCGACGATGATGGCCACCACGAAATCAAAGGGTGAAAGCTGCCCTATTTCCCGCTTTCCCATCAGGCGCACTACCAGCAGAACAACAAAATAAATCAGTACCGTACGGTAAACGGAAACAAGCATAAACCCGGCCTCCCTGCTCCAGTAGTTTGACCCCGGGAAAGGCCGGGTTATTCTTTTCGCAATTTAATGGAGCTGTCCGGGATCCACGCACCCGGCCAGAATTTCCTGGAGTTTTTCCAGCTTCTCGCCGGGATGGGACCCCTGCAGGGGAGGTAATATCTGGGCTACCTGCCTGATTAGCTCGTCAAAACCGCGATAGGCCTGGCGGATAACCAGGGATTTAGCCGGAGAAATCTCCGTTTGTTGACCCACCAGTTCCCAATCGGTAATTACGGTCAGGTCTTTATGCCGCACGGCAGGCAGGATGCCCCACATTTCCGGGGTAAAACCAATGGCCACTTCGTTTCCCCCATCCCAGTTCAAATCCAGGGTCACCAGGTAGTTCTGGGCATCAAGGGGTACCAGCTGCCATCCAAACCGGTAAGGAACATTTTCCCCCCGGTGGAAGCGCTGGAACAGCGGCTCAAGCTCATCTTCCAGCGCCGATACCATCACAATCATCCCGTGTTCCGACTCGCCTATAAAATCCGGCAGGGCAATCTCCCGCAAAACCCACACCTCCATCCACCCGCCACTGCAAATCATGCGGCAGGTTATCAGCTATTCCGAAAGGAAATAACCTTCCCCCGACGAACTTAATTCCATAATACCCCGGTCATAAACGGGGAAGCAACCTCTTCCGGGACATCGCTTAACAACCCGGGCTGGTAGTTATCCCGTAATTATAAAAGAAATTCTCTGAAAAGTACATATACTGCCGGTGCTCCGCAGAAGCAGATGCAGCAGCTTGCTTTGATATCCAATCCATGCCACTGATATTCCCTCAAACAAGTCCGAGATAATTTTACTTACCCGAACCGTACCGTGTCAAAAGATTGTGTCCAATGCTCCGGTAATAATTTATAAAGGATGGTGTATTTTCAATGTTTCCGCTGCGCACTCTTCTTTTTACTCCCGGCGACGACCCCAGGAAGGGAGAAAAGGCTTTTGCAGCCGGTGCCGACGCAGTTATTATCGACCTGGAGGACGCTGTGGCAGAAACCCGTAAGGAACAGGCACGCCAGCTGGCAGTTCAACTCTTAAGCGTTCCCCGTCCCATTCCCGCTTTTGTCCGCATTAACGGCGTGACCTCACCCCATATCCTGCGCGATCTGCAGGCCGTGGTTGGCTTACCCGTAGCAGGGCTGATGCTGGCCAAGGCTGAATCCGGGGAAGATGTAGGCCGGGTAGACTGGTTGCTGTCTTTGCTGGAACAGCAAAATGGTCTGCCTCCCGGCCAGATCAAACTAATTCCCTTTATTGAAAGCGCCCGGGGCATTGCCCGGGCCGGGGAAATTGCCGCCGCCCCCCGGGTAATCTGCCTGGCCTTTGGAGGCAATGACTATACCATGGATATCGGGGTACCTTATTCCCGGGAAGGGGAGGAGTTATTTTTCGCCCGCAACCAGCTGGTGGTAGCTTCCCGGACAGCGGGTATCGCCCCACCCCTGGACACCGTAAATCCCGACTTCAAAGATATCTCCTTCCTGATGGAAGACGCCCGCCGCGCCCGCAGGCTGGGTTTTCAGGGCAAGCTGGTTATCCACCCCGCCCAGGTATCACCGGTAAACGAAATCTTTACTCCCAGCGACGAGGAAATCGCCTGGGCCCAAAAAGTAGTTGCTGCCTTTACCCGTGCCCGGGCTGCGGGCAGCGGTGTCATTCAGGTTGAAGGGAAAATGGTGGAGCTGCCCATTGTGCGCCGGGCAGAACAGCTGCTGGCTGCAGCCCGGCGCCTGAATAAAATTAATGAATAAAGGGCGGAACCGGAAGGAGAATATATTTTGGGATGCCCAATGAAAGCCAGGAAGAAAACACCTCCCGTTCCTATGAAAAAAGAACCCCGGTTTGCTCCGGGAAATGAAGATCTTTTAGAACAACCGGCTACTGAAGAAGAAAAGAAACGGGGCGAATTTACCAGGGTGACAACCCTATCTTACGATGAAGTCGACCCGGGTTAATGTAACTTGAAGCGGCGAACGCGGGAGTCCAGTTCCGCGGCCAGGGAAGATAGTTCCCCAGCTGCCCGGGCTATCCGCTCCACTGCGCCCGACTGCTCGCTGGCTGCGGCCGCCACTTCCTGGCTGGCCGCGCTAACTTCCCCGGAAGCACCGGCCACCCGCTCCACCTGCCGGACAATGTTTTCAACCTGCTGAACAATGGACATGAAGTGCTTCCCTGTTTCAGCGGCCAGCCGGGCGCCCTCGCCCATGCTCTGCACGCTCTTCTCCACATTGCTGACCCCGCGGGCCGTTTCCCGCTGTACCTCTTCAATAAAAACTCCTATCTCGGTAACCGCGCGGGCTGATTGTTCGGCCAGCCTGCGTATTTCATCGGCCACCACGGAAAAGCCTTTTCCATGCTCCCCGGCCCGGGCTGCCTCAATGGAAGCGTTTAAAGCCAGCAGGTTGGTCTGGTCGGCAATATCGGCGATCAATTCCACTATCCGTCCTATTTCCCGGGAACGACGGCCCAGATCATGAATAACGGTAGATAGTTCGCTGATCTGGTTCTGGTTGACTTCCATCTGGGAGCGCAACCGTTCCATGGCCTCTTCACCTGCCCGGGCCGACCGGGAAGCGTGGTGGACGTTCTTCTCCAAATCCTCCACTCCTTCATTTAACTGGCCGGCCACCCGGGCCAGGTTATCGGCAATACCCGCCGTCTCCTGGGCACCCGCAGAGACCTGCTGCATGGAAAGGGAAAGCTCCTGCCCGGATGCCGAAAGCCGGCTGGCAGTGTCAAGGGCCTGGCCAACCAGGGAGCGGATATTTTCAATCATGCTACAAAAGCTTTGTGTCAGCCGCCCCACCTCATCCCGGGAAGAGCAGTCCGGGGAAACTGTAAGATCACCCTCACCCGCACGGACCATTTCACCTGCCAGTACGGTAATGGGATTTAACGAGCGCTGAAGGAGCAGATATATAACGGCAAGTATCAGGACACCGATAATCGAGAATATGAGAAGCTGGTTATACAGGGTGGCGTTCAGCCTGGCAAGCACGTCGGCCCTGTTTATTATTATCTTGGCATAGGCAACGGTAGCTCCGGAATAATCCTTTAAAGGAAGCAACTGCACCGCCTGGCGGCCGCCGTTTATGTATGTCACCTGCATTTTCCCCTGTTCCAGGCAGGTTTTAATTAAACTTTCCTCAACGGGATATGTATCTTTCTCCTCCGTGGCGGCCAGGAGGTTGCTTTTATCCACCAGTGATATACCCCTGTCCCCGCGCCGGTAAACAAAAAATTCCGTACCCAGCTTTGCCTTCCATTTGTCCAGCAGGGCCTGGTTAAAGCCCTGGCCGTACTCGGCGCTGCCCACATGCTGTCCCCGGTAAAATACCGGCACCACCACCCGGAAACCATAACCTCCCCGCCCTTCTTCCAGACCGGCCACCACCTCTTTACTCCGGTTGGCTTCTACTACCGTGGCCCGGAAGGATGAAAGATCATCGCCAAATTTTTCGGGCATATGCAGGCGCAGAAAAGCTGTGGCCGGCGGGAGGTGAAACTGGAACTGATCGATTCCTTCCGCCTTAACTTTTTCCCAGATGGGAGAGGTGAGGGCGGCCAGCCTGTCCCTGTCCCTGGCCGCAAACGCCTCCTGTACCTGGGGGTTATTGACCACACTTTCAATCCCCAGTCGAATACGCCGGGTGGTTTCGGCCAGATCATTTTCCACAAAAGCCTGAATGGACTGAATATGTTGCTTTTCCTGCTGGACAATCATATTTTTTGCATGGGTATAACTATAAAAAGCCAGCAACCCGAAACCCAGGGCCGGCAACACCAGCATGGGTATTAAAATGCGGGTCTTGATGCTGTTAAATAATACCATACCATCGCCTCACTCAATCAATACAATTCAAGGAAAATAGGGATCACCCGGAGCACATGCAAGCGCTCCGGGTGAAGTCTTATCAGGCCGTTTTCTCTTCTGCGGAAACAGTCTCCTCATGTCCGGTGCCTATTTCAACGGCCAAACTGGCTACCCGTCCCACCTGCCGGACAACATTTTCCACATGCTGCACAATAATATTAAATTGCTGCCTGGTTTCCAGGGTAAAAACCAGATTTTCCCCGGCGGCGGAATTGCCGTTTCCGGCCACAGGAGATGTCTCCTGCTTTACTTTTTGAATGAAAATACCTATTTCCGTCGCCACGCGGGCAGACCGGGAAGCCAGTTCCTGGATCTCACCCATCAAAGCGGCAACTTCCCTTCCCTGGCCGCCAATTCTGACCGCCTCAAGGGAAGCGTTGAGGGCCAGCAGGTTCATCTGTTCAGCTATACCGGTAATCATATTGAGAACCCGGCCCGCTTCCAGGGTGGAACGCTCCGGCGCATGGATGACAGTCGATAATTCGCCCACAAGCTCGTGAATTTTCTGCACCTGGGGCCGTATACTCTCCATGACCTCCCGCTCTTCCCGGAAAACCCGGAAACGCCCGGAAATATCTTTTTCCAGTTCCGGGATTACCGGTACCGGAGCTTCCCGCTCCACCGCCCTGGAAAGCAATTCTGTCCAATCGGCAGGCGGGAAGCCCATGCCGTGGATTTGATCGACCCATTCCCGTCGCAGACAGGCAGGACATATTTCGGCAGCCTCATGAAGGTGCCCGGGATAACCTTTTAAGCGCTCCCGTATGAAGTCCAGGTGCCTGGATGAAGCGAAGGATTGCCCGCATATACGGCAGGTTATCAATTCCACACGGTTCATCAAACTACCGCACATGCGAATTTCCCTGAACCCGCCCTCGTCTTTCAGGGTAATGGCCCCGGTCGGGCAATTTACGGAACAGCTGCCGCACCCGATGCATCTGGCAGCCGGGCGCTCAAAATCCGTTAACTGTCCTTCACCGCCTTCAACATAACCCAGTTGAATGGCCTCCGCCCCCACCTTACGGCAGGTATCGGCACATTTACCGCAGGCAATGCAGAGGTCGCACCGCAGACACCTGGCCGCTTCCAGAGCCGCGGTCTCAGGCTCAAGGCCTTTCATCACTTCTTCAAACGTCTCCTGTTTTTCAGGTAAATACTGGTTATCAAAGGTGTGCGCCCGTGAGCAACTCTTTTCCCGGGCGGTCGTCTGCATGAGGACGGCCACTTTTCTTTTTACCGGGTACTTGATGGCCGCGGAAGGCTTTTCGCCGCGCAAATAAGCGTCTATAGCTGCTGCCGCCCGCTTGCCGGCAGCAATGGCCTTGATAGCGCTGGCAGGGCCCGTAACCGCGTCACCGCCGGCAAAAACTCCCGGAAGGGAAGTTTCCATGGTATCCGGGTTAACAACTATGCGGTCGCGGGATACCTGCACCTGCACCGGGTCCGCTCCTCCGGAAAGAAAAGAGAGATCCGGCTTCTGGCCCACAGCAAAAATTACCATGTCAGCTTCCAGTTTGAACTCCGAATTTTTCACCGGCACCGGCCAGCGCCGGCCCGTAGCGTCGGGCTCGCTGAGCATATTCCGGATACATTCAATATACTGGAGGCGGCGACCACTGCCTCCCAGGCCGGTGGGGGAAATGAGATAATCCAGGATAATCCCTTCCCTTTCAGCGGCCTCAATTTCCTCATCCAGGGCCGGCATTTCCTGGCGGGAGCGACGATAAATAATCCTTACCTCATGGGCACCCAAACGGCGGGCCACGCGGGCCGCGTCAATGGCCACATTGCCGCCGCCAACCACAACCACTTTTTTGCCGCCGACTTCCACTGCGGGACGGCCGCTTCCCTCAAGCAGGCTCTGATTTACCAGCCTGAGAAAGGTTACCCCATCCATAACCCCGTCATACAAGTTATGGTTTGGCATGGGGATGGAACCTTTCCAGGCCCCGGTACCCAGGAATACCGCCGCATATTCTTCCAGCAACCGGGCAATGCCGTTTTCACCATTAACCGGACTGTTTAACCTTATCTCCACCCCCAGGGCCTGGATGCGGGCTATTTCATCGCGGAGAACATCCCGGGGGAGCCGGTACGGGGGAATGCCGTAAGCCAGCATTCCCCCCGGCTCGGGCATGGCCTCGAAAATGGTTACGGAATAACCTCTCCTGGCCAGGAAGTAAGCGCAGGAAAGCCCGGCGGGACCGGATCCCACCACCGCTACTTTTTTGCCGGACTTCCTGACAGGCCTTGGTGAGAAAAGGTTTATCTTATTCCTTAATTCCCTTACCCGGTCGTAGGCCAGCCTTTTCAAAGCACAAATTGATACGGGAGCGTCAACCTCACCCCTGCGGCAGGCGCGTTCACAGGGATGCTCGCAGATGCGTCCCAGAACACCGGGCAGGGGAACATCCTCAAGTATAAGCTGCAATGCCTCGGCATACCTGCCCTCGCCAACCAGGGCAACATAATTGGGGATATCAATGCCCGCCGGGCAGGTAGCCTGGCAGGGTGCAAGCACCAGCTGGGAACATTCGGAAGCGGGACAGACCCGGTTTTCAATGTGTACAACAAAATCGTCCCTGTTTTCCCGCAAGATGGCCATTACTTCCGGTGCCACGCGTTTCCCCTGGCCACAGTGGCAGGAAAGGTGCAGCCTGTTGATCAGGGTCAGCAAGCCCTCCAGATCGCCCAGGCGGGCCCTGCCGCTCCTGATGGCGGACAGCAGCTTTAATGCTCTGTTCAGATTGGAGCGGCACTGGCCGCAAAGTCTTTCCATGTCCAGATAAGATTTTACAATTTCCTCCGCTTTCCTGACACTACAGGAAACCTTGACCATATATATCTGCTCCTTTATCTACTCTACCCCACAGCAGTAATCTGATGGACATGGCGGACCCTTTTTACATCCGGCATCCGCTCGGCAGGACCGAAAAGAAGGCACCCGGTGGGACAGGCGGTAACACAAGCCGGTTTGAGGCCGGCATCAATGCGGTCCATACAGTAATCGCACTTCACGGCCTTCCCCTTCCTGGCATCCCACTGGGGAGCACCCCAGGGGCAGGCCATGATGCAGCTCTTGCAGCCCACACAGAGTTCCTGAACGATAAAAACAATCCCATCTTTGGGCCTCTTCTGTACTGCCCCGGTGGGACAGGCCGGTACGCACCAGGGCTCCTCACAGTGAAAACAGGGCATGAAAATGCTGGTTGCCTGGGGCCGGCTGCCTGCCTGGACAGGGCCTACCACCACTATCTGGTTCGGCCTGGGTCCCGGATCCAAACCTTTATTAACCTTGCACTGCACTTCACAGCTGCGGCAGGAAATACATTTTTTCTCGTCCTGGTAAAGGTAATACCTGCTCATCGGTTGACCTCCTAAGCAAATCATTTACCCAAACAAATCATTTAATTGGCCTGACGGTAACGTATACACCCTGTAAAGCCGGGCTGCCGCCCACCATATCGGTGATGTTTTCCTGCAGCAGAGCATCCATGGCCCCTTTACCGTAGCACCTGGACTGCACAGGTACCTTATGGCCAAAACCGTGCAGCATAAAGACCGCTTCGGGATGGATGAGGTCCGTGACAAAGGCGCGGATAGTGTCCCGGCCCCGGGAAGAGATAACTTCTACCATCTGGCCGTTTTTAATGCCCAGTTTTGCCGCCTGGCGCGTATTGATCCAGAGGACATTTTCGGGGACCAGTTCATTTAAAAGCGGGTTATTCTGCGTCGACACGTGGGTGTGGGCTGCAGTTCTGCCGATCATCAGGCGGAAATATCCTTCCGGGGGCGCCGGTACGGGCTCATATGCCGGGAAGGATGGGAAACCGTTTTTCTCCAGCAGGCTGGACACAAATTCAATTTTCCCCGACGGAGTCTTCAGCTTAATCCCGTCCTTACGGTCCCAGTAAATGGCCTCATCGCTGAGGGAAACATAACCCTTTTCGTCAAAGTCGCTGATGCTGATACCGGTCCCCTGCAACTGGTAAGCCCACAGTTCTTCCAGAGTATGATAGGGGAAATACTGCCCGATGCCCAGGCGGTCTGCCAGGGATTTCATAATTTCCCAGCCCGGCTTGGTATCATAGCGCGGGGATACAGCGGGCCTGCGCATGTAGAGGGCCGGTTTCAAACCATTGGCCTCCTGGATGGAGTCTCCCCTTTCCAGATAGGTGGATTCGGGTAGAACCACATCGGAATACCAGGCTATTTCGCTGAACTGAATATCTATGGTCACCAACAGGTCGAGATTTTCCAGGGCTCGCCTGGTGTATTCGTAGTCCGGAATGGAAAGCAGCGGGTTGAAGCGCCAGACAAGTAGCGCCTTAACCGGATATGGATCTTCTTCCAGAATAGCCTTGGGCAGCATCTGGACCACGCCGTGGGCCGGATCGGGCAGTGGCAGCCTGGATGTGCCCACACCATCGCATCTTTCCTCGGTTACTTTGGGCAGTTCCTGATCTGTTAACTTGTTAAGCGGCTTCCTGCCTGCATCCCTGGCGCCCTTCTTGAAAAAGATTCCTCCCGGGGCTTCTATGCTGCCCATAAGGGCGTTTAACATGATAATAGATCTTCTAAAATATATCTCGTTAAGGTAATGAGAACACCGGTAGCCATAATGGAAGATCACCGACGGCTTGGCCTCGCTGACCTCCCTGGCCAGAGAAACTATTTCGTAAGCAGGAATGCCGGTTTCTTTTTCCGCCCATTCAGGAGTATAGGGTTCCACGAATTGCTGCAGTTCCTTCAACCCGAGCACCCAGCGGTTTACAAATTCCTTGTCGTACAGCCCTTCCTTTAATATGACGTGCATCAAAGCGTAGTTCAGGGCCAGATCCGTTCCGGGCCGGATCATCAGGTATTTATGGGCTTTGGTAGCCGTTACGGTAACCCGCGGGTCGATGTAAGTCAGCCTGGTCCCCTTTTCCAGGGCCTGCATCAACTGCTTGACTGCCTTGAGTTCCAGTGATTCAAAAATATTACGGCCGTAAAGAACTATATGTTTGGTCTTGCCCCAGTCTACCCCCACCTGGCCGTCGGTATAACCGGTCAGGGTCCGGAAAGCGGTATTCAGGGAGCCCTTACAGCAGGAATCATGGGTGAAGTAGTTGGGGGACCCCAGAGCCTTTAAAAATGTTTTGCTGATATGGGAGTTAAGCTGTGCTCTTTCAGCCAGGGCAATGGCTCGCCCGCCGTATTTTTCTTTCACCTCAGCCAGTTTTGCCGCCACATAATCCAGCGCTTCCTCCCAGGAAGCTTCCCGCCACTGGCCGGAACCCCTGGGGCCGGTGCGGATCAGGGGCCTTTTCAATCTTTCATCATCGTTTAAAAGCCTTACTCCCGCTGCCCCCTTGGGGCAGATGCTCCCTTCAATACCGGCAACGTGGGGGTTACCTTCAATCAACTTAACATCATCATTTTCTACCATTACCTTGATGGGACACCTTACCGTGCACATAAAACAGATGCTGTAGATACTTTCCATAAGGGAAGCCTCCACTTTAAAAGTTTGATGTAAAAATATTTGATGTAAAAATATTGTGAGTTTATGGTTTGCCTTTTTCTAAGAAATTTTAGGGGCAGAACTTTTCTCATATTCCATCAGCATCCGGTGTATGCCCCGGAAGTAGGGTAGCCGGTTTTTTACCCGACCGAAAAACATGCGGGCCAGGATGTAGCAAATTATAAAAGTAAAAACGTAATTTACAGCCAGACCGGTAAAGGGGATGGGAAACTCTATGCCGGTAAAACGAAGCTGCATCCAGGCCAGGGCAAAGAAAGCCGGCCACAGGGCGGCTGCCGACAGGCCAACCATGTTAAAAAAGACCCGGCCGAAGGTATCGTTGGCTTCCTTATTACAGGCATCGTAACTTTTCTTATCCCCCAGCTTTAAGGCCAGCATGGACAGCTGTTGCAGGTTGGCCAGCTGGATATTCAGCCGGTCCAGGTGGTTTTTGTTCACCAGGAAGACAAGGGATATGGTAAATTCACCAACGACCACCGCCAGGAGCGCCAGCAGGAAGGTGCCCAGAAAATAATCAAAAACCGGATGGCCGCTGATTTTATAAAATATTATCAATACCTTATCCACCAGTTCCCAAAGGCCCATAATCAAGCCCCCGTTTATAACAGTTAGTGGCTCCAGGTTCCCCGGGAGTAACCCGGGGAACCTGGGATATGCATATTAAGGTACCCATGATTGACCGAAGAAGCCTCTGCTGAAGTACCGAAGTCCCACGTACAGCGCCAGCACCACAAACAATCTCTTCAGCCAGATATCCGGGATATACTTCTGGGTACGCGGGCCGATCATGGAACCGATAAATACGCCGATCAATTCCACGCCGATCATACCCCAGTCCATGGCGGCACCGGCAACGGTGATGTAGGTGGTGATACTGGTCAGCATGCTCACCAGCACGGCCATAGCCGAAGTCCCGGCCACCACGAACATGGGCAGGCCCACAATACTGGTCAGGTAGGGTACATATAAGAAACCGCCGCCCACGCCCAGGAAGGCTGAAATAGCCGCAATTACTACGCCGCCCACAAAAGCCCAGATGGGATTGAACTTAAATTCCACACCGAAGAAGGTGAACCTGGTTTCAGTAAGTCCCCACTGGGTAACTTTGATCCCCTGGGAAGCTTCGTCCTTCTTTTCCTTAATACTTTGCTCAAAAGCTTTGGCCGCTTCTTTGGCTGCCTTCTTGCTGGCCTGCCCCCGGGGGGTCGTCTCATACAACAGGACACCGCCCACCACGAAGACAAACAGCCCGAACCAGCCCTGATACTGGCTAAAGCTGACCTTGCCGCCGGTCAGGGCAGGGATGGCCACGGCGCCCACAATGGAACCTACCCCCAGGGCCAGACCCAGGGGCCAGGCCAGACGCTTGGCCCTCAGGTAGTTAATGGTGCTCAGCAGGGATGACAAACCAACCAGAAACTGGTTGGAGGTGCGGATGCTGTCTGTTAGTAGCTTGTTAACCTGGGGCGCGGTGTTCTTAAAGGTCTTGATATAGTCACCCAAACCGTAAACGGTCATATGACCTACCCCGGCCATGATGCCGCCAAAGGCGCCCACAGTGGAGAAGATCCAGCCCACCCAGATGGCCCACAGGATGGCCACCAGGTAATTAATCTGGGGCGCTCCGGGGATGCCGAAAGCCCCCCTGGGTGCATTGGGGTCAATCTCCCCTTTGCCCGTACCCACCGGGGCATTGGCTATGGCTTCCCCCAGTTTTCCCTTCAAGCCAAGGTCGCTTCCCACCAGCTGTGGCTGGGAACCCTGTTGTGCTCCCACTCCGCTGGCACCTAAAACCAGAATTGCCAGCATCAGCAGCAGGGTAACCAGGGCAATTTTATTGACAATTCCCTTTTTCATTTAATCCTCCCCCAAAATCAAGAGATGAATTTAAAATACCCTTAATAAGTTCATCATACATCCTTACTGGTGGTAAAAAAGCAAATCAACCGGTTTATAAAATACAGCCCCAAAATGTTCAGCCTAACTTGATGCCCACCTCCTCATTATAAATTCAAACAACTCACCTCCTCAAACAACCGTGCTGGGATTATACATAATTAAATATAATCGACATAATAAAAAGCCAATGTCGGATAGATGACATAATTAAAGTCATCCTGCAGACACCCCCGGTGTCATTCTATTGACATATTGCGATAATATTTTCATATTGTTTTGTATCGCCCAATTCTATCCTGCTCTGGCTGCTATTTACCAGCATAATTAAACCCATTCTTACATCAACCATTGACAGGGATAAATAAATAGAAATATAATAAATGATAAACGTATTAACTTTTCTTATAAATAGTTGTTAAAAAAACCAAGAATTTTCTAGAAAGTTTTAAGTGGAGAAAAACCCTTTTTACAGGGGGGACAGGGATATGCCACTGCAACACGTGGAAATTGCGGCCTTAAATGAGGTGGAAAAGGCGATTATACGCCAGGCGGGATTTACGGTGCATTACCCCAAGGGACACGTTATTTTTGCCGCCGGCGATCCTGCCGATAGAGTTTACCTGGTGGAAAGCGGATGGGTAAAAATCTATCGCTTGAACGCCGATGGTCGCCGTGTTACCGTGGGCAGCATACGCAGCCCGGGAGAATTGATGGGCCTGGCCGAAGCGCTATGGGGAGGAGAACGCACCTGCTTTGCCGGGGCCATCAGTAACGTCAGCCTGGTGGTTTTACGCAAGAATAAATTTGAAGAACTGATGGGGGCCCACCCTTTCCTGGCCATAAAAGTGGCCAAGTTGCTGGGTGTTCGCATGCGGGAAGCAGAACAGATTATTCATGAAATGGTCTGCTGGCAGGCTCCCGGACGCCTGGCCCTGACCCTCTTAAAAATGGGTGAGCGCTGCGGCGTGGAAACCAAAAACGGCATCAAGCTGGGTGTTCAGCTTACCCACGAGGAGCTGGCCAATATGGTGGGCACTTCCAGGCAGACAGTAACCACCCTTTTGAATACCTTCAAACAGGAAAAAAGCATCGTCTATGAAGGAAGGACCATCAGCATTGTCAATCCAGACAAGCTGGCCCGATGGATAATGTAAAATAATGATTGTCAAGAATTTAAAAACCCCGGCTGGGGGTTTATTTTTTTTGCCTTTTCAGCCATATCCATCAAAACTTTGAAATTTATTTTTTAATTAAATTAAATAATGCTTCCAAGAAGGTTTTCTAATACAACATATCGAACTATAGTTAAATTAAGATATGGGCTGCAGCCGGTATGCAGCGTTTACCACTACCCCGGTCAACAGGAACAGGCAAAAAAAAGAAAGGAGCATAATGATGAGCAATTACTCCCTCTTCCAGGACGAAAAAAAATGCATTTCCTGCCGCAGTTGCGAGGTGCAGTGCAAGATTAATAAGGGGCTCGCCACAGGACCCAGGCCTGGAAAAATTATTACGGCGGGTCCTGCCACCAGAAACGGCCGGATCATGGCAAAGTATGTTTTCACAACCTGCCGCCATTGTGAAGACCCTTTCTGCGTCCAGGCCTGCCCGGTGGGGGCCGTTCAGAAACGCCCCAGCGACGGTATCGTATTTATCGACCAGGAACTATGTGTGGGCTGCCAGAGTTGCATCATGGCCTGCCCCTGGGGCGCCCCCCAATGGGACGAAGAAAAAGGGGTGGTTGTAAAATGTGATTACTGCAAGGATCGCCTTGACGCCGGTCTCGAACCGGCCTGCGTTACCGCCTGTCCCACCGGCAGCCTCATTTTTATTTCCACGGAAAATATACCGTCCATCAAAAGAGAGCAGATCATCCGCAGGAGGATGAATGGCAGGGCGGTTAATGCCATCTGGTAATATATCTACTAAATATAACTAACAATATCTTCTAGTTCCCTTCTCTTTGGCCGGCGGGCCGGATCATCGGCCGGGTAACCCACGGGGATAATGGCCACCGGTCTGAACTGCGGGGGAATCTCCAGGCATTCCCTCACCTGGTCCTCGTTAAAAGCTCCCACCCAGCAGGTTCCCAGGCCCAGGGCGCTAGCGGTAAGCAGGATATTCTGGATGGCGGCAGCCGTGTCCTGAATACAGTAAAGCTTACGCCCCCGTTCACCGTAAACCCGGGCCGAACGTTCCGGCTCGGCACAAACCACGATCACCACGGGAACCTGGGTAATGAAGCGCTGGTTTAAAGCTGCCCGGGCCAGAGCTTCTTTCTTTTCCTGCCGGGTAACCACGTAAAAAAACCAGGGTTGCAGGTTACCCGCCGACGGGGCCCAGCGGGCCGCCTCCAGGAGCTGATCCAGCAATGCCTCCGGCAACGGATCCGGCCGGTAATGGCGGACGGAGTAACGACCCCTCACCAGGGAAAGTATCGTGGACATGAATTCCCCTCCTCAAGGGATGGCGATAAAGTTTTAATTATAATTATATACGTGTGCGCGTAAATCCACACACTTACCGGATGAATCTATACCCTGCTCTTACCTGACCACCATTACCGGGCAGGGGGCCAGATGCAGCACCTTGTGGCTTACGCTGCCCAGAAACAGCGACTTGAGATCACCAAAGCCACGGCTGCCAATGATAATGAGATCAAAACACCCTTCCGCAGCCAGGCGGCAGATAGCCTCGGCTGCATCTCCCCGCTCCACTGCTTTGTTTACGGTCAGGCCTTCTGCCTGAAATATTTCTTCTACGGCGGCAAAGACCTTTTCCGCCCGGGCCTCTATTTCCTGATCCAGTTCTTTTTGCTGCAACCACGTGCACGACCCCGGCTCGGGAAAAATTTTATAACAGGAAGGCCCCACATATAATGCTGTTACCGAAACTCCGGGATTAAGTTTGCTCAAACGCAAAGCCGTCCTGGCTGCACGCAGTGAATTCTCCGAACCATCCACGGCCAGAAGTATTTTCATACTGGCCTTAACCTCCCCAAGCAATCCTTATTTGCACGATCTTCTACATTCCCGGAGAAAAACCTGCATTTATAAAAAATATAATTAAAACCAATTATACCTCTATTGTCTAAACGAGGGATTTGTACTATAATTAACTATGCCTAATAGTCAAATTAAATAAATTCTGGTACTTTCGGGTTGGGCAAACCGGGTGAAAGCCCGGGACGCTAAAGCCATGGGTCTAAGGTCCTTTCCAGGACTATGATCGCCAGGCTGCAACGGTACCGACTGCCGGGGGGGGTAGTCACTTGACTACCCCCCTTTAACTTTGCCTGAAATTAGTCACATCCTTGTGCTCAACGGAGGTGGTTTCCTTAAACGTAGTAAGACCGGACGATTGTCGAAACAATATGAAAGAAAGGAGATGGGAAATTTGACCCCTCAAACGCAGGTTATTTTAGCTACGTCCGTCTTTTTACTTACCTATGCTATAATTATTTCGGAAAAGATTCACCGTACCGTGGCTGCTTTTTGCGGTGCGGCGATAGTCATACTGGCCGGCATTATTACCCCGGAACTGGCCGTCCATTACATCGACTGGAATACCATCGGCCTTTTAACGGGCATGATGATTATCGTGGGCGTTACCCGTGAAACGGGGATCTTTGAGTACCTGGCCATCAAGGCGGCCAAAATGGCCCGGGGGGAGCCCCTGCGCATTCTGGCCGCCCTTGCCCTGGTCACGGCCGTACTTTCTGCCCTGCTGGACAATGTGACCACGGTACTCCTCATCGTGCCCGTTACATTTGCCATCGCCCACAAACTAAAGGTAAGTCCCCTGCCCTTCTTAATTTCTGAAATTATTGCTTCCAACATTGGGGGAACGGCAACCCTGATCGGAGACCCGCCCAACATCATGATTGGCAGCGCCGTAGGGCTCGGCTTTATGGATTTTGTGATTAACCTTACCCCGGTGGTGGTTGTAATTTATGTTACAACCATTTTCATCCTGCGCCTCATTTACCGCCGGGACCTGGTTACAAACCCTGAGAATCAAAAAAGTATCCTGGAGCTTAATGAATGGGACGAAATTAAAGACGCCGCGTTGCTGAAACCCTGCCTCTGGGTTTTGGGTTTAACCATTGCCGGGTTTGCCCTGCACCAGTTCCTGCACCTGGAGAGCTCGGTGATCGCCATGGCCGGGGCGGCCCTGTTGCTGGTAATCACCCGTTCCGACCCGGAACATGCCCTGCACGCCGTAGAATGGCCGGTTATCTTCTTCTTTATCGGCCTGTTTGCCCTGGTGGGAGCGCTGGAAGAAGTAGGGGTCATTGAAACCATCGCCCATTTTGCCCTGGAGGTTACCGGGGGAGAACTCCTGCCGGCGGGCCTTTTGATTGTCTGGCTTTCGGCCCTGGCCTCGGCCTTTGTGGACAACATCCCCTTTGTGGCGACCATGATTCCTTTAATTCAGGACATGGGCCGCCTGGGAGGTATCGAAAACCTCAATTTCCTGTGGTGGTCCCTTTCCCTGGGAGCCTGCCTGGGTGGCAACGGTACCATCATCGGTGCTTCGGCCAACGTGGTAGTGGTGGGCATGGCTGAAAAGAGGGGTACGCCCATCAGCTTCCTGGGTTTCTTTAAAGTAGCTTTTCCCCTCATGATCCTTTCCATTGTCATTGCCACAGCATACCTGGTGGCCTGGCTGCAATTTAATACCACCCTGGTGCTGGTAAGCACGCTGGCAATAGGGCTGGCCTTGAGCCTGCTGTTAAACCTGCTGCAAAGGCAGCTTAAAATAGAAACCACGGTAACAACAGGCAACCAGTAATTCCCCGACACCCGTTCACTTAGATAACAGTAATTTCACAAGGGGGGGGGTTGGCGGTTGACCAGAAACCAGCTGGCCGCCATGATTGATCATACCCTGCTTAAACCCACAGCCACCACCCGGGACATCCGGCAACTTTGTATTGAGGCGATGGCTGAAGGTTTCGCCGCCGTATGTGTTAATCCCGTCCATGTAGAATGTGCCGCAAAAATGCTTGCCGGTTCCGGCGTGGCGGTATGCACGGTGATTGGCTTTCCCCTGGGGGCAACCACGCCATCCGTAAAAAAGAAAGAGGCTGAAGAGGCCATAAATAACGGGGCCAGGGAAGTGGACATGGTCATAAATATCGGCGCTTTGAAGGAAGGAAACCACGACCTGGTCGTGGCCGATATCCGGGGAGTGGTGGAGGCAGTGACCGCCCTTTTGCCCGGTGGGCTGGTCAAGGTAATCATTGAAACGGGATATCTAGACCGTGAAGAAAAAATTACCGCCTGCCGGCTGGCGTGGCAGGCAGGCGCCCATTTTGTGAAGACCAGCACCGGTTTTGGTCCCGCCGGAGCTACCGTGGACGACGTCGAGCTCCTGCGGAAAAACCTCCCACCGGAAATGGGCGTGAAAGCATCGGGGGGCATTCGTACCACCGGACAGGCCCTGGCTCTGATTGCAGCCGGGGCCGCCAGGCTGGGTACAAGCGCCGGCCCGGCCCTGCTGGCCGGCCTGCAGAACGATTAAGAGCACCCGGAGTCAATTTAACACCGTGAAAAGGAGAAAAATATACACCGGATGAATATACTAAGGGTTCAGGAAGGACTTCAAATGAGATGCGGGGGAATTAGGTAAATATGACCAGGATAATGGATTATCAGGTTGTTGCCGGTGAGCAACTTATCGAAGAAATCTATGAACTGGCCCGGCGGCTCGCAGGTTGCAGGGTTCAGCACATCAATTCTACCCTTACCGGCGGCGGGGTGGCCGAAATTTTGAAACGCCTCGTACCCATGATGCAGGAGGCAGGCCTGGAGGTACGCTGGGACGTCATTAAGGGAGATGAAGATTTTTTCCGGGTAACCAAAACCTTCCATAATGCTTTTCACGGGGTACCTGTTGACGTAACTCCTCCCATGCTGGATGTCTACCGCCGGATATCACGGGAAAATTACGACCTGGTAGATCCCCGGGCGGACTTTATCATTCTCCATGACCAGCAGCCCCTGGGGCTGGCTGAAATCCGTCCCGGCCATCCCGGCCGCTGGTTGTGGTACTGCCACATTGACCCGGTGGACGTAAGCAGGGAAGTGTGGGATTTTTTAAGCCCCTGGGCCAGGCTTTGCGACGCCTCCATTTACCACATCCCTGCCTATGCCAGGAACCTGGGCCACCGCCAGTACATTATGCCCCCGGCCATCGACCCCCTGGCGGAAAAAAACCGGGAGGTAACTCCTTCTGAGATTGCCGCAGTAATAGAGCGGCTGAATATACCTCTGGATTTACCCCTGGTGGTGCAAATTTCCCGGTTTGACCGCCTCAAAGACCCGCTGGGAGTTGTGCAGACCTTCCGTCTTATCCGTCAGGAAGTACCCTGCCGCCTGGTGCTGGCAGGGGGCGGGGCCACCGATGATCCTGAAGGCATCCAGGTTCTCCAGGAATTGCGGGAAGAAGCTGCCCACGACCCGGATATCATAATTCTGGAGCTTCCTCCCACCAGCGATCTGGAGATCAATGTCCTGCAGCGGGTTGCGGCGGTGGTGGTCCAGAAATCGGTACGGGAGGGCTTCGGTTTGACCGTAACCGAAGCCATGTGGAAATCACGCCCTGTCGTGGCTTCCCCCGTTGGCGGTATTACGGTGCAGATAATAAACGGGCTAACCGGGCTGGCCGCAGCCAGCACCGAAGAAATGGCCCGGGCAGTGGTTAGAATCCTGCGCGATCCCTCCCTGGCAGAAAAGCTGGGGCAAAATGCCAGGGAACATGTGAAGAAGAATTTCATCCTGCCCATCTATTTCAAACGGTGGCTGGAAATGCTCGTGACCGAAAAGGGTTATCCGGTATGATGCCGGCCTCCCGGGCCTTTTCTCTTTGGTAAAGAAAAGGTACAATAGCTGGCCAATGGTAAAAACTTTTAAAGCCAAACAGTCATCTGACGAGCCCACAGAAAGGAAGTAGTCCATATGTACGTACAGGAGCCAAAGAAAAACCGGATTATCGTCACCGTCCTGGGGCCCGACCGGGTGGGCATTATCGCCGGGGTGGCCCAGGTGCTGGCCGAAAACAATATCAATATCCTGGACATCAGCCAGACCATCCTGCAGGAATTCCTGGCCATGATCATGATTGCCGATATGGAAAAAAGTTATATTGACCTGGCCACTTTAAAAGAGCGCCTGGCGGCAAAAGGTTCCGAACTGGGAGTGCAAATCGACGCCCAGCATGAGGACGCCTTCCGCTTTATGCACAGGATTTAGTGAATAAGAAACGAAGGAGAAATAATGCCATGCTTACCCTGGCAGAAATTATGGAAACTATCAAGATGGTCCAGGAAGAAAACCTGGACATTCGCACCATTACCATGGGCATCAGCCTGAGAAACTGCGCGGACCCGGATCCCAGGACGGCATGCCGTAAAATCTATAATAAGATCACCCGCCTGGCCAGCAGGCTGGTTGCGGTAGGAGAAGAAATCAGCCGGGAATACGGCATTCCCATCGTGCATAAACGGATCTCCGTCACCCCCATTTCCCTGATTGCCGAATGCAGCCATCAAGAAGATTACGTGGAATACGCCCTTACCCTGGATGCCGCCGCGGCCGCCGTAGGGGTAAACTTTATCGGCGGCTTTTCAGCCCTGGTACACAAAGGCTTTACCGGCGGCGACCGGGTACTGATCAACTCCATCCCCGCCGCCCTGGCCGGCACCGAAAGGGTCTGCGCCTCGGTAAATGTAGCTACCACCAGGGCGGGTATAAATATGGATGCCGTTTACCTGATGGGCCGGGTGATTAAAGAAACCGCCGCGCGGACAGCGGAACAGGGTGGTTTGGGCTGCGCCAAACTGGTGGTTTTCAGCAACGTCCCCGAGGACAATCCCTTTATGGCCGGAGCTTTTCATGGAATCGGGGAGCCCGAATGCACCATCAACGTAGGGGTATCCGGACCGGGAGTGGTTAAAAACGCCGTCGCCCGGGTGGGCAACGCGGATTTCGGAACACTGGCGGAAACGGTGAAAAAGACGGCCTTTAAAATTACCCGCATGGGGGAACTGGTTGGCCGGCTGGCAGCAGAACGGCTGGGTGTACCTTTTGGCATTGTAGACCTGTCCCTGGCCCCCACCCCGGCAGTGGGAGACAGCGTGGCGGAAATCCTGGAAGCCATGGGCCTGGAACGCTGCGGCACCCACGGCACCACCGCCGCCCTGGCCCTGTTAAACGATGCCGTTAAAAAAGGAGGGGCTATGGCCTCCTCTTACGTGGGCGGATTGTCGGGAGCCTTTATCCCGGTCAGCGAAGACGCGGGGATGATCCGGGCCGTGGAGGAGGGTGCCCTTTCCCTGGACAAGCTGGAGGCCATGACCTGCGTTTGTTCGGTAGGCCTGGACATGATTGCCGTTCCCGGGGATACCAGTGCGGAAACCATCGCCGCCATTATTGCCGACGAGGTGGCCATTGGTGTGATCAACAATAAAACCACCGCGGTCCGCATCATTCCGGCCCCGGGGAAAAAGGTGGGGGATAAAGTTACCTTTGGCGGGCTTTTGGGAGAAGCGCCGGTAATGGCGGTGCACCCCTATTCCGCGGACAACTTTGTGCGCCGGGGAGGCCGCATCCCTGCCCCCATCCAGAGCCTGACCAATTAAGTCGCAAAACCCCGAACCGGGATGCTGCATAAAGAAATAAGCTCCCCCGTAATGGGGGAGCTGCTTATTTCGTCCCGTCAAAGGTAAATTCCAGGTTTTGTTCCGGCCTGTAGGGAACCTCCTTGGTACCCCGCTTAGCGTACCTTGATAACTCCAGGTCAAATTTATCCGGCACTTCCACCCCCGCTTTCACCAGGGCTTCCCGGGCTTTCATCAGGGCCTGGTCGGCGTAGTAAAGACCGTCGCCCAGGACGCGCAGGGCTTCTTCCGGGTTATGGAAGCCCATGCTGTTTTCGGCGCCTATAAAGGTCACCCGGTAGTAGGCCTTTTCATAAAACCGCTTGGCCTGGTCCAGGAGCTGCCGGTCCACACCGGAAGTTTTATTGGCCAGTTCTATGGCCTTGGCCGCCTGGGCGGCAGCATTGCCGGCCCGGGTATACAAGTTGTTTACCCTGTCCTGAATCAATATTACCTGCTCCCGCAGCCACTGCGGATCCTGGTTATGGCACTGGGTGCAGGCCCTCATATTATCCTTCAGCGGGCTCTGCACGTGGTGGGAAGAAATCTTGCTGTTGCCTACCCGCTCGTAGGGCATGTGACAATCGGCGCAGGCCACCCCTGCCCGCCAGTGCACGCTGCCGTTGGAATAAAGTTCAAACTCGGGGTGGCGGATGTGCCCCAGCTTGATGCCGGTGGGGTTATTCTTCCATTCCAAATTGGCCGGGTCGGATTTAATAACACTTTCAATATCTTCAATGGTGATCTTGCCCCATTCAGACTCCTGCCAGGGTAGGAAGAGGCCCGTGGATTTCATGTTCTTATCTTTGGGAATGACATAGGTGTTGTGGCACTGGGCGCAAACCAGGGTGCGCTTTTCCTGCCTGGTCAAGCTCGCCGGATCTTTCCCCAGGGCCTTTAATGCATCATCCATAAACCAGCGGCTTAACTTCAAATCCATACTGGCCGGGTCATGGCAATCGATGCAGGACAACCCCAGCTCCGCATGATTTTCCGGGATCATGGCGTGCACCCGGTCATAAGGCTCCTGGAAGTAAGCCAGGCCCATTTGCTCCTTCAATTGCGGCGCATAGGGGGACTTGCAGGAAAGGCATACCCCCCCTGCCTTGCGCCGGGACGGATCCACATCCAGCTGGTCCTTGAGCATGTAGACGTGGCCCCGGGGTTCGTTAAATTCCACCCCCATGCCCCAGCCGTCCAGCAATACCAGCTGGAACGGATATTCACTTAATTTATCCCTGGGCTCCGAGCCCTTATAAAAACCGGCCACCGCCAGGTAGGCTGCCGGCCGGCCCCGCCAGCCCAGAACAAACCGGGCGTGAAGGTAGGCGGCGTATACCAGCCAGGTTATCAGGGACCAGGTTTCCTTGGGGTCCCAGCTCCAGTAAGCACCCCAGGCATACTGGGCCCAGATGGCTCCGGTGATAATCAACAATGTTTGGAAAGGCAACCCGACAACCACTGCCCGGTATATCAGCCGGTCCAGGAACTCCCGATCCGGCAGGTGCCGGCGCAGGCCGGCAAGCAGGGGAGAATCCCCGCTGGCAATGAGGTAAAGCACCGCCCCGGCAAAGGAGAGGGCAAAAGCACTGTAGGCTACAATGGCTGTCAGAACATGATAGGTCAGCCATTTGCTGCGCAGGGCCGGCATCAGGTCGCCGGTCTCCCGGGGCAGCAGGGATATCAGGGCAATCACCAGGAAGCCTATCAGGGCCGCAAACACCCCCAGCCCTCTAACTCTTATTTTCAATTGCAGCAGCAGGTAACCCAGCATGATCCCCCAGGCAAAGCACAACCCGTACTCGTAAAGGTTGGCCAGGGGCAGCCTGCCGGTAACGGCAATCCGGGCACCCAGGGCAGCGGTATTGCTCAACAAGCCCAGCCAGGCCAAAGCCGTAGCCCAGCGGGCAGCGGCGGGCCTGTCCGTCCAGAAGTCGGCCAGATAAAGAACTGCTGCCCCCAGGTAGGCTCCGAAGGTAACTTTAAAGGCTAGCATTTCCCGGCCATTGTTTATGATGGTCACCCTGCTCACCCAGTTGTCAATGGCCCCGCTAGCATCGTAAAGGGTGGTAAAGTCATCCAGCCTGATGGTAAAGCGGTCCACTCCGGTAGACTGGTGGGAACCCGTGACCACTTCCGCCTGCTCGCCCACGGGAAGGACCACTCGGGTTTCCGACCGGGCCACTCCCCCCCAGGCAAAGCCGGCCACCACTAACACCAGGGAGATGTGCAGCCCGAAGCTGAACCAGGGGCCCGCACTTCCCCGGCTGGCGTAGAGCCAGGTGGTGGCACCTTCATGAAATTTGCGTATGGAAAAACGGCGCCGGCGGAAAAAATCCGCCAGAAGATCTTCTACCGGTTTATCCCCGGCCCGCAGGGTGAAGCGGTGAACCAGGGGTAACTGTTCCAGGTTGCTTTTTTTGATCTGTTGCGGGGAAGGAAAAGTAGTTGATTTTAACATGTGCAGCCGGTTGAATGAACAGGCAAGAAGATTCACGCATAAAAGGGCGAAAAGCAGGCGAAACAGAAAGGAGAAGTTACTCCCGACGCAAAACCGGAAAGTGATGGTTTGTCGTCCGGCCTTAAGTGCTAACCGGATCCGAAACAAAACCCTTGCCGGCAGGGATAACCCCACCCTGCGGTATCCGGGTTAAGGGAAGGTAAATGGTAAAGGTACTGCCCTCTCCCGGCTTGCTGGCGGCACTGATGTATCCTCCGTGCAGTTCCACCAGTTCCCTGGCCAGGGACAGTCCCAGGCCGGAACCACCGTATTTATGTGTCCTGGAATTGGCGGCCTGGTAAATATGGACGTAAGGGGTGTACGCATTTCGTGGCTCATCCCGGCCAGGAAGCGGGATTTCATTTCGCTGGCCCGGGATAGCTCCTGGTTGGCTTTCTCCAGCTCCTGCCGCTGCCGCTCAAGGAGTTCATTGGCCTCCTGCAGCTGGGCCGTACGCTCGCGGACCTTTTGCTCCAGACCGGCACACAGATCATGCAACTGCCGGGCCATCCATTGAAACCGGGCGGCCAGCTGGCCGATCTCCGTACCGTTCCCCAGGCTGGGTAACGTAACATCGAGTTCCCCTTCCCCCAGGCGCACGGCCGTGGCACTGCAGGCAGGATTCCTCCACCCGCAGGGGTACCATATACCGGAAAACCCTTTCCCCATTAAGCTCATCAAAGCCGTAATACTCTGTTAATAAGGGATTTTCAGCCAGCACTCTCAGCCCTTTTACTTCAAAAGCATCGGGAGCATTCCCGGGACTGCGGGGATTAAGGCGTGTTTGCTTGATCTGGTAACCGGTGGACCGGTTGAATATCTCCCCCACACCCCGCCCCACCGCCGCCGGGTTAAGGCCCTTGAATTCAAAATGGCCCCGGGAATCGTAATTGATGCGGTCCTGGTTGCGGGCGATAAATTCCCGGGTGGCCAGAAGCTGGCCGGTAATCACCTGCGACTTTTCCTTTAACTCCTGCAGGATCTGATTTTTCTGCTCGTAATAATCCAGCCCAAGGTTTATGCCGGTAATTAAAAGCAGGATTGCGGTGATCCGGATCATAAACTTCCGGCTCAAACTACCCCGCATAATCATCCCACCCGCATCATTTCAGGAAATGCAGGATGTCCTTGCGGGCAACGATGCCCACCACCCTGTTGTCCCCATCCACCACGGGAATTCTCCCGTAACCGTATTTGATCATTAAACGTACAGCCTTCTGAATGGGGTCGTCCGGGTGAACGGTGACCACCCTCTCAATCATAATTTCCCCGATAGTACGCCCGGACTTCGGTAATTTTTTGCGCCTGAGCAGGTGCAGGAGAGAACCACCGGCGGGAACCGCGGAAAACTGGAAAATAAGATCCGACTCGGTAACGATCCCCACCAGTCCGCCCTCCCGGTCAACCACCGGGAGGCAGTGAATATTCTTTTCCAGCAGAATACGGGCCGCCTCTTCAATGGTTGTGTCCGGAAAACACGTGGTCACCGGCACGGTCATTATTTCCCCAATCCACTGTTTGCCCTCAAAAGTGCTCTGGCGTTTTTCCGCCTGCTCCAGGGTCAGGCCGATGAGGGCCAGCAAATCTTCCGGGGTAATATCCATCACCTTCCCCGTTTGCCGCAGGGCGGCTTCCACATCCTCCAGGATAACCACCGGCCTGTTGCTCATTTTTGCCACCCCTCTCATTTTGGTTAATCAATCATATTTAAAACCAGTATTTCGGGTATTTTCTTTCCGGCAGCAGGTTGTTGGTGATTAGCCCCACCAGCACCAGGATAACGGCGCCCAGGGCTATAGGCGTAAGTATGTACAGGGGTGAAGCTCCCGCCAGCACTGCTCCCAGAGCAGTGGCACCTCCCGGCGGGTGAGCGGTTCTGGTAATGAGCATGAGCAACACGGCCAGGGAGGCGGCCAGCGCCGCGGACCACCAGGTCAGGCCGCAGAGGGCGTAAACCGTTACGCCGCATATGGCCGAAATAATATGCCCGCCAATGACATTCCGGGGCTGGGCCAGAGGGGCATCGGGCAAACCATAGATCAGCAGGGCCGACGCCCCGAAGGAGGGCACAATCAGGGGCATATGGTAAACCAGGGACAGGGCGGCCACCACCCCGATACCGGAAAAGGCACCAAACCAGGAAACGAGAAGCTCTTTCCATGAAGGGACGGACTGGGGAACGGTACGCCTGCCGCCGCGCATTTTGCGCAAATAAACAACTATATACGGCAGCTCCACATCCCGTTTTTCCATGCCGGGTGAAGGGTACGAACTTATACTCACCATAACCAGCTCCCAGGTTTAAAGTAATGATTACATTTCTAGTTTACCACACCTCTTAACCGGAACAATGATCTACGTCACTGTTAAATAATGACGGGCCCAACATACCACATCCCAATACTGAAAACCAGATCCCCCCGAAACGGGGTGGTAAGGCAACGCAATGGCTCCTTTTCTTAGGGTCTTCACCCGCTCCGGTAACCCATGAGTCGCATGGCATTCAGGATGACCAGCAATACGCTGGCTTCGTGAATCAACATGCCGGAGGCCAGCACCACTTTTTTGCCCAGGACGCCCAGCAACAGGACACCCACCACCAGAATGACAAAGGTGACGTTCTGCTGGATATTTTTCAGGGTCTGCTGGCTGAGGCCGATGGCATAGGGCAGTTTATCCAGGCGGTCGGACATGAGGACAATATCCGCCGTCTCCATGGCCACATCGGTACCCGCCGCACCCATAGCTATGCCCACGTCGGCAGCCGCCAGGGCCGGGACGTCATTGATCCCGTCCCCCACCATGGCCACCACCAGGCCCTCCTGCTTCAAACGGCGGATAGTTTCCACTTTCCCTTCCGGCAAAACCTCCGCCCGGTATTCGTCGATCCCCAGTTCCCGGGCTACGGCCCGGGCCACCCGCTGGTTGTCACCGGTAAACATGACTACCCTGCGTACCCCGGCAGCTTTTAACCGGGCCACCAGGCCCCTTGCTTCTTCCCTGATCTCGTCGGCAATGCTCACCGCCCCCCGAATTTCCAGGCCGATGCGGCCACCCGGTGGCCGGCCAGGAGAGCAGCCAGCACCATCAACCCGCCGGACACCGCCGGCCAGCCCAGGCGGCCGGCCAGATGCCCCAGCAGGATAAGCAGCCCGGAACCCAGAGTGATTAAAAGCTGGTCATGGGCCCGCAACGTCTTCAAACGCTCGAGACGAAACAGGCCACCACCGGGAGCAGCGGTGGCGGCCCTTTCCCCCTGCGTCGCTTTGGCCGACTACAAAGGAAACCTCCACGCTCATCCCCGGCCTGACTCCGGGAGAAGAAACCGGCACCTCCACGATGGTGCTGCGGGTGAGGGGGTCTTCTGCCGGGTAAATCCGGGAAACCTGCGAGGTGGTTTCCCGCCCCCCGGGATAGCACAGCGTTGCTTTTTGCCCTGCTGCTCCGGCGGCCAGCAACTCCAGCCCGCGTTTGTAATTGGCCGCGGCCTTTTCCAGATTGGTCCGGCTGACGGAAAGGGCGCCCTCGGCCTGTTCCAGAACCGCTCTGGCCTGGTCCACCGACGCTGCCGCCTGGTTTAAGCGTTCTTTTAATTCTTCATCGTTTAAAACTACCAGAACCTGGCCCCTGGTCACCCTGTCTCCTTCTTTAACCGTAAGCGTTCGAATTTCCGCCATTACTTTGGAAGCCAGGTCGCCCGGTGGGCGGATTCAATGGTCCCCGTATAGCTCAGACTCTCCGTGATGGTACCGGTGATAACCGGCACCGTCTCCACCGGCACGCCCGCCGCCTGTGCCGGTGGCGGCAGCTGGCGCAGGGCCATAATCTTTGTGCCTGCCACCAGGCCAAGGGCTGCCAGGATAACAACCAGCAGAACCGCTTTGACCTGTCTTTTAACGGTGGAAAAGATCTTTAGAAAGTTCAGCGGAAGATTCACGGCTTAAGCCCCCTTAACTCACGCTTAACGTGTACAGCGATTACCCATCATCATCCCTGGATCGCCTCAGCTTTTTAGCAACAAAAGGTAAGCAAGTAATCACCGCCATTATGCACCTTTTCCTGACCGGCAGCAGTGAACAAGATCACAGCCAGCCCGGACAGTTCCTGAACAACAGGCTGCCGGGGCAGGAACCTTCCCCGACGGGGTAGAAGTAATAAGAGCAGTTCTATTTCCAGTGAAACGGGAAGGTATGCAGCATGGGTATGAAAGCTACTCCCGATAACACCATTTTTGCCCTGGACATCGGTACCCGCACGGTAATCGGGCTGGTGGCCATCCCCGAGGACGGCCGGCTCAGGCTGGTGGCGCAACGGCTGGTGGAGCACCAGCGGCGAACCATGCTGGACGGCCAGATCCACGATATCCCCGGAGTCGCCCGGGCAGTAAAAACAGTGAAGGAAGAGCTGGAAGGGGAACTGGGTTTTCCCCTGCGCCAGGTGGCCATTGCCGCCGCGGGGCGCTCCCTGATCACCCGCTCCTGCCACATTGAGCAGGAAACCGGCGGTCGGGAAATCGGCTGGCCGGAAGTAAACGCCCTGGAGCTGGCAGCCATCCAGCAGGCTCACCGGGAGCTGGAGGCAGACCCGAACCTGCACGCCGGGGAGTTCGCCTGCGTGGGCTACAGTATCCTTTCCTACTACCTGGATGGTTACCCCATCTCCAGCCTGATCGGTCACCGGGGCAAAACCATTGGTGCCGATGTGCTGGCCACCTTCCTGCCTGACTCGGTGGTCAACAGCCTCTATGCCGTACTCCAGCGGGTGGAACTGGAGCCCCTGAGCCTTACTCTGGAACCCATTGCCGCCATCGAAGCGGCTATTCCCGAAAACTACCGCCTGTTAAACCTGGCCCTGGTGGATATTGGAGCCGGAACCTCCGACATCGCCATCACCAGGGACGGCGCTATCGCCGCCTACGGCATGGTCCCCGTAGCCGGAGACGAAATCACCGAAGAAATTGTCCAGAGCTGCCTGGTGGACTTTGATACCGCCGAACGCATGAAAAGGGAACTGGTCCGGGGCAGTGATATCCACTATACAGACATTGTGGGCCTGGAAAGCACCATTTCCTGCCAGGAGCTGCTGGACCGAATTGACCCGGCCCTGGAACGGCTGGCCCGGGAAATCAGCGCCCAGATCCTGGCCCAGAACGGGGGGCGACCGCCGCGCTCGGTCTTTTGCGTGGGCGGCGGCAGCCAGGTTCCCGGCCTGACGGAAAAGATTGCCCGGGAGCTGGAGCTGGATAAAAAAAGGGTGGTCCTGCGGGACCGGCGCAGCATAGGTCAGGTGCTGGCAGTGGAGGGGGAGGACCGGATCCCCGGGCCGGAGGGGGTGACGGTGGCGGGCATTGCTCTGGTTGCTTTACGCAAACTGGGTCATGATTTCATCCACATCATAGTGAACGGGGTGGAGCACCGGCTCTTCAACGCCCGGGAATTTACCGTGGGAAATGTGCTGGCCCTCACCGGTTTCAATCCCCGCCTGCTCATCGGGCACAACGGAAAAAACCTGGCCTTTACCTTGAACGGCAGGCGCCAGGTCATTTTCGGCGGGCTCTCCCGGCCGGCCAGGATACTGGTAAATGATCGCGAAGCCAACATGCAGACCCGGGTGTCCCACGGGGACCGGATTGTGGTTCATCCGGCCGTAAACGGCGCGGACGCCCGGGCCACAGCGGGCGACCTCCTGCCACCCGGGGAAACCATCACCGTATACGTCAGCGACAGGCCGGTAAAAATGGCCGCCTGCTGCCTTATCAACGGACAGGCCGCCGAACCATCCCGGGAAATCCCCCCGGACAGTGAGGTGGAAATCTGCGCCGCAAAACCCCTCGGGGAGTGGCTGGCGGAGGAACTGGGCGTCCCCGCGGCGGAGCTGGGGAGATATGAGGTGCTGGTAAACGGCCGGGCTGTTTCCCCCGATTACCGGCTGCACGACGGGGACAGGGTGGACTGCCGTCACCGGGAGGAGGACCGCCGCCGGCCGCCGGCTGACCCGGCAACGTTTAAGCCGGGGCCAGGGGCCCCGGCTGCTGGAGAATCCCGGAATAACCAGGACGCCGCAGAGACATTAGCCACGGATCCGGAAACAACGGGGGAAATATCCGGCCCGGCACCCGCCCGCGGCATCACCGTGATGGTAAACGGCAGAGCCGTCACCCTCACGGGGCGTTCCAGCTATATTTTCATCGATATCTTCAACTACATAGACCTGGATCTCGGGGGGCTCAAACCGCCCGTCTCCCTGACCCTCAACGGAAAAGAAGCATCTTTCACCGACGAACTGCACGATGGGGATATCATTGAAATCGGCACTTCAAACCGTAAAGCGGGCAGCCATGGCCTTTAACTTCTCGGCCATGCCGGAAAGGGTGGCGATGCTGCTGGCGGTTTCCTGCAGCAGGGCGCTTTGCTCTTCGGTGGAGGCGGCGATATTTTGTACCGCCTCCGACACCTGCCGGGAAGCCGTCGCTACATCGGCCACCTGGGAATCCACTTCCTGCACCGCACTTAAAATTTCCTTAAAGGCGGTGCCGGCCTCCTCAACCACCGCCAGGCCCCGGTCCGCCTCCCGGGCCGATCCTTCCATCAGGGCAGTAACCTCGCTGATCTCTTCCCGGATGGCGGACACCAGGTTGCCTATTTCCTCGGCTGAAGAGGCCGATCTCTCTGCCAGCTTGCGCACCTCTTCGGCCACCACGGCAAAGCCCCGGCCGTGCTCCCCGGCCCGGGCAGCTTCAATGGCCGCGTTCAGGGCCAGCAGGTTGGTCTGGTCGGCAATGTTCCGGATGATGTCCAGTATTTCTCCAATCTGCTCGGACATGCGGGCGAAACGCTCCACCCGCTCCACCGCCTGGCGGGTAATGTCGTGCATGGCCTGGATCTGGCGGCTGACCTCATCCATTTTCCGGCCGCCGTCTGCGGCCAGGGAAGCAGCCCGGCGGGCCGTTCGGGCCACCGTCTCCGCCCGCCCGGCCACTTCCTCCACGCTGGCGGAAATCTGAACCGCCGCGCTGGCCGTTTCCGTGGCCCCCTGGGAGATCTGCTCCGTGGCGCCGGAAAGCTGCTCGGCCAGTTCCGACGCCTGCCGGGCCTCTTCCGCCAGTTCCCCGATCAGCCCGGCCAGGTTCTTCCGCATCTGCTCAAAAGAGTTGATTAATTGCCCGATTTCGTCTTTTTTCACTATGCCACCCCGCCTTTAAGATTCCCGGCTGCAGAACGGGTTACCCTCATCTCTCAGGTCACCGCCGGCCACCCGCCCGGCCATAACAGCCAGATTCTTCAGAGGCATGGCCAGCACCATGCGGGTAATGAGGAAATTAATCTCGCCCAGAAGCAATCCGGCCAGTATGCAGGCCCCCCAGAACGACGGCCGGAAGACCATTTCGGAGGACAATCCCAGGGCCACCACGAAGAAGGGAAATACCGCCCCGGTAAGCACTCCCATTATCATCATGGAAAAAAAGAGGACGCGGGACAGGTTACCCCCGGCAGCCAGCCGGCATAGCACTTTTCCTAACATAGAAAGCACCTCTAATAAATGTCATCGTTAATTTCCTGCATTTTCTTTATAGCTTCCCTGTTTTTTCAATCATCCCGGCAATTCCTTTAGCCGAATCTGCCGACTGCCGGGCCAGCTTTTGCACCGCTGGTTACCATATCTTTTCCTCACTTTACCTTAAATCAGTTTCTCAACTGCCTGCTTTCTGCAGCTCCCGGGCCAGCAGGGAGGCCAGCCGGGGGTGCTGCTCCTTGACCCGGGCCAGGTAAAGGAAAGTACTGCCCGGATAATCAATGGTTTCCTGCAGCAAAGCGCTTTCCAGGGCCGTACGCACCAGGGCGACCACGCAATCGGGGGAATGGTTGTCGCGACACTGCCGGCACTGGCGGCAGGTCTCGGCAATGGCCCCGGCCACCTGTTCCGGGTAGTAGGGCTTAAAATCCTGAGCGGGAAGAAGCCTGGAGGCTCCGGGAATATCCAGGAGCTTCTTCTGTGCAGCAAAGCTTAATACTTTGCGGGCAAACCCCACCAGGCACTGGGACGGATTGCAACCGGGGGAATTATACAGGTCACAGCCCTGGCAGATACGGTCAAGCTGTGTTTCCAAAGCCGCCAGGTTTATTTCTTCCACCTTAACCGCCATCTTTTAATTGCCACCTCCCCCACCCTGCAAAAACCTGGCAAATTCAGACGCCTCCTCTTCCGGTGCCGCCAGCAGCTCCGCGGGAGGCTGGAACTGGTTTTCTCCAACCCGGGCCAGGGTTTGACAGAGGCGCTCATGGGGCTGGGCCAGGTTACGGTAGCGTTCCAGCACAAAATCCAGCAATTGCATTACCTGCCCGGCCGTGACTTTGCGGGCAAGGGGAACACCGTGGACCGGCTTGACCGTACTTCCCCGCCCGCCGATGAAAACGTCAAACCGGTTCTGACCCGAAGCCCGGGCCCCAAAATCGGCACACTGGGGTTCCGTACAGCCCCGGGGGCACCCCGCCACGGCAATTTTAAAATCCTTGGGCACTTCCTGCCCCACGCATTTCTCCTGAATCGCAATCCCCAGACCAAGGGCATCGGCAATGGCCCGCGGGCAAAGATCCTGGTTTCCCGGGCAGGCTTTCACCGGCCGCACCACCTTGCCGAAGGGGGCCACCTTCAAACCCAGCGGCTCCAGGGCGGCCACCAGCTTCTCCACATTTTCCTCCGGCAGCAGAACCACCACCGTCTGGCGGGCGGTCATCTTCAGCCGGAACACATTATTTTCCCGGGCTGCCTGGCCCAGGCCAGCCCATTGTTCCGGAGTCATCACGCCGCAAGCGGCCATGATGTCCACCGCGATCAAACCGTTTCTCTGCTTGAAATACCCTTCACCCATTGGGGGAACACAACCTCCTTTTTATCAATTGATTGGATGGAATACTGCTGTCATACCCGCCACAACCTGCTCCTTTTTGTCCAGCGGGTACCTGATTAATGATATTTGCCAGAGCCAGGAATATTCCTTCTTAGAAATAATATTTTTTCTTATTACTAATAAGGTGGCCCCACCCTGATTGATATTTAAACTTTAAAGCCGGGCCGGTGCTAAACCGGGCCCGGCTTTAAAGGCGACAGAGCCCCGCTCCACATACTGGGAGCTATAGATTGCTCAAAGCGCGGTTCAGGACATCCAGACGCCGCTTATCACTGTATTCGTCCACCTCGTCGTAGACCAGAGCCCCGGTGGGGCAGGCCCGGACACAGGCCGGCACCCCTTTTTCGTCCCGGCACTCCCGGTCGCACTTCAGGGCCAGAGTGCCGTCGGCGTCACTGCGGATGACGCCGTAGGGGCAGACCATGACGCACATCCAGCAGGCGGTGCACTGCTGGTCGCCGCCTACATTGGTCACGGTACCGTCCTCCTGCCGGTGCATGGCCCCGGCAATGCAGGCGTCGATGCAGGGGGCGTCCTGGCAGTGGCGGCAGTTCAGGGGGGCTTTGTGCCCACCCGCCTGGTGGATGAAAATGCGGGCGCGGGGCCTTTCACCGTTCAACACGGCGCCCAGGAGGCTGCCGGCACCGGAGTGGGCCACGGCACAGGCCAGCTGGCAGGAGCGGCAGCCCAGGCAGCGGTCGTAACGGATTAAAACTTCTTTCGGCATCCTGCCCACCCCCTAAATGCCCATAGCGGCCCGTTTATCATCAATATGCGCGATGACTAACTCAGCTGCCTTGAAGGGGTCTGTTTCCACCGCAAAATAGCCGCCTACCAGATCTTTCGCCTGCCTGGTGAGCAGATCCACCACCACGTTGCTCCCCAAAACGGGAGGTACCGTGCCCAGAACGGTGAAAATCCCGGAAGCAACCACATAGGCGCCGATGCTTACCGCCTTTTCCGACATCCACTCGGGCGCCGCCCCGGCCACCGGCAGGTCGGCAATGTCCACGCCAAGTTCTCTGGCCAGCGCTGCAGCAACTGTCAGAATCCGGCTGATGTCCACACAGGAACCCATGTGCAAAACAGGAGGCAGGCCGAGCGCCCGGCAAACTTCCGCCAGGCCCGCGCCGGCCAGTTCCGCCGCCTCCGGCAGGAGCAGCCCTGCCTTGGCGCTGGCAATGGCTGCGCAACCCGTTTCCACCACCAGCACATCCCGGGCAATCAGGGCCTTTGCCAGGTTCACGTGGCTGTGGTCCTGGGTAACTTTCGGGTTATTGCAGCCCACCAGAGCGGCAATTCCCCTGATCTTTTTGTTTTTCACCGCCTCGATGAGGGGGTCGAGGGTGCCGCCCAGGGCGTTCAAAAGGGCCTCCACACTGAAACCGGCCACGTATTCAGCGGTCTCCTCAGGAATATAGACACGGTTTTGGTCCCGGTTGGGATAATTTTCAATGGCCTGAAGGATAATCTTCCGGGCGGTTTCCAGGGCGTTGTGTTCATCTAATGGTATATGAAGGGCGCCCGGGAACTTTGCCTTGGGCGAGGTGGAAATAAACTTCGTATGGTAGCAGGCAGCCAGCTGGCCGAGGGCGGGCATGATGCACTGCACGTCCACCACCACCGCCTCCAGGGCACCGGTAATTATTGCCAGCTCCTGCTGAAGGAAATTGCCGGCCACAGGAACACCGTGGCGCATGAGAATTTCGTTGCCGGTACAACACATCCCCACCAGGTTGATGCCGCTGGCTCCTTTAGCCCGGGCCGCGGAAATTAGATCCAGATCTTTTGCCGCCGCCACCAGCATCTCCGACAGTACGGGCTCGTGGCCGTGTACGAGAATATTCACTGCCTCTTTACTAAGGACGCCCAGGTTGCTCCTGCCCCTCACCGGGCGGGGAGTGCCGAATAAAACGTCGGAAAACTCCGTGGCCAGCAATGAGCCGCCCCAGCCGTCGGAAAGGCTGCAGCGCAGGCCGTGCAAAATTAGGTTGGCCGGGTCGTTGTCCACGCCAAAATGGGTGCGGTGCATGGCTTCCACCACTTCCCGGTCAATCCCGCGGGGGGTGATGCCCAGTTTTTCCCATATCTCCTTCCGCTTCACGGGAACCCGGTTTATGCCCTGCAGGTAGCCTTTCCTGGTACCGAACTCCTCCAGCGCCGCTTCTGCCAGTTTTTTAGCTATGACCTGAACCGTCTCACCTTCGGTGGACAGGCCAAACTCCCGGGCCAGGGCCATGAGTTTACTCTCATCCTTAATGGTATAGTCCCTGATCTCCCCGGCGGCAACACCTCGAAGGGTTTCGACAATGTCCCGGCCGTGGTCCGAGTGAGCAGCCGCTCCGGCGGCAATCATCCTCAACAGGTTTCGCGCCACAATAATGTCGCCGGTGGCTCCACAAACTCCCTTCTGCGGGCCATCACCAAAGGGATCGATGCGGCACGGGCCCATATTGCAGTTCCGGCAGCAAAGCCCCAGTTCCCCAAAACCGCACTGGGGCTGCTGGGCCAGGTAACGGTCCCAGGCGGTTTCCAGGCCTTCATCACGGGCAACTTTAAGCATCTGCAGGGAAGCCGGATCGATGGAACGGGTATCCTTCATGGCATACCTCTCCTTTCGCAAAATTCGAAAATTTCCCGGATAAATTGATGGCCCTTACTCATACGAATTGTGAGCACCTTTATCCCTTTTAAAAAGCAAATCCAGAGCTACGCTCCCCACCCGGCCCTCCAGCAACTGCCGGCGGTAAGCCCAGGCCGGGCGGCCCGATTTCACCAGCGCCGTGTAGACCCCTGCGCCATCCACCCTTCCGGCCAGGATGAAGCCCGCCAGGCGCCCCCCGCTAAAGACCAGCCGCCGGTAGGTACGGCTCAGGGGATCATAATGGGCCAGCACCTCCTCGCCTTCCAGGTTCCCCACCGAGACCACGTCCACCCCCCCAAAGCGGGCGCTGTTCAGCCTGGTGAGAGGAGCCGGATAGGGACGGGCCATGCCCAGCATATTGGCCGCCGCGTAACGCCCCTGCTCAAAAGCCAGCGTCCACAGGGCCGAATTGACCTTTTGCCCGGTTAACCGGTCGGTTACCTGGATACAATCCCCCGCCGCATAAATATCCTCCAGGGAAGTGCGCATGTTGCCATCTACCACAATACCCTGCCCCACCTTACCGCCGGCCTTCTCCACCAGGCCGCTGTTGGGGCGCACACCCTTGGCCACTACGGCCAGCCCCGCGGGCAGTTCCCGGCCGTCTTCCAGTTCCACCCCCGTCAGGCGGCCTTTTGGCCCGGCAGCAAAGGCCTTTACCCGGGCGTTATAGATAAAATCGATACCCGCATTGATCAATTCCCGCTCCACCATGGCCGCCGCCCTTTCATCCAGTTGCCGGATGAGCAACCGCGGGCTGGTGACCACCACGGTGACCCGCCCCAGGCCTGCCTGCCTCAAGGCCAGAGCCGCCTTCAACCCCACCAGCCCGCCGCCCACCACCACCGCCCCGGAAACCCGTGGGACCAGGGCGGACAGCCGCCGGGCATCACGCAGGGTGCGCAGGGTACACACCCCTTCCAGTTCAGTCCCCGGCACGGCCGGGAGCACCGGGCTGGCCCCGGTGGCCACCAGCAGGCGGTCATAGGCCAACTCCCGGCCATCCTGCAAAACCAGTCTTTTTTCCCGGGGCCGTACCTCCACTGCCGCTACCCCGGCTAGCAGTTCCACCTCCAGCCGCCGGTAAAACTCCGCCGGCCGCAAGTTGATGGAATTTTCTGTACGTTTCCCCGCCACCAAATCCGGCAGCAGGCAGCGGGAATAGGCCCCCGCAGGCTCATCGCTTACCACCGTAATGCGGTGCCGGTAACCGCCCAGGCGGCGCAGGGTCTCCACGGCTGCCACTCCCGCCGCGCTGTTGCCGATAATCACAAAGCGCAATTAACCACCCCCTTATCCAGGATAAAATTACCATTTACCGCGAGGCTTTAGCATACCCCGCTCTCAACCTGACCTCAACCTAAACAATTACCACTTCATCCGGGAACCTGGTTAATCTCTCCAGCTCCCGCTCCCGGACCACAAAGGTATTCTCAATACCCACCGCCCCCCGGCCCGGAAAGATAAATTTGGGCTCTATAGCCAGCACCATACCCGCCTGCAGCTTATCCTTCGCCCCCCGGGCCAGCACGGGCAACTCGTTCAATTCCAGACCGATGCCGTGGCCCACAAAACGCACCTGCTCACCGCAGCCCATGAAGTGTTCCGCCAGGCCGGCAGCGGTGGCCATTTCCAGGGCCAGGTCGTATAGCTCCCCGCATGTTACTCCCGGCCGGGCCGCCGCCACCAGGGCATTCTGAATGTTTATCGCCGTCTCATGGGCTCTGAGCAGGTCTTCGGGCAGGTACCCCAGGGCAAAAACCCGGGTCATGTCCACCTGGTAGCCGCTGGCCACCCCTACGTAATCCACCATCACCGGTTCGCCGGGAGCAAGGCGGTGCCTGCCCACACCAAAGGGGAAGGCCGGTGTGAAGCCGGGCCCGCCCAGGGGGCTGTCAAAATAACTGGGCACCCCGCCGCTGGGCCCCGCCAGGAGACAGCCCCAGAAGAACTCCTGGTTGAATCCCCGCACCCGGATCAGGCCCATATGGCCGGCGCAACGGGCTGCCGCCTCCAGGCGGGCGGCCAGCTCAAGCTCGTCCATTCCCTCCCGGAGCATTTCCGGAATCCGGGCAAAGACACCGTCCATCATGGCCGCAGACTCTTTTAAAAGGCCGATCTCGTATGCCGACTTTACAGCCCGCAGTTCCCTGATCTGGAACGAGCAATCGACAATCCGGCCGGGGAAAATTTTTTCGTAACGGCGAAACAGGTTGACCGGCAGCACGTCCAGTTCCATGCCCAGCACCTCAGGTACCGCCAGGCCACGGGCGGCCAGAAGCCCGGGGATTTCTTCCGGCCTGCGCAGGGGCACCACTTCCGCCGGGATTAAAGCAGGATCAACGCGCTGGATGCTCCGGCGGATCATGAAAAGGGCACGACCCCGGGCCGGGATATAAAGGTGGGCATTCTGGGTGGTACCGCAAAAATAAACCAGATCCGCTCCCTGCAGGAGCAGGGCGCCATCCATGCCCTGTGCACGCAAAACCTCCTGAAAACGCTTTACCCTGGTTTCCAGCTCCGCCAGGGGAGGATAAGACATAATTTCCACCTTCCTTTTCAAGAGAAAAATCTCCGGCCGGTTATCCATTTTCCTGAAAAACACCTGAGAATTACCGCGTTTATCACGCCCATCTTTATCCCAGGGCACAGTGGTCCCCGGCAGTGACCAGGTCACCCCATATTTCTTCCAGCTCCCGCCGGCTGTTAATAAGCACCCCCGCCACATCCCCGTCCAGCATACCCTGCCCGGCCTGCCGGGCAATAATACGCTCTATCTCCGGCCAGGCCATGCCGGACCGGTACGGGCGGTCCTCCTTCAGAGCCGTAAAGATATCACTTACCGCCATAATCCTGGCCCCCGGGCACAACTGGGAACCGGACAGCCGGAAAGGATATCCCTGGCCATTTATTTTTTCGTGGTGGAAGGCCGCCCAGCGGGCCACCGGCAGCTGGTTATCGAAGGGCTTGAGCAGCCAGTAAGTATAGTAAGTATGCTGCTTGACGCGGTTAAATTCCTTTTCGGTTAAGCGCCCGGGTTTCTCCAGAATATCCTCCGGGACGGTCAACTTGCCCAGGTCATGCAGCAGGCCCGCCACCTCCATCAACAGGCAATCCTCGTCGGACATCCCCATGCGCCAGGCCAGGTAGCGGGCCACCGCAGCCACCCCCCGGGAATGGCGGTGGGTGAAAGGGCTCTTGGCGTCGATGACCCGGGCAAAAAGCCGGGCTATGGAAATGAGATCGGCAAGGTCAATGGTGGAAGCGTGCTCCCCCACCAGTTCCAGCAGGTTTTCGGTCAGGCAGGGAGCGGTAATATCCAGCCAGAAGCTTTCCGCCCTGGCCAGCTGCATAAAAATATCCACCAGGTCGGGATCAAAAACTTTTCCCGAAAGCAATTGAATCTGCCTGATAATGGTTTCTCTTTGATCCAGGATGTATTCCCGGTCGTTCAGCAAGACATCCAGCCGGTCGGCCAGGTGAATGATCCGGGCCGCCAGGGGGATGCCGGCCTTTATATTCCCGGAAGGATTTCCCCCCTGCCAGCGGTCGTGGTGGGAAAGGATAATTTCAGCGGCAGGTGATAAAACAGCTACATCGGAAACAAACCGGTAACCCCGGTGGCAGTGATCCCAGGGTTGCTGCACGTCGAAAACTTCCAGGGCATCCTTTTCGGGCCAGGTAACCGCCCCGGCATCGTGAATGATGGCCGCTTTAAAAAGGTCAAAACGTTCATCCCCGGACATTCCCGCCGCTTCACCCAGACGCAGGGCTATCAGGGCCACCCGCTGGTGATGGCGCAGCAAGCCCCGGCGGGTAAAATCCAGGGCCAGGGACAGGTTGACGAGCAGGCGGGCCAGGTCTATGACGGGCATACCCGGTTCCTCCCCACTGGTTGATTAATACACCCGCTGCAACCCCGGGGAACGGCTCGACCGCCGGCCGGCCGGATTGCCAGCGCCGGCGAAGACCTGCTCCTGTTGGAGCGCCGGTTTGCAGCAGACAAAACTTGCCGGCAACTTGCGTTTACCGGGTTAAAAGTTCCTGCACCACCCGTTTCATCTCCCCCGGCGCCACAATGAGGGTGTGGCGCACCGGTTTTTTATCCAGGTCCTTCAGCCCCCCGGGTACGGGCATCCCGGTAACCCGGGACAGGATTTCCAGCAGTTCAAATTCCCCTTTCCCCCGTACCGCCTCTTCCCCCAGGATGGCCGCAGCCACGCTTTGATTGAACTTGAAGGGACTGGCCGTGGAGACAAGCACCGTCTTACGGGTATCCCCGGTGGCCTCTAAATAACGTTCGTAAACATACATACCCACAGCGGTATGGGTGTCCATCAGGTAACCATATTTCCGGTAAATCCGGCGGATGGTCTCCATGGTTGCCGGGTCACCGGCAAAGTCGGACCAGAAGACGGACTGGATCTTTTCCAGGGTTTCCCCATCCACCCGGTAGCTCCCTTTTTCCTGCAGCTCCTCCATCCACCCCCGCACCCGCACGGCATCACCACCGGTAACATCATAAAGAAGGCGTTCCAGATTGCTGGAGATGAGAATATCCATGGACGGGGAGATGGTCCGGTAAAATTCCCTGGTGCGGTCGTAGATGCCCGTACGGATAAAGTCCGTCAGCACATTGTTGCGGTTGGACGCGCAAATAAGACGCCCCACCGGTAACCCCATCCTCCGGGCATAATAGGCGGCCAGGATGTTGCCGAAGTTGCCCGTGGGCACCACAAAATTCACGGTTTCACCGGGCCTGATCTCTCCCCGGGCCAGCAAATCCGCATAGGCGGAAAAATAATAAACTACCTGGGGCACCAGCCGCCCCCAGTTTATGGAATTTGCGGAAGAGAAGCGGTAACCCTGGCGGTCGATGGCCTCAATTACGACTGGATCGGTAAATATTGCCTTCACCCCGCTCTGGGTCTGGTCGAAATTGCCATCCACCGCCACCACATGGACATTGCCGCCCTCCTGGGTGACCATTTGCAGGCGCTGCACCTCACTGACACCCCGGGCCGGGAAAAAGACAATGATGCGGGTGCCGGGCACATCCCGGAACCCCTCCAGGGCGGCCTTGCCCGTATCACCGGAAGTGGCCACCAGGATGGCTATTTCCCGGTCTTCTCCCACCTTCCCTGCCGCCCGGGGCAAAAGCCGGGGTAACAATTGCAGGGCCATATCTTTAAAGGCGCAGGTGGGGCCGTGCCACAGTTCCAGCACGTAAAGGGGTCCATCCAGTTTTTCCAGCGGGGCAACTTCCGGTACGTCAAATTTGGCCGCACCATACGCACCCTCAACACAATCCCCGATCTCGCCGGGGGTAAAGTCCGTCAGGAACATCTGCAGAATCCGAACCGCCCGCTGCTGGTAAGAAATGCCGGCCATCAGAGCCAGCTCACCGGGGTTTACAAAGACTTCCTCTGCGGGCACAAACAATCCCCCGTCGGGAGCGATGCCCAGCCTGATGGCTCCGGCGGCTGTAACCGGTTCACTATTCCCTCTGGTACTCCGGTATAGCATGATCGCAACTCCTCGGCTATAAATTAATACCCCTAATTATTAGCTATAGCTGCTCCAAAATCCTGCCCCTTAACGGGAGCATAAAAGGATGATTACTTAAAATTTGCCAGGGAAAAGGAAAATTTCTACCCGTGAGGAATACAATACCTGTATCTCAGCGGGCGAAACCGGCTGGGACCAAAATTTTCAGGAGGCTAAAAATATGTATTTTATCCGTACCGTTACGGTGGCCCCCAGGTTGCCGGAAAAAATCTCCCGCCTGGATGAGCTGGCCCGCAACCTCTGGTTCAGCTGGAATCCCCGGGCCCAGGAACTCTTCCGGCGCATCAACAGTTCCCTCTGGGAGGAAGTAAAACACAACCCCGTCTGTTTCCTGCTCAACGTCAGCCAGGAACAGCTGGAAAAAGTAGCCAAAAGCGAATCTTACCTCCTGCTCTACAGCCAGGTAATGGAAGAACTGGACCGATATTTATCTGCTCCAACCTGGTTCAGTCACCATTACCCCGGTCATGAGCATCACGTCATCGCCTACTTTTCCGCGGAGTTTGGTATTCACGAATCCCACCCCACCTATTCCGGGGGGCTGGGATTGCTGGCCGGTGACCACTGCAAGTCGGCCAGCGACCTGGGCCTGCCTTTCGTGGGAGTTGGCCTGCTCTATAAAAGCGGCTATTTCACCCAGCGCATCAACCGGGAAGGCTGGCAGGAAGCCCATTACCCCCGCTTGAATTTTTACCAGATGCCCATCACCCCCGTTACCAACCCCGACGGCAGCCCGCTTTATGTTCCCGTAGAACTACCCGGCCGGACCGTCTACCTGAAAATATGGCAGGTACGGGTGGGGCGGGTACACGTTTACCTCCTGGATGCCGATGTGACCGCCAATAACATGGCCGACAGGGCCTTAACCGGCCAGCTCTATGGCGGCGACCGGGAAACGCGCATATGCCAGGAGATCCTGCTGGGCATCGGGGGCGTTCGGGTACTGCGGGCCCTGGGCATCCACCCCCTGGCCTGGCACATCAACGAAGGCCACGCTGCCTTCCTGCTCGTGGAAAGGATCCGGGAGCTGGTCCAGGCGGGAGTGCCGCTTAAGGCCGCTGTGGAAGCGGTCCGTGCGGGCACCCTTTTCACCACCCATACTCCCGTTCCGGCCGGACATGATGTGTTCAGCGCCGAAATGATCGATAAGTATTTCAGTCACCTGTATAATCAGCTGGGTATGACCCGGGAAGATTTCCTGGCCCTCGGATGGGATGAAGAGCAAAAGGTATTCAACATGACCCTCCTGGCCCTGCGCCTTTCCAGCTACTGCAACGGGGTCAGCCGGCTGCACGGCCAGGTGACCAGGCGCATGTTCCGCCGCTTTTACCCCGGCATACCCATGGAGGAGATACCCATTTCCTCCATCACCAACGGCGTGCACATCAACAGCTGGCTTGCCCCGGAGCTGCAGGAACTGTTTGACCGCTACCTGGAAGACGGCTGGCGGCAGAACTGCTGCCACCGGCAGACCTGGGAACGGGTTACGGCTATCCCGGCCGAAGAACTGTGGGAGGTACACTGCCGGCTGAAAGCAAAAATGATCCGCATCGCCCGGGATAATTTGCGCGGCCAGCGCCTGCGCAACCAGGAACCGGCCTTGAGGGTCCGGGAAATAGAGCAATATCTGGACCCCGGAATATTGACCATCGGCTTTGCCCGCCGGTTTGCCACCTATAAGAGGGCCAATCTGCTCCTGCGGGACAAGGAGCGCCTGGCCCGGCTGGTAACCCACCCGCAGCATCCCGTGCAGTTTATCTTTGCGGGCAAGGCCCACCCGGCAGACCGCCTGGGACAGGAACTGATCAAGCAAATTTACGAGCTGGCCAACCAGGAACCCTTTAAAGGACGGGTGGTCCTCCTGGAAGACTACGATATAGCCCTGGCCCGGTCTTTACTGCAGGGCGTGGATGTGTGGCTGAACACTCCCCGCCGGCCCCTGGAAGCCAGCGGTACCAGCGGCCAGAAAGCAGCCTTAAACGGGGTGATCCACTGCAGTGTTCTTGACGGCTGGTGGCCCGAGGCCTACGATGGGGAAAACGGCTTTGCCGTGGGAGAAGCAAGAGAATACCACGATGACGAAACCCAGGACCGGGACGATGCCCACTCCCTCTTTGCCCTCCTTGAAGAAACCATCATTCCCATGTATTACGACCGGGACCAGAAGGGAATTCCCCGGGCCTGGATCGAGCTGATGAAACGGTCCCTGCAAACCATCCCGCCCTTTTTTAACACCGAGCGGATGGTGAAAGAATACTGCCAGCAGTACTATGTACCGGCCATGGAGCGAAACCTGCACCTCAGCCGCAACGGCTGCGAAAAAGCACGGCATTTAGCCGCTTTTAAAGAAAGGCTCAGGGAAAACTGGTCCCTGGTGCATATCGAATCCGTAAAGGCCGGGGAAACCCGGGCTCTGGGCGTGGGCGAACCGCTGCCCGTTGAGGCCGTGGTACGGCTGGGCCCCCTTACCCCGGAAGAAGTCATGGTGGAGATAGTATACGGCAGGGTGGATGATAAATGCCCCGAAAGCTTTGAACATATGCCAGGAGCCTTCTGCCTGATTGATTCCCATTCCAACGGGCAGTTGAGCAACATAAACAGGACACCCATGACCGTGGCGGAGCAAACATCCACAGGGGCATACCTTTACCGGGGCAACCTCATCCTGCCCCAGGGCACCATAGGTTTTACTGTCAGGGTCCGCCCGGCCAGCGACGGCTTTGCCCATATTTTCGAGCTACCCCTGGTTGCCTGGGCCCCGCAATTTTAACCCGCAATTTTAAAAAGCAGGAAAAAGAAAAAGAAGGGTGAATTAAACAATATGGTCTGATCACTTGAAGACAGGAGGTATTGCTGTTATGAACTGGAACGAACTGCGGGAAGCAGCCCGGGAAAAATTGAAGGGGTACTGCCGGGTATGCCCTAACTGCGACGGCCGGGCCTGTGCCGGGGAAGTTCCCGGGATGGGCGGAACCGGCACCGGGGCATCCTTTAAGGCAAACATAGAGGCCCTGGCCCGTTACCGCCTGAACCTGCGCACGCTCCACGGGGCCAAAAATCCCGATACCACCCTGACCCTGTTCGGCAAAGAACTTTCCACGCCCATTATTGCCGCACCCATGACCGGCGTCAGCTATAACATGGGAGGCGCCCTCACCGAGCGGCAGTTTATCGGTATGATCATGAGCGGTGCCCGCCAGGCCGGCACCCTGGGCATGTCGGGGGACGGCGGCGATCCGGAATATTATAACGCGGGCCTGGAAGCCATCGCTGCCGAAGGGGGACACGGTATCCCGGTAATTAAGCCCCGGGAGCAGCAGGCCATCATCGAGCGCATCCGCCGGGCGGAAGAAGCCGGTGCCCCGGCAGTGGGAGTGGACGTGGACGGCGCGGGTCTGGTAACCATGGCCCTGTTCGGACAACCGGTAGGACCCAAAACGGCCGATGAACTCAGGGAACTGGTCAGCGCCACCCGCCTTCCCTTCATCGTTAAGGGCATTATGACCGTGGACGAAGCCGAACTGGCGGCCGATGCAGGGGCGGCGGCCATCGTGGTCTCAAACCACGGCGGGCGCATTCTGGACCATACTCCCGGAGCGGCCGAGGTGCTGCCGGCCATCGCCCGGGCAGTAAAAGGCCGGGTGACCATTCTGGCCGACGGCGGCGTCCGTTCGGGAGCAGACGTTTTGAAGCTGCTGGCCCTGGGAGCCGATGCGGTGCTGGTGGGCCGGCCCCTGGTAATCGGAGCTTTCGGCGGCGGTACCGAGGGAGTTAAATTTGTCCTGGAAAAACTAACCGGGGAACTGAAACAGGCCATGATCCTCACCGGATGTGCCTCATTAAGCGATATCGATGAAAGGGTGCTCCGTCCCTACCCGGGAATGGAATATTAATATGCTCCGGAAAGCGTCGTACCCGAAGACGCGGATAAATTGAACATGGAAAAGAAAGTGCGCTGGTTCCCCCCTGCTGCCGTACCGCACCAGGCCTTCCCCCGGAACCAGCGCACTGCCTTTTAAGTGCGGTTCTTACCTCAGATCTTTTTTCCCGGCCAGGGCTTCTTTAAGCTTGCGGTAGGTGGTGTCCAGGGCTTCGGAAATAACCCGCACGTCCCCCAGAACAGGCATGAAGTTGGTATCCCCGGCCCAGCGGGGCACCACGTGAATATGGAAATGGCCCGGCACACCGGCACCGGCAATACTGCCCAGGTTGACCCCGATGTTGAAACCGTCGGGGTTAAAGGCCGCCCTCAAGAGGGAAACCGCCCGCTGGGTCATCTGGCCCAGCTCCAGCAATTCCCCATCCGTAAGTTCTGTCAATTCACCCACATGCCTTTTAGGAGCAATCAACAGATGCCCGTTGGTATAAGGATACAGGTTAAGCAGCACAAAGGTCTCCCGCCCCCGCAGGAGCACGTAATTGGCCTCATCTTCCGTAGAATGCAACTTCTCACAAAAAATACAGCCATCTCCTTTTTGCTTGCCAACGTAGACCGTTCGCCACGGTGCCCAGATCCGTTCCAAGCCCTGATTCCTCCCCTTCTCCTCCGGAGTGAGATTTGTTTTCTTCTTCCGCATGCCCGAACTTAGTTTTTCGGTTTTTCGTTCCTCAATTCCTTCCTGGATTGCACATTACCCTTGTTTTCATTTATCCCCTGGAGTAATATGTAATAAAAATTTTGATCTTAAGGTGTTCGACCATGCCTTTTCCCCTCCTGGCCAAAAAACGCGCGGGCATGGAAGTATATCAAACCCTCGCCGGCCACACGGAAGACGCCCTGATTGTTCTGTCCCGTTACCTGCGGGAACACCGCCCGGCGGTGCAGAGGTTGGTGGACGAGCAGGACCTGCCATTTACCCATTTTTGCCAGATCCTTTTTTGCGCCCTGTTTCTGCATGATATCGGCAAGGCCACCCGGGAATTTCAAGAACGGCTGATGAAAGAAGAACTCAGCCGGGAGCTTTCCCATACCTTCTTCAGCCTGCCCCTGGTGGAAACGGATCTGCCGCCGGAATACAATCTCCTGGTCAGGATCCTGGTACTTACCCACCACACCCAGCCTTTCAACCACCTTTATTCCAGCTTTGAACTGCTTCCCCGGGTAAACTACCTGACCGAACAGATAAAAGACTACCTGCAAAACTACCGGGACCTGTATAACCGTTACTTCAAGGATATCTTTCCCCTTTCCGCCCGGCCGGTTTTCCGACCCCCCGCCTGGATTACCGGAGCCGGTTTAAGGGAAAAACTGCAGGAGGAAGTGGCCCGGCTGCAGCAGGGGGTTGAACTGTGGGAAAACGCCGCGCGAACCAAAGCCGTGTATTGCTTTGCCATTACCCTTTTAAAATACTGCGACAGCCAGTCCAGCCGGGCATTTCACCGGGCCCGCCTGGCCGGCGGCACGGTTTGCGGATCAATATTAAGGAGCGGGGTTAATACACAGGACAGGAATTCAGGACCCCATCACCCCGGGCCGGCTAACGACCGCCCGGCCCTTAACCGGCCGCCTCTTGTAGCGGCGGTTAAAACAGCCGGTGCTGCATCAGGCGACGGGTTTTTGCTGCTCCTGGCACCCCCCGGCTCCGGGAGGGTGACGCTGGCCCTAACCCGGGCCGCGTCCCTGGGGCGGGAAAGATGCCGGGAAAAACTGGTCTGGGTCTGCCCGGGACAGATCGCCTCCGGCTTCACCCGCCGCCGGCTGGCCCGTTTCTTTGGCGCGGAACAGGTGGCCCTGGTTCACGCCGCGAGTTATTACGGGAACGACCCCCACTCCTGGGGGCTGCCCCCGGAAACCAGCCGTTTCAACGGTACGGCCAGCAATTCCAGGGAAAGCATTTTTGCCTGCCCGGTAACGGTGGCCACCCTGGATCACCTGGTTTTTTCCCTGGTCCATGGATTACGGCAGGCCGATTACATCCTGGGCAACCTGATGCAGGCGGTGGTAGTTATCGACGGGCTGCCCGAGCCGGCAAGCCCGGCCTTTCCTTACGCCCTGGACGCCCTGGCCCTGCTGCGGAAAATGAAGGTCCCCCATCTAATTCTTGATACGGTAATGGCCCCGGCATTAAAAAAATACCTGGAGGGTGCGGGTTATGTGGTGGATGATCACGTTTCCGGGCACAACGGGCCTCTCTTTGAGCTGATCCGCTGCCGGGACAAACAGCCGGAGCTGATCCGGGAATACTACCGCCTGGGCTTCAGACAGGTGGTCCATGCCCCGTCTGCCCGAAAGGCAAGGCAAATCGCCCGCCAGCTCAAATCGGTCCTGCCCGGGTGCCCGGTTTTCCTTTATCATTCCCTGTTCACCCACGAAGACCGGGAAAGGCTGGAAAGAGAAATAATGTCCCTGGGGGAAAAACCCGGCCCCTGGTTGTTAATAACCGGTGGAGATATTGATCCCGCCGGGCCTCCTCCATGCGATGTCGTGCATACGGGGAGTGCCGGCCCCACCATTCTGCTGCGGCACAGTTATCCCCTCTGGCGCACGGATACCGACCCGACACGCCCGGAGAACAGGAACAGCGGCAGCCCTGGACCCGGGGTGCTGGTGCTCCACTCTTCCCCGGCACCTGCGCAACCCCTGCCCGTTACCCCGGGCTTCCTGGAAACCATCCTGGAAGAGGAATATGTGCAAAATAAACACCTGCCCACCAACCTGGAAGAAATATTCCGCGCCTGTACCCTGTTCGGCCATTCACCCCGGGAGGTACGTTTCGACCCATCCCCCCTGGTAAGCCTGTGGCCGCCCCGGGAACGGTTAATCGACGTCATCCCGGCTGAATTGTGGCGGGAAGAGCTTTTTGCCCAACCGGTTGCCCCGGGGGGACTAAAGGTTAAGGTGCCTGCCGAATGGTTCTTCCACCATCCCCGCTTATTTTCCACCCTGGACACACCCCGGGAAAAGATCATTCTCTGTCACCTTGCTTACAGCCGGGAACGCGGGCTGGAGGAGCCGGAAAATCGATAATGGAGGTGGAAACACATGATTCTGGTTACCGGAGCTACCGGTCTGGTGGGCCGGCACATTGTCCCGGCACTGGTGCAGGCGGGTTACCGGGTGCGCTGCCTGGTGCGGGACAGGGAAAAAGCCCGCTCCCTGCTGGGTAACGAGGTTGAGTTCTCTACCGGGGATGTTACCGACCCCTCTTCCCTGGATGAGGCCTGCCGCGGCGCCGGGGCAGTGGTCCATCTGGTGGCGGTAATCCGGGAAAAGGGGCCGGTTACCTTTGAGAGCGTCAATGTCCGGGGCACGCGCAACATGGTTGCCGCCGCCGAAAAGGCCGGCTGCCGGCGTTTCGTCCACATGAGCGCCCTGGGTGTGGGCCCGGACCCGGCCTACCGCTACGCCTATTCCAAGTGGCTGGGTGAAGAAGCTGTGCGCCGGAGCAGCCTGGAATGGACCATCTTCCGTCCTTCCGTTCTCTACGGCCGGGGTTTCGGCTTTTTCGACCGCATGGACCAGTCCTTAAGGATGAGCCCTCCCCCCTTTGCCCCGGTTCCCGCCGCTTCCACCCGCTTTCAGCCCCTGGCCGCCGATGACCTGGCCCGCTGCGTCGTCCTCGCCCTGAACAACCCGGCTTCCACAGGACAAACTTACGAAATCGGGGGGCCGGAGCACCTGACCTACGGCCAGATGCTGGATATCTGGCTGGCCAGCCGGGGCCGGCGGCGGATCAAACTGCCCGTCCCTCTGGCCCTGATGCGCCTTGTGGTCCCGGTTATGGAACGCCTGCTGCCCGATCCGCCGGTAACTTCCGTGGAATTAAAGCAAATGGAGCTGGACAATATTACCGACCCGGAGGCTGTAGAAAAATATTTCGGTTTTAAACCCAGGACCCTGGCGCAGGGGCTGGCGGAGCTGCAATCTTAAAGTGAAACAATTTGCAGGGAGAAGAGCTAAGACAGCAATTAAAAATTTTGATACCATTGCCAGACCAAAATCGGGGCGTTATTTACACTAATTTTTTCTCTTAAACGGTATTTTATATGATAACGCCATCTGGTCCCCGCCGGGGGATTATACCAGGGGCTTTTTTCTTTTGGGGAACTTATTGCAGGCTCAATCAGTCCAGATATACAGGGGATGACAAAACACTAAACATAAAGGGATGGTGACCATGCGCAAGAAAATTGTGCCCCTTTTTATTGCGGGATGTCTATTCCTCAGTGCCTGCACCCACTTCCCTACCCCCGCGGCATTGATCAAGCCCCCGGGAGCGGGCGCCGGCACTGCCGCTGAAAAGAAGGCGGAAAATCAAAATGACCTGCTTAAGATTGTGCAGACCTTTTTACCCACCGGCGCGCACCTTTTAGCCCCGGAACCGGCGGGAACCGTGGACCAGAGCACCCGGAAACTGGTGGAAACCGGAGACTTAAACCATGACGGTCGGCCGGAAATTATTGCCGGTTACCGTACGAGCCAGGGCAGTGCGGGGGTGCTGGTGCTGGAAGAAAAAAGTGGCGGGTGGGCAAAGTTATGGCAGGAAGAAGGCGGATATAGTTTGGAACGGCTGCAGCTGGCCGACATTACCGGTGACGGCCGGGATGAATTGCTCATCGGCTGGGCCATTGGCGCCTCGGCGGGCAACGGCCTGGACATTCTGGCCTGGCAGGATGGGAACCTGAAAAAAATTGCCGGCACGGGTTACCACCGCCTGGAAGTGAAGGATCTGGCCGGTGCAAAACGTAAGGACGGCCGGCAGGAACTGGCCGTCTGGGTCAAGGACACCGGTGATGCCATGGCCGTAGATGTGCTGCGCTGGGATGGGAAAAACTTAATCCCCGCTGAAGATGTATACCCCGCCTATTTCCCGGTGGTGGTTGATTACTACCGGGAGAAGGTGCGGGAACACCCGCAGGCCAGCTTTTACTGGTACTACCTGGCGGACGCCCTGGTCAAGGTGGGAGAATACCGGCAGGCCCTGGAAGCAGCCGAAAAGGGAATAGCAGCAAATAAGGAAAATCCCCCTTCCATGTACGGCTTCCAACTGGTTAAAGCACGGGCTTTAGCCGGCCTGGGAAGCTACAAGGAGGCTGCTTTCACCTACCGGGAAATCGTCACCGCGGGTGAAAAAAACCTCCCCCGCCCGCAAGCAAACACCGGAAAGGACTACGAAACGCCGGGTTTTATAGGCGCCCATCTCTCCCCCCGCATGGTGGCCGTGGCCTGTTATGAAGCGGGTGAGGTCTACGCCAGGCTGGGACAGAAACAAAGGGCTGCCGATTATTTCCAGAAGGCCCTGCTCTACCTGCCCGGCTGGGATAAGCCCCGGCAGGCCCTGAAAGACTTAAACAATTAAGAATTCAATAGCCTGATGCTTTCTTAATCCGGAACCATTAAATGAAAATGATATTTAATTAACCAAAAAATATCAAGATGGGAGATGACCGGAGTGGACGTTAAGAAAACCTGTAAATACATTGCCGCCTGCCTGCTCCTGGGAGCGGCGCTGGTAACCGGTGCGGCCGGCTGCGGGCAGGAAGCGGGAACCCGGAAAACCCCTTCGCAACAGGCGCAGGAAAAGGAACGGGATGCCGCCGCCCGTTCCCGGCAGCTTTTCAACCTGTATAAAATGGACGGGGAAAAGGCGCTGGCTGCCGTCGACGAAGTTTATCATAGCCTTGCCTCGGAAAAGGAAAAAGCAGGCTTTATACAGGAAGCCGGCAACGCCGCCCGCTGGTCGTTAAAAGGCACCGCCAGGGATGCAGTCGTTCAGTGGCTGTGGAAAACGGCCGCAACGGACTCCCTGCCCTCCATCCGCCAGCAGTGCCTTTACACCCTCTATCAACTGGGGGTAAAGGAGGCCCTGAATAAATTCGTGGAAGATACGGACAAAAACGGAATGGCTGCTTGGCCAGTTGGAAACGACGATGCGGGTTTTAGCCGGCTGGACTGGCAGTTCCTGAAAGAGGCAGTCGAAAAGTACCCGCAAAGCTACCTGGCGCGGGGTATTAAGGCCTACGAAGAAGTACGGGGCGAACCTTACTTTGAGCTGGCGCGCCGGGAAAAATATCAAAAGGACTGGGGAGTGTATTCTTACGGCGATGAACAATACGATCCAGAGCGGGAGATCCCCGGGTGGGAAAAATTTTTGCAGGAATTCTCCCGCCACCCGGCCGCTGACGACGCCGCCTACCGCCTGGCCCGCTGTTACGAAATAGAGGGGCGCTGGGCCGAGGCCCTGAACATGTTACAAAAAGCCCGCACCTTGCCCGACGGGGATATGCGTTACCACGCTTCCGGCCGTCTGGTCTATGTCCTGGATGTGCGAATGACTTATGAGCAGTTAAGGGAACTGCCTTTGCAGGACCTGGATCCGGCTTTACGCCTGATGACCTCCTATTCCCTGGGCGTCAAGCAAATCCGGCGGGACGACTACCGGCAGGCAGCCGGTGCACTGGAAGAAATGCTAAGAAAATATAAAGAGGAGGGGAAACCGGCCAGCCAGGAACTCTTACCATATACAACCGCCGCCTCCCCATACGATTTCTGGGGCGCCGTGGAGAAGCAACTGGCCAGGGTGAAAGAGCTGGCCGGTCGCAAAGAACAGTGGGAAAAAACCCGGGATCCCGCCCGCCTGTACGACCTGGCGGCGGCCATCTACCACGACCAGCTCCTCTACTACAACCACCTCTGGGCGGGGGAGCGACAGTGGTACAACTGGCTCGGTTATATCAACGCCACCGCCTCAGGCCGGGCGCCGGCGGAAATGGCGGCCTTTGCCCGGGAAATGATCAACTACAACCACAGCCTGCCGTTTTTCCGGCAGGTTTACAGCCACCCCGCCTCCGGGCCGGAACTGAAGGCAAAGGCGCTTTACTCCCTGGGTTTATGTTACATCGGCCTGGACCAGTGGGGCCAGGATGCCTGGTTTGCCTTTACCCCCTCGGAAGTGAGACAAAAAATAATCTCCATCTACCGGCAGTTCCTTAATGAATATCCGGATAACTCCATGGCCGACGAGGCCCTGCTGGTCCTGGGCGCCTACACCGGGGACGCCGCTTATCTGGAAAGGATCATTCGCGAGTATCCCCGGGGCGACGTGGCTGACAAGGCGCAAAAACTCCTGGAGAAAATGAAATCACCTTTTTACGTAAACACACGCCCTTACGGGTCGGCCATGCCCTATAAGGTACTGGTTGACGGAGATGCCGGGAATCCATGGGGCGCTCAGGATGCCATCACCATCCCCGGAGAAGTTAAAAAGTGGGCGATGGAGAACAGCCGGCGGCCTTTCACGGGCTCGCTGACTTCCGGGCAGTGGCGCTACATTTTCATTGCGGCCGGAGAAAAACCTACCGCCGGCTACAGGGTGGAGATTACCGGCATCCACGATGATGGCCGGGGTAAAATAACGGTGCATTACCGGGTTGCCGGCCCGCCACCCGGTAGCGTGGTAGCCCAGGTAATCACCCACCCCTGCGTGCTGGCCCGCATTCCGGCAGGCGACGCGGCGCTGGAGTTTCGGGAGGAGAGTTGATGAGCACGCAACGCCCGACCGGCACAATATAAGGCACCTTTGGACCCCGACGGAGAAAACCAGGACCCCCCCTGTGATATAGCAGGGGGTGCGTTTTTTTGTAACCTTTCCTGGTTGTCCACCGTCTTTATAGGCGAAAAAGAATTCTTTTTCACTAAAACCCCGTGCCGGATGCCATCGGGCCGGCCGGCAAAACAATTCCTGAAGGAGAGGGGCCCCTTGTGGCAGGAATTGTACCGCTTAATTTTCCGCTACTACAGCGGCCTGGGACTTTCCCGGGAAGATGTCGAGGATCTGACCCAGGAGACGCTGGTGGCAGCCTACCTCCACCTGGACGGGGTGCGGCCGGGAAAACTAAAAGCCTGGCTTTTAACCGTCGCCCGCCACAAGTACATTGACTGGCTGCGCCGCTCCCCCAAAGGGGTGGTGCTGGTCAATTTTCCTGCGGCAGAGCTTGCGGACGGAACACGGGGACCGGAGGAAGACGCGCTCGCCGGGGAGACCCGGGAGGCGGTGGCGGCTGCGCTGAACCGCTTGAGCCCCCCGGAACGTACCCTGCTGGCGCTGAAGTACAACCTGGGCCTGAGCACGCAGGAAATAGCCTCCGTCCTGAAAATAAAGCCCGGAACCGTCAAGGTAAGGCTTTTCCGGGCCAGGCAAAAGTTCAAAGAGGAATTCATCAAGCTCTGGGAGGGCTGATCATGACCGAAAAAAATTTTAACATGAGCGAAAAAGAAAGTGAAACTTCAGGAGCACCGGCCGGGAATACGGAAGAACAATCTTTATGGGATGAGCGGCGCTTTTTGCGCCGGGTGCGGTGGCACAGTGCCCTGCGCACGATACTGATTGCCCTGGGAGTGATGGGAGTAAGTTTCGCGCTCCTGTTCATATGGACCAGGCACCTCCTGAACGTACAGGGAAACCGCATCGACAGTTATTACCCCGACCTGGTCCGGTACAGCACACCCAATACCATCGCCATCCGCGGCTCCTGGCAGGATGTGGGCTGGCTGGGGCAGCAAAGGGAATACTACCTGGTCCGGATGGTGGGCAACCGCCCCGTTTACGTAGGCACCACCAGGGTGGAATACCAGGTTTGGGGCGGGGAAATGTTCTGGGAGCCCGACCACACCGTACTGCAGGTGGGCGGCCGGGAATACCTGCTGCCCGGCGCAGTCCCGCGGCTTAGGTTTTTCCATCCGGCGGTAACCCACGACCAGCTTCCCCGCCAGTTTGACCGCCTGAAAGACATACCCGCCGGTAAAACGGTAGAAATGGCCCTGTCCTTTAACCGCCTGCTGACCAGGAAGGAGATGTTCGCCCTGCTTCCCAGGGGGGTGGAGCCGCTCTGGGGCGCCATTTCCGCCTACAGCAGTGAGGAAATTGAGAAGGCGGGCAGGAAAAACCCCTCTGCGGCATACAGCCTGGCCCACCGGCTGGTGGGCCTGCCCCTGGGTGGGTTCCCGGACGGGGAAGGCGCGGAGTTCAGGTTTACTGAAGAAAAATTTCCGGCCGAATTGCAGCGTCTAAGCAAGATTCCCAGCTATTCTTCCCAGCTGCTCGGGCGTACGGCCGATTATCTGCAGAAAAATGGTATCCGCTACTACGGCCTGGTGGTTTGCGGCAAACCGGCCGATCTTTTAAAATTACAAAATAACCCCATGGTTTCTGCAGCCGTTCTGGGAGCGGTCGCAGACATGGAGTAACCCGAAAACACCGGGGGTAAGCCGGCTTCATTCCAAGGCTTACCCCTCAAAACTTTGTAACTTTATGTCGAAGTAATAATGAGGAATATTTTGTTTCTTTATGCATCAGGAGGAAGGATTTTCTTCTTTTATGGAGAAGAAAGTACGAAACTGGCTAATCCTACCCGGAGAATACAATTATGTTTGGTGAAACATTAACCGAAGCCCTGCTGGCCCTGCCCGTTCAGGACCTGCCGGAAAGCATTGTCATGACCATGGCCGTTTTCGCCCTCCTGGGCCTGCCGCTGGAGTGGAGAAAAATTGCGGCGGTGGCCCTTCTGCAAACGGTCACCAACCTGGTGCGCCTGCTGCCCATCGCCTTTGGCATGCATACGGTCATTCTGGCCATTTCCCTGGCCATATACACCAGGTTGTTTACGGGTAAAAATTTTAGCAAGATTATTTTTGCCGTTATAGTTTGTTTTATTGTTATAACTATAGTTGAATTAATTAGCGTTCGACCCTTAATGAATTTTACCAATTTTTCCTATGAACAAGTAATTAAAAATCCTCTCTTAAGAGGGCTGTTCAGCCTGCCCTATGAGCTGGCCCTCTTAACGCTGGCCCTGGTGAAAAATTACTTCAACCGGCGGAAATATGAACAAGTGTCCAGGTGATGACCTATATGGTTCGTTACAGCCTTTCCCGGGAACTGGCCGGTTACCTGCGCAAAACCCTGGCGCTGACCGAAGAGCAGGAAGAGATTGCGGCCTATAGTCTCCTGATCCTCTTTCAAACCGTCATCTCCCTGCTGGGCATATCGCTGGTGGCCTGGCTGGCGGGATGCCTGCCAGCCGCCCTGGCAACACTTTTTACCAGCGCCTTTCTGCGTTCTTTTTCCGGCGGCGCCCATTGTACATCGCCCGCACGGTGTACTATTTTAAGTATCCTGACTGTCCCCTTGTTGGGAACGCTGGCAACCAATCTTGCACCCTTTTTCTCACGCCCTTTACTGGCCCTGGTGGTTCTGGCCGGCGGGGTACTGGCTTTTGCGGTTGTCTGGCGGCTGGCGCCGGTGGATTCCCCGGCCAAGCCCATTACCTCATCACGGGAACGGCAACGTTTTCGCTGGCTCTCATCGGCAGCAGTGTTAGGTATTGTTACGCTTCAACTCGCTCTTCTAGTACTCTCCAGCCCCAACATGGCAATCCTTATCCTGGCTGCCGAAATGGGTATGCTGTGGCAGGTTTTTTCCCTGACCCGTACCGGTCACCGTTTTGTAGCCAGGATAGACAAACTGTTAGAATCCATCTGAGTGGGGAGGTGATCCTGGCAAATGAAGAAGCTGTATTTCAGTGCTCTGTCTGCCCTTTTCAGTGTCCTGGCCTTTGTTGCCACGGTCAGTATAAAACCGGCATGCTTCACATGGTTCTACCAACCAGAAATACCTCGCGCCTTAAAAAAGTAACATTTTGTGTATTTAGGAGAGGCTTTTATACCTCTCCTAATACCTTTTGTACAACGGGGAAATGTTATGGTTACATGGAAGGATAAAAGGCAAAGAAATATTACAGAGCATATTACCTGTACCCATATCGTATGCATCCTGTTAGCATTATTGGTATTACCGGCTTTATATAATTTTACACCGTGGGAAGCTTACCGTAATTTTTTTTACTTCTCAGTAGTCCTTTCGGCAACAATCGCTTTAATTATCACTTTATATTTAATCAAAAAATTAACCCTCAAAAGTGAGCCTTACCTGCCTTATGTAGGTGAACTATTTATAATTTCCATCCTACTACCCCTCACCCTTTCCCTGGCCGTAGCCTTTCCGGCAACTAAATTCCTTCTCCTTATACCGGTAATTATCGCCGCTACCACCTGGGGTAAAAAAGTTGGGGTGGCAGTAGCCGCCTTTTCCAGCTGCGTGGTGCTTATCAACGATTTACTTCCCATCCTGCATCCTTTTTCACCCCGGGCTTTCCAGATAGATATGGTCAATGCCGGCGTAATCGTCCTGGCGGGGTGGTTTATCGGCGGGCTTACGGATATTGAAACCGAAACCAGGAACAGCCTGATCCACCTGGCCAATACCGACGGCCTGACCGGGCTTTACAACCACCGGTACTTCCAGGAAGAACTGCGCCGTCACCTGGCAGAAGCAGCAGAAAAGAACAGGCCTTTAAGCCTGATCATGATGGACATAGACTACTTTAAATTTTATAATGATGTCTTCGGCCATCAGAAAGGTGACCGGGTACTGGCCACCATCGGCAACATACTGGCCCGCCTGGTGAAGGAACCTTCTTTTGCAGCCCGTTACGGTGGCGAAGAATTCGTGGTGGTCATGCCCGGGGCGGACCGGGAGGCAGCCCGGGAACTGGACGAGCAGATCAAGCGGGAGGTGGCCGGCTTTCCCTTTGAAGGCGCCGAAAACCTGCCGGCAGGCAGGATGACCATCTCCTCGGGCATAGCCTGCTATCCCGGGGACGGTACCACCGCGCGGGAACTGGTCCGGGTGGCGGATGACGCCCTTTACCGGGCCAAATACGGCCGGAAAACCCACCTGTACTTCTCCGTGGTGGACGAACTGCGCGCCTTTAGCCACTCGGAAAAAGAGCTCTTTAATTCATTAAAAACCCTTCTTACCATTATCAACGCCAGGGACCGTTATACCTTTGGGCATTCCGAGCGGGTGGCCGGTTACGCCGTTGCCCTGGCGGAGAGGATGGGGCTCCCCCCGGAACATGTCAGCCTGCTCCAGTGCGGCGCGTACCTGCACGATATAGGCAAGGTTGAGATACCGCCGGAAATACTGAACAAGCCCGGCAAACTGGATCAAAATGAATGGGAGATGATTAAAAACCATCCTGAATGGGGTGGCAACATTGTGCAGCCCCTTACCCTGCTCTCGGCCATTGTCCCGCTGATCCGCCACCATCACGAAAATTACGACGGTACCGGCTACCCCGACGGCCTGGCCGGGGAAGAGATACCTCTCCTGGCACGGATCCTGCGCATTGCCGACAGCTTTGATGCCATGACCACGGACCGCCCCTACAAACCGGCCAGAACTCCCCGGGAGGCATGCCTGGTTTTAAAACAGGAGGCCGGGAAAATGTTCGACCCTCATCTGGTTGATATTTTTATAAGCTTAATCTCTGAGCAGGAAGAAATTAAGAAAGAGCCTTCCCGGCCTCGCACCGCCGGCAGAAGTGCCGGCTAGGCACAGGTACACTCCACCCTGGCCATGGCTTCAGGCAGCAGTTCCAGAATATCACCTGCCAGGAAGCCACGCATGCCCTTTTCCCGGGCAGCCATGTCGCCGGCCAGGCCGTGCAGGTATGCCCCTGCAGCCGCGGCCCGCGGCGCATCCATCCCCTGCGCCAGGAGCCCGGCAATCACACCTGTGAGTACATCACCGCTGCCTCCAGTGGCCAGGCCCGGATTACCGGTGGGATTGATATAGGTTGTGCCGCCGGGGCAGGCAATCAGCGTGGCAGCTCCCTTCAGCAGGGTTACCACTCCCCAATTCCCCGCTGCTTCTTCCGCCACTTTCAGGCGCCGCGAACTGATCTCACCGGGAGGACATCCCAACAGGCGGGCCATTTCTCCCTCGTGAGGTGTAATTATTGCAGGCGCAGAAATACGGCTCAAGATCTGAACATCACCGGCCAGAGCGTTCAAGCCGTCGGCGTCAATAACGCAGGGCACCCTTACCGCCGGTAACAGCTCCCGGATCAGGGCCACTGTTTCCAGGTGCCGGGAGAGACCGGGTCCAATGGCCAGCACGTCGGCTTTTTCCACCAGATCCAGGATTTCGTTCCGGGCGCTGCGGGCCAGCGTCCCTTCCCCGGTACCCGGCAGCCCGACGGTCATTATTTCCGTTAGCTTTACCGCCACCACATCCTGCAGTTCCGCAGGTACGGCCAGGGTCACCAGCCCCGCCCCGGCCCGGGCGGCACCCAGGGCTGCCAGACAGGCAGCGCCGGTCATGCCCCGGGAACCGGCCACCACCAGCACCCGGCCGCAGGACCCTTTATGGGCCCACGCAGGTCGTGGAGGTAACCAGTCCCGCACCATTTTTTCGGTAACCAGGTAGCGGCCGGGAGCACCGTTTTCCAGCAAAAATGAGGGTATGGAAATATCGGCCACATGCAGTTCCCCAACGTGACTGCGCCCGGGTTCCTGCACCAGCCCCAGCTTGGGCAGGGCAAAGGTCACGGTATGGGTGGCCCGCACACAGGGACCGTGAACCTGCCCGGTATCGGCTTCTACGCCTGAAGGTATGTCCACGGCCACTACCGGCTTACCGCTGGCATTGATGGCATCGATCACCCCCGCGGCCGGTTCCCGGGCCGCCCCCTTAAACCCGGTACCAAAGATGGCATCCACCACCGCGTGGGCACCTACCAGAAACAGGCGCACCGCACTTAAATCTTCTCCCCTAACCACGGGATACACCGGCTGACCCATCTTCTGCCAGATAGCTAAATTTACTGCTGCATCACCGGTGATTTCCTCCGGCCGGGCCAGGAGCAAAACCTTTACCTCCGCCCCGGCATTAAACAGGTGACGGGCCACCACCAGCCCGTCCCCGCCGTTATTACCCTTGCCGGCAAAAACGGCCACCCTCTTGCCCGCCACATCCCCCAGCAACTGCCGGACGACCTGTACTACCGCCAGCCCGGCATTTTCCATCAGCACCAGTCCGGGTATGCCGTATTCTTCCATCGCCGCGCGGTCCAGATCGCGCATCTGCCCCCCGGTAACCACCCGCATGGGAAACACCCCTTTCCAGTCAGTTAATCACCAAGGGCCACGACCAGAGCAATTGCATACGCATCATCGTGGGAAAGGGTGAGCAGGAACGTTTTAATCCCCTGCTCCCGGGCCAGCAGGGCGGCCCGGCCGTGAAGCTTTACGCCGGGAACACCCTGCTTACTGCTTACTACTTCCACATTCCGCCAGCTGCAGCCCCCGGTTAAACCCGTACCCAGGGCCTTTAATACCGCTTCCTTGGCGGCAAACCGCGCCGCATAACAGGGGTAGGGATCCCGGCGGGCCATGCAATACTGGCGCTCCCCGCCGGTATAGACCCTGGATAAAAAACGTTCTCCGAATTTCCCTACTGCCTGCCTGATCCTCTCCACGGAAACCATGTCCGAACCAATGCTGCAGATGTTGTGCCGCGTGTTAATTTCCATTTTCCCTTCCGCCTTTAAAAATATGGTCCGGATATATCCGGATCTTTGAAGATTCTAGTTCTCCTTCCAGGGGCAAAAACCCTGCTTTTATAGCCCTTCACTGCTGTTACTGTTATCGCTGAATGTTCCCCGGAGTTTAAAGTTAACCCACTCGGGAAAGGGAATCCCCGACCGGGCGAAAAACTCACTCTCCCTGGCCCGCTCATCGTCTTTTTCTTTAAGGAATTCTCTAACCGCCCGGCGGGTAATGGCGTAAAGCTCCTCGTCCACCAGACCCTGCTCCATCAGCAGTACGCGCAGGGCCAGATTTTCCTCTTCCAGAACCTTAACCCGGCTGAAAATTTCTATAAACATAAGCCGGATTATATCTTCATCCAGGGGACGCTGCACATCACCCAGCAGGTTCCAGATCTTTTGATCGCTTAACATATCCCATACTGCCTGCACACGCATCACCATCCATACCAGGTTTCACCAGCAGTCTTCAGCATAGTTTTTACAAAAGAGCCCTCCTTTATACACCCGCCGGTTTATACGCCCAAAAAAAAGCATGGCCCGTGCAAAGGCCATGCAGTTATTCAGCAACCTTTTTTTTAGCACATCTAAAAGCCCAGAATCTTGCGCAACTTTTTGGCCTGGGCCCGGCTTACCGGAACCTCGCTATTTTCCTTGTCATCCACCACCAGGTTATAGGTGCCGTTAAAGAAAGGCACTATTTCCTTGACCTTATGGAGGTTAACAATATAGCAGCGATGGGTGCGGAAAAAGATGTTGGGGTTCAGGCGGGCTTCCAGCTCTTTCAAAGTATAACGGGTGAAAAATTTATCGGCATAGGTTTTAATGTAGATGTAATCCTGCTCCGTAAAGGCATAGACAATATCCGATTCCGCAACCAGCACCGTCTTGCCCTGTTTTTCCGCCGGGATCCGGTCAATTTTAAACTGACCGGCCCCGTTACCACCCCGGGCTGCCGGGGCGGTAAAGCCATTCTCCACAGCTCCAGCATCCATCTGGTTGATTTCCTGATATTTTTTCCATACTTTATCCACGGCCTTTTTCAGCCGGGCCTGGTCTACAGGCTTCAAAAGGTAATCCACGGCATTAACTTCAAAAGCCTTGACGGCATATTCATCATAAGCGGTAACGAAAATTACCTGGGGCTGCCTGGGCAACTCCTGAATAGCCGCCCCCAGTTCCAGGCCGTTCATGCCGGGCATGGATATGTCCAGGAAAAGAACCTGATATTCCAGTGCCTTGATTAACGCCAGGGCTTCCTGGGCATTGGTGGCCTCTCCCACGATCTCTATGTTATCAAAGCTGCTCAGGGCATAACGCAGTTCCTGCCGGGCCGGATATTCATCATCTACTATTAATGCTTTTAGCTTCAACAGAGTTCCCCTCCCCGTGTCCCAACTTGCATAATAAAGGCACCCGCACATAAACCGATGTTCCGGCATTGGGAGCACTGATAATGTGCAGGCCGTAATCTTTACCGAAAAGGCTTTTCAAGCGTTCATGGACATTACTGAGACCCACACCATTGCCCGATCCAACACCGGGCTGCAGCACCTCGGACAGCCTTTCCGGAGGTATACCCACTCCGTCATCCTTAATCACAATCAGCATATCCTCATCCAGCCGCTGGGCCGTAATCTGCACCGTACCCTGCCCCGGCTTGGGAAGAATCCCGTGCTTAATGGCATTCTCCACCAGGGGCTGGATGGTCAGAACCGGCACCTGATAGTCCAGCAGCTCCCGGTCTATATTCCTGACCACCCGCAATTTTTCACGAAAACGAGCCTTCTCCAGTATAAGGTAGGTGTTCAGGTATTCTATTTCTTCCCTTAGAGTATTGAAATGACCGTGGCGCTTCAAAGCATGGCGGAAGAAAGAAGCCAGGCGAATAAGAAGACGACGCGCCGTTTCCGGGTTGGTCCGGCTGAACATGATGATGGTGTTCAGGGTATTGAATAAAAAATGGGGGTTGATCTGGGCCTGAAGGGCATCCAGCTCCGCCTTGGTTACCAGCTGAGCCTGCCTGTCCAGTTCCGCCAGTTCCATCTGCATGCCCAGCAACTGGGCCAACCCTTCAGCCAGCTTAACCAGGTTCTGGGGAATTTCTCCCGGCTGCGTGCGGTAAAGCTTAATGGTTCCCACAATTTCGTCCCTGCACTTGAGGGGGGAAATTACCGCTGACTCCAGGGGGCAACCGGGTACAGGACACTGCAGGTCGCGGCCGCTGCGGACCACCTTGAGTTCACCCGTAACCAGAACCTCCCGGGTGGCATCAGTCATGATTGAACCCCCGGGCTTGTGGTGATCTGCCCCGGCACCGATATAGGCCAGGACTTTCTCCCGGTCAGTAATGGCCACAGCCGCCACGTCGCTGATTTTCTGAATGATTTCCACGGTCTTGGCTGCCGTCTCTTCATTCAACCCCCGTCGCAGGTAAGGCAGCGTTTCACTGGCAATTTGAAGGGTGAAATCCAGGGGGTGCTGCTCGCTTTTAAGATTGATTATCTTTTGTTTCTGGATATAGTCACTGACCAAAAAGGCAGCCACGGCATTGACACAGACCATGGCCAGCACCAGCTTCCAGGCCAGCGGATCCCACAGGAGTACAAAACCGGTGGCTAGAAAATTAATTGGCAACCAGCGGGCTATTACTCCCAGAGCCAGTTTTCTCTGCACCCAGACGCGCCTCCCCTCCCCCAAATGTTCTTATAATTCATAACATTTTAAAGATAAAAAATTTATTAACCTGCTAACTTTATTATATAAAATCCAGCGCAAAAAGTCTATTCCTCCACCAGGCAAAAAACCGGCCGTCCGGCCGGAAAAAAACGGGTGTGGATTATATCTGCCCTCTGCTTCCGTATAAATTAAATGGGCCCGCCGGATGGCGGGCGGAGGTAATGCCCAGTATTTTTAATCATAACCGCCCCCGCAGGCGGAAGCGCTGGCATAACCGCCACCCGGCAGGCCCAAATTACCATCACATCTCCTTAGATTCGTACTGCTCCTTGATTAGAGCCACAACTGCAGGATCGGCCAGCGTGGTGGTATCTCCCAGTACCCGCCCTTCGGCGATATCCCGCAGCAGGCGCCGCATGATTTTACCGCTGCGGGTCTTGGGCAGTTCAGCGGTGAAGAAAATATCCTCCGGCCGGGCAATGGCACCGATTTTCTTGACCACGTGGGCCTTCAATTCATTGGCCAGTTCAGGGGTACCCTGAATGCCCTCCTTCAGGGTGACAAAGGCGCTGACAGCCTGGCCTTTTACCTCGTGGGCTTTACCGATAACGGCCGCCTCGGCTACCGCCGGGTGATCCACCAGGGCACTCTCAATTTCCATGGTTCCCAGGCGGTGCCCGCTGACGTTAATCACGTCATCCACCCGGCCCATGATCCAGAAGTAGCCGTCTTCATCCCACCTGGCCCCGTCACCGGTGAAATATACATTTTCAAACCGGCTCCAGTACTGGGCCACGTAACGATCGGGGTCGCCGTAAATGGTACGCAGCATGGCCGGCCACGGGGACTTGAGAATCAGGTAACCACCGCTGCCCAGGGGCACTTCCTTGCCCGTGTTATCAACCACGGCCGCTTCCACACCGGGGAACGGTACGGTAGCGGAACCGGGCTTCAGGGTGGTAACTCCCGGCAGGGGAGAAATTAAGATCATTCCGGTTTCCGTCTGCCACCAGGTATCCACAATGGGGCAGCGCTCGTTGCCGATGTACTTGTAGTACCACATCCAGGCCTCGGGGTTAATGGGCTCTCCCACCGTGCCCAGCAGGCGCAGGCTGGAGAGATCGCGCCTGGCCGGCCACTCGGTGCCCCACCTCATAAAGGCCCGGATGGCCGTGGGAGCGGTATATAAGATGTTGACACGATATTTTTCCACAATGGCCCAGAAGCGGTCCCTTTCCGGCCAGTCGGGGCTGCCCTCGTACATCACCGTGGTGCACCCGTTGGCCAGGGGGCCGTAAACAATATAGGAGTGCCCGGTCACCCAGCCGATATCGGCGGTACACCAGTAAATGTCATCATCCTTGATATCGAAGATCATGCGGTGGGTGGCAGCAACCCCTACCAGGTAACCGCCGGTGGTATGGACCACGCCTTTGGGCTTGCCCGTGGTCCCGCTGGTGTAAAGAATATAGAGCATATCCTCGGCGTCCATATGCTCCGGCTCGCAGCCGATGGGTGCCCTGGCCATCATCTCATGCCACCAGTAATCGCGGCCTTCAACGAAATTAACGTCCTGGCCGGTGCGTTTAACCATGAGCACCTTTTCCACAGAGGGACACTGGGCCAGCGCATCGTCGCAGTTCTTTTTCAGGGGTACAATGCCGCCCCGCCGCCACCCGCCGTCGGCGGTAATGACCAGCTTGGCCTGGCAGTCGTTAATGCGGTCCCGCAGGGATTCGGCACTGAAGCCGCCAAAAACGACGCTGTGGGGGGCACCAATGCGGGCGCAAGCCAGCATGGCAATGGCCAGCTCGGGAATCATGGGCAGGTAAATGGTCACCCGGTCTCCCCGCTTTACGCCCAGCTCTTTCAGCACATTGGCGCATTTGGTTACCTCACGGTACAGATCCTGGTAGGTCAGGACGCGGTCGTCCCCGGGCTCCCCTTCCCAGATGATGGCCGCCTTGGTCCTGCGCCAGGTGTTCAGGTGGCGATCGATGCAGTTATATGAAACATTTAATTTGCCATTTACAAACCATTTGAAGAAGGGAGCATTGCTGGTATCCAGCACCTTATCCCACTTCTGGAACCAGTCAATATTCTCGGCCTGTTTGGCCCAGAAGCCCTCCCGGTCTGCCTTCGCCTCTTCATATATCGAAGCATCTTTTACTAACGCCTTGTCGACAAAATATGCCGGCGGCGGAAACGTCCTTTCTTCTTTTAATAACGCTTCCAGAACTCTTTCTTCGCTGGCCATTTTTTACCGGACCTCCTTTTTATTTTTCTGGAAAATAAAATTTTGTTTGTTTCGTGGGAAATAAATCCCAGCATCACCCCCGTCTAAAGCCAGCACAGCCTTACCTTTTCTAGAGAATTTTACATCAGAAAAGATAAAATTTTAAGAATTTTAAGTTCAATTGCCCAATTTTAGCTCCTTTTCGTTTCTTAATCGAAACCAGTTGCCGGAAGACAAGCCGGGCTACCCTCGCAAACCATTGGCGGGCAAAAATAAACACTCTGCCCCATGACTTTGGAACAGAGCAAAAAGGTATTTTTATATGCCTGTTTTACACACCAGTGAACAGTCATTCACCGCGTTCTTCCACCCGTTCGGCAGGCTTTTTTGCCTGCTGCCACAGCAACCGGGTCTTCCGTTAAATTATCCGGTATTAATATCGCCATATAAAATTGGCCCGGCAGTTAACATTTCAGCTCATATCCTCGAGAATTTCACCTATAAGCCAGAAGAGATCAATAGTTCTCACCACACCGCACAAATTGTCGCCGTCCATTACCGGTACGGAATTAATCTTTTTATTTAACATAACCAGGGCAGCCTCCCAAAGCGCTGCATCTTCATTAACAAAAGCCATCCCCACCGGGCGCATAACCTCCCTGACCTTAATGAATTGCTCGCTCCAGCGCGGGGGCAGGAAAAAAAGACCTGCCGGGTCACTTTTTAACAGGTCTTCCAGGAGAGCCTGGTAATGCAGGGCCCGCAGCAGCCCCCGCAAAGTAAGGATGCCCGTGGTACGCCCCCGGTTGTTATAAACCAGCGCCGATTGAAAACCCATCCACGTGCCGTCTTTCCCGCGAAAATACTCCTGCAACAACCTGAAAGCAGAAGCCACATCCGCATCTTCGTGCAGCGAAGGCAGTTCCTCCGCTGGAACCATAATTTCCCGCACCTTCAGCCGCAGGGGCACAGGATCATACCACCTCCCGGGGGTTCAACCGGTCTTGGCCTCACCTATCTTTTCAATATATTCACGGGTCACGAGGATGAAATCTGCCATCAGGCGGGCTATTTCCTCACAGTCGCGAACCGACAGGCGTTCGTTTAAGGGAAAGCATATTTTAAAGCGGTATTTACCGGTTTCCTCAACACGGGTGGACTCCCGTTCCAGGCGAAAACCCAGACGATTTTCCATTTCAACCTGATAATGGAGCAGCGGTAAAAAAAGGCTGTGCTTGTGACCATCCAGCACCAGTTCACCCTTGATAATTTTCTGCCCGGAATAGGGACCCTTGCGGGGCTGGGTGCGGCACAGGCGGTAAAAAACATCCCGGCGGTCGGGAAGAACCAGGCACAGAGCTGAACCCCTGGCCTGCCCCCAACGGGCAGCGGACAAACATTTAATAACTATGCCTCTCTTAAAAAGGTTTTTCTCTACTCTCCGGCAGATTTCCTCCAGAAGCATCCTCCAATCTTTACCCGCATTAAAAGGCATGACCGGGACATTGGCAGCTTCTTCCCCTTGCTCATTCCGTTGCTCTTTGCCCCGCACCTGCAGCCATTTTTCAAACATCTCCAGAACTCCCCGCTGGTCCTCCTCCAGCTTCCACTGCTGGAGAAATTCCCGTTTATACCTGTTAAAGGACAGGATGAACTCGCTATCGTTCACAGTTTTCCCCCCTTTTTCCCCGCTAACACAGGAAGGGGAGCGACACCCTCCCCTCCGGCCATGTATATTGCACCGGTTAAGCTGCCTGCTCAACCCATTTTCAGCCCCAGCCATAAACATGCCGCCAGGACAAACGCAAGCACTACCACCAGAAACAAGCCGCCATTTTCCTCTGTCTGTATTTCCGCTCTGGACAACTCAATCCGGGTGAACACCTGCTCCAGGTATTCCAGGAGAGAAGGATCATCGTCCGGCAGCGGCCTGCCCCGATGGGCCACCAGCGCTTCCCCCCGGGAACAGCTTTTATGCAGTAAGTTTGCTCCACCATTACTCATGGCCCGTTCCTCCCCTCAAACAGGGGTAATGGTAATCGGCTTTAGCTCTTCTGCAGGTTTACTGCCATACCGGCTTCTTCTGCCTGCAGTTCTTTCTTTCTCTTCCACATATTGCCGAGAACGATTACCCCACCCAGAGCCAGGGCAAAACACATGATAATGAAACTTGCTTTATCCAGCAGGTTAACAGTGCCCTGATTGAGCTCGATCAACCCCAGTTCGTGTAAATAAGTGGGTATGGCAATCCCCCTGCTGATGGAAACAATCAGCATTATGGTGGCCATCACCAGCTTAATCATGTACTCCCTGACATAGGTGGTGCCCACAGCACCAACCTGCACCCCTATCAGAGAGCCGGCCAGCAGAAGCAGGACCATTCTAATATCGACAAAACCGCTTACTGCCCAGGTTATGGTACCGGTCAGCCCCATCAGGAAGGCCACCACCAGCTCCGTAGCGCTGGCCATGATGGGTGATACACCAAGAATATAAATCATACCCGGAACGCCTATAAAACCCCCCACCGCAATGGTTGCCGCCAGTAAACCGGTGGCAAGCCCCAGCGGTGCAATAACCCAGAAGGAAACCCGTATACGGGCAGCGTTAAAACTGATCATGGGAGGAATGTTAATTCTTTTCATTTTTTCTGCCAGACCGGAAACGGTATCCTTAGTGCTGGCCCTTACCGCTCTCCGGGCATCGTAAAGCATATACAGTCCTACCAGGGTTAAAATCAGAACAAAGGCCACACTAACATATAAATTTGAACCCGCCGACCCCCACCGGGCAAAAATGAACTTCTGCACATAAATTCCCAGCTGCACACCTATAACCGCGGAAATGGCCATGAACACGCCCAGTTTTAAGTCCAGCTGGCCATATTTATAGCGCTTGTAAGCCCCTACCATGGATTTGGGAAACTTGTGGCACATATTGCTGGCCACCGCAATGGCCGCCGGTGCGCCCAGGCTCATCATGCCGGGAGTCAGAACAAACGCCCCTCCCGAACCGATAAAACCGCTGATCAGGCCTCCGAGAAAACCAAGGATAATCAGATATATAGCCCCCAGCGCATCGAGGCGGACAAACTGCTTAACCACATCGCCAGGGCCCAGCGCTTCCCCGGCTGCTTCAGCCAGAGAAGGGATGGAAATTAAAAACAGGGTACCCAGGGCCACCAGGCTCCACAAAACTGCCTTTCTGCCCCGCATTCTAATGCACCCCTTTCTTTAAGGGTTGAATGCCCAGCGCTTCCAGAAGATAGCTGGCAAAGGCCCCGTGAATAAAGGAAAATATCATAGCTGTAAGAATAACCGCTATAGCAAAAATGCCTCCCCGGGCGAAATTGCGGGTAACAACATCCTGGTTAATAAATAAGGCGAGATAAGCTGCCAGGGAGATTATTCCCCATAATATTGCCCGTCCGGTTGGTTTTTTTTGCGTGCCCATACATTCTCCCCCTTGCCGGTAATATTATCCAACAGCAATCATCCACGGCTTTCAATCAGACCGGCCAGTTCCCCCCTTTACCGGTTGTTGTTTTTGTGCTCAAAGGTGCAAATGCTGTGCCGTTGTTCACAAAAAAAAAGGCCGTTTTTAAAGGCCTTCCGGGTTCTGACATTACTTTCCTTGTGTCCAGTTTATGGTCAGCAGAACATTTTCTCAACACAGGATTTTTAAAGATGACCTGATATCTTTCATTTCAGTTTATTTCGGCCACCGGTTTTACCACCTGTCTTTTGCTTCTCTGTTGAAATTTTCATCAACCCTGACGGAAAAAGTGTAATTGAGCATTTTCACAATGTTCGAGAACAGGCATAAATTTTACCTGTTCTTTTCTTCTGCTTCCCGATAATAATCGCTCAACACTTTGAAGACATCAACAACACGTACCACACCCAGCAGGTTGCCGCGCTCCAGAACAGGCAGGGAGTTAACGTTATATTTTAAAAAAGTACGGATAACCTCTAAAAGCTCATCACTGGCCTGCACTGTGGCCAGCAAGACGGGCCTCATGATATCCCGCACTTTCATCCGGGAGCCTTCCTTTAACTTTCGCAGGAAGTACCAGCTCCAGGACTCGGACTTAAACAGGGGGTTGCGGATTAAATCGTAAAGCCCTACCGCAGTTAATATCCCGCGGAGAGTTAAAATACCTTCCAGTTTACCATCATTATTCAGAACAATCAGAATACGGTGGCCATGCCAGGGCCTGCCTTCCCGGTGAAAAGATTGCCTTAAGGCCTGGATACCCTCGTGCAGGGTGGCATCTGCCGTAATAGTGGGAATCTGCTCGATGGGGATCATAACGTCCCGTGCCCTCAATGCAAGCATGATCGTACTCCTTTACATTAATTTACATTCCGCTCAATCAATAATGCCCAGCTCTTTCATTTTCAGGTACAGAGAACTGCGGTTCATTTTCAGCGCCTGTGCGGCCGCTGAACGGTTCCAGTTGTGTTCTTCCAGGGCCTGCAGGATGATTTCCCGCTCCACTTCAGCAACCATTTCTTTAAAGGAATCCCCGCTCAACCCTTTCAACCAGTGCAGGCGGCGGGAACTTTTGCGGATGGAGTGGGGCAGATCCTCAACCGTCAGCAGAGGCCCGTTGGACATCAAAACAGCCCGCTCGCAAACATTTTTCAGCTCCCTCACATTGCCCGGCCACTCGTATTCCAGGAGCAGCTTCATGGCCTGTTCGGTAAAACCGCTGATCTGCTTTTTGTATTCAGAGCTGTACTGTTTTATCATATGTTCGACCAGCAGGGGAATATCTTCCCTGCGCTCCCGCAGCGGCGGCAGGTAGATATCCACCACGTTCAAACGGTAAAACAAGTCCTCCCTGAACGTTCCTTCGGCAATGCATTTTTCCAGATCCTTATTGGTGGCAGCAATAATCCGCACGTCCACTTTTATGGTTTCGGTACCCCCCAGGCGCTCAAATTCCCGCTCCTGGATGACCCGGAGCAGTTTGGCCTGGAGGTTCAGGGACATTTCCCCGATTTCATCCAGAAAAATGGTTCCATGCTGGGCCAGCTCAAATTTACCGGGTTTCGATGTCACCGCGCCGGTAAAGGCACCTTTTTCATAACCGAAGAGTTCGCTTTCCAGAAGGCTATCCGGAATAGAAGCACAGTTGATTTTTACAAAAGGCTTATCCCGCCGCACGCTGTTAAAGTGTATGGCCCTGGCCACCAGTTCCTTGCCCGTTCCGCTCTCGCCCCGGATGAGCACAGTGGCATTGGAATTGGCCACCCGCCCGATAATCTTGTAAACCTTTTGCATTGCCGGCGACAATCCGATCATGATTTCCGAAGGCTCATCCGTCACCTTACCCGGATCGGCCGGGGCTTTACGCATCAACTTTTTTATCTCCACGGCTTTTTTGACCGTTTCCAGAAGATCATTAATCTGAAGGGGTTTTAAAAGGTAATCAAAGGCACCCATCTTCATGGCCTCAATGGTACTTTGCGTAGAACCGTAAGCCGTAATTAAAATGATGGGAGTATCCTGACCTTTCACCCGTACCAGTTCCAGGGCCTTAATCCCATCTATTTCCGGCATGCGTATATCCATAATAACCGCAGCGGGATCGAGCATGGTTATCTTTTCCAATCCCTCCCGGCCATCCCGGGCCGTCTCCACACGATAACCATGGTCAGTCAGGATGTCCTTTAATGTTTGCCGCACACTTTCCTCATCATCCACAACCAGAATGAGATCTTCCATCGCGCTTCACCTCTTGCCAGGGTTACCCGGCTACGTTCTGAGATAAATGGTAAACTTCGTTCCCCGGCCCACCTCGCTCTCCACTTCTATCTGCCCGCCATGGGCCTGCACGATCTCGTAGGCAATGGCCAGCCCCAGGCCGGTGCCTTTAGGCCTGGTGGAGTAAAACGGCGTAAAAAGATGGGCCAGGTTTTCTTTCGGAATACCGCATCCGGTATCAGCAATGGTCAGGGCCACCCGTTGCCTGCCGGGAAGGTAAGCGGTGGATATGGATATGGTACCACCTTCGGGCATGGCCTGGATGGCGTTAAAAATTATGTTAACCACTGCCCTCTCCATCTGCTCGGCGTCCATCCAGACCGGCGGCAGGTCCGCTTCCAGGTCCAGCAGCAGGTTATATTTCCCCTGATACATTTCCTGAAAAAATTCGGTTAACTCCCGGATTAAAACATTCAGATCGCGCTGAAACAGCCGCGCCTCCGCAGGTTTGGCAAAGTACAGCAGTTGCTCAACAATGTAATCCAGGCGGGTAATCTCACGCTGGATTGTTGCCAGGGCCTGGGCGCTGGGTTGTTTATTTTGCATCCAGTGCTGGATATAGCAGCTGATAGAAGTCAGCGGGTTGCGAATTTCGTGGGCCACACCGGTAACCAGTTTCCCCAGGGCTGCCAGGCGTTCCTGTCGCCGCACTTTTTCCTCCAGCTGCATGCGTTCAGTCAAATCCCGGCAGTTGATTACAGCTCCCAGAAGTTCTCCGGAAGCAGTTTTCAAAGGTAAAATACTCAAAAGCAATTGACGGGAAGTTTTATCGCCATTGCTCCAGTTCAGCATCAAATCGCGAAAAGCCTTTTCTTCTTTTAAGGTCCGCTCCAGGTAAGACAGCAGGGGGGCGTTCCCGGAGAAAAGCTCACCCATCATACGACCCTTAAATCCTTCCGGCAGGGCGAACAGTTCCCGCGCCAGGTTATTGGCCAGGATCACTTCTCCCCCGGCGTTAACCACCACGATGGCTTCATCGATTACCGCCAGCATGGTTTCGGTATACAGGTTTAACTCCGCAATACGGCGGGCAAAGCCATTAATTCCCTCTACAATTTCACCGAGTTCGCCGTGAGCCTCAGGCATGGTCCGGGAAAGATCTTCTTCCAGGGTTTTCAGGCCCTGCCTGATGAATCGCACCTGCATCACCAGGTCACGGAAAATGTATATGGCTCCTCCAAAACCTGTAAGTACCACAGCGGCTATCGCCGAGTAGGCAATCATCTCGATATGGCGCCGCTTGCCGTAATAACCCACTTCGGAAAGATATTCGGCCGAACGAATTACACCCTCCACTTTACCATTACGGGTGAAGGGACGGTAAATCTCAATAACCCCGCCTTCTTCAGGACCCAGGTTTTGTACCAGGCTTTTCCTCTGGGACATGGTTTCCTCAAAGGCCTTTTTACGGCGCAGGGAAAAATTTTCATCGAAACGCCCGGTACCGTCGTAAAAAACGTGCAGGGGTTCATAGTACAGCCCGATGTGAACCTCCGGGTATTCTCGTTTAACATTATTAATTTTTTCATTGACATAATTGCCTATAGCCACTATTTTTTCTTCCCTGGTTCTGCCCGCCAGACCCTGTTCAGCCAAATAATTATCCAGGCTGCCGGCCAGGTTCTGATCCAGCAGGTAAGCCGCCTGGTTAAGCTTGGCCTTCTGGTGTTCCAGAAGGGAAAGCTCGCTGTTTTTGATGATGTGCATCATATAAAGGGTAAGAAGAACGGGGAGTATCAGCAGCAGGGTAACCAGAAACAATATGCGGTTGCCGTAAAAGAACTTGTGCAACGCATCCCCACTCCATGCGCCAATGATTTATTACTATTGTAATACCGGATAAGACCCTTTTAAAAGGGAAAAACTTTTGGCACATAAAAAATCAAGCAGTCACGTACTGCCGAACTGCAAAATCGCTAATAATAGGAACGGTGAAAACTTATGCATCAGCACATAACTTCCCTGCCCCCGGGAGCCACCTGCCTGGGAAAAAGCCGCTGCCATTTTAAAGTATGGGCACCCAGGGTAAAGAACCTGGCCGTACATATCCTGGGACCCCGTGAGCGGGTTATTCCCTTAACCGAAGAAAAACACGGTTATTTTGGCGGCACCGTAGAGGGGGTGGAACCGGGAAACCTCTATTACTACCTCCTGGACGGGGAAAAGGAAAGACCCGACCCGGCCTCGCGCCACCAGCCGGAAGGAGTGCACGGACCTTCCCAGGTGGTGGACCTTTACTCTTTTAACTGGAACGATCACTGCTGGTCCGGCCCCAACCGGGAAAGCCTGGTTTTTTATGAGCTACACCCGGGAACATTCACCCGCGAGGGGACTTTCGAGGCCATCATCCCCTACCTGGAAGAGTTAAAGGAACTGGGAATCACCGCCATCCAGCTCATGCCCGTAGCCCAGTTTCCGGGCAGCCGCAACTGGGGCTACGACGGTGTCTACCCCTATGCCGTGCAAAATTCCTACGGCGGGCCCGGCGGCCTGCAGCGACTGGTGGACGCCTGTCATCAAAAGGGAATGGCTCTTTTCCTGGACGTGGTCTACAACCACCTGGGACCGGAGGGCAATTACCTGGGCGACTACGCGCCCTATTTCACGGAGCGTTACCGCACCCCCTGGGGACCGGCAATTAATTTCGACGGGCCGGGCAGCGATGAGGTACGCCGCTATTTTATTGAAAACGCCCTTTACTGGATCCGGGATTACCATATAGACGGCCTGCGCCTGGACGCGGTGCACGCCATCCTGGACATGTCGGCCACCCACTTTCTGGAGGAGCTGGCAGAAGAAGTGCACCGGGAAGCCGGGCGCCTGGGCCGCCGCGTCTACGTGGTGGCGGAAAGCGATCTCAACGATGCCCGCATCATCCGGCCCCGGGCCATTGGAGGCTACGGGCTGGACGCCCAGTGGTGCGATGATTTTCACCACGCCCTGCACACCCTGCTGACGGGTGAAAGGCTGGGGTACTACCGGGACTTTGGAGAGCTCGATCATCTTGCCAAAGCCTTTCGCCAGGGTTACGTATATACGGGCCAGTACTCGGAATACCGGCAGCGCAGGCACGGCAATACCACGGACCTCTGCAGGCCCTGCCAGTTTGTGGTTTTCTCTCAAAATCACGACCAGGTAGGGAACCGGGCGGGGGGCGAAAGGCTCAGCAACCTGGCCACCTTCGAGGACCTCAAGCTGGCGGCAGCAGCAGTCATCCTCTCCCCCTACTTACCCCTCCTGTTTATGGGGGAGGAATACGGTGAAACGGCTCCTTTCCTCTACTTCACCAGCCATACGGACCCGGCCCTGGTCGAAGCAGTGCGCAAGGGGCGGCGGGAGGAATTTTCCGCCTTTGCCTGGCAGGAAATAGCAGACCCCCAGGATGAGCAGACTTTCCTGCGCTCCCGGCTGAACAGGGCTCTTCGCCATGAAGGCCACCACCGGGTCCTCTACGAATTTTACCGGGAACTGCTGCGCCTGCGCCGGGAAGTGCAGGCCCTGGGGAACCTGGAAAGGAGAAATATGGAGGTGCACTCCTACCCCGGAGAGCAGGTTCTGGTGGTCCAGCGATGGGAAAGGGAGAGCCGGGCCAGTCTTATTCTCTCCTTTAATGATCTCCCGGTTCACCTGAATCTGCCCCTGGCACAGGGGCACTGGCAAAAAATTCTGGATGCCGCGGAGGAGCGCTGGCTCGGCAGCGGCAGCACCGTCCCGCCCGTCCTGTTTTCCCCGGGAAGGGTGGAACTCACCCTCCCGCCAAAAGCATGCCTTTTACTGGAGCTGGAAAGGTGAGTCCATACCCGGGCCTATGCCGGGGAAGGAAAATCGATACTGGAGGGATACCAGTGGAACGCTATATCTGCATTCACGGGCACTTTTACCAGCCACCCCGGGAAAATCCCTGGCTGGAGGACGTGGAACTTCAGGATTCCGCCTACCCCTACCACGACTGGAACGAGAGAATTACCGCTGAATGCTACGAACCCAACACTGCCTCGCGCATACTGGACGCCGACGGTTGGATCAGAAAAATCGTCAACAACTACAGCAGGATCAGCTTCAATTTCGGCCCCACCCTGCTTTCCTGGATGGAGAAACACGAGCCGGAAGTCCTCCGGGCTATCGTTGAAGCCGACCGCCTCAGCCGGGAAAGATTTTCCGGACACGGTTCCGCCCTGGCCCAGGCCTATAACCACATGATCATGCCCCTGGCCAACCGGCGGGACAAATACACCCAGGTCATCTGGGGCATTAAGGATTTCGAATACCGCTTTGGGCGCCACCCGGAAGGCATGTGGCTGCCGGAAACAGCGGTGGATCTGGAAACGCTGGAAATTATGGCCGAACAGGGTGTCCGCTTTACCATCCTGGCACCCTACCAGGCCCGGAGATTCCGCAGGATCGGCACCGATACCTGGCAGGATGTGGGGCCGGGGGGTATCGATCCCACCGTCCCCTACCTCATCAACCTGCCCGCATCGGGCCGCACCATCAGCGTCTTCTTTTATAACGCCGATATTTCCCGGGCGGTAGCCTTTGAAGGCCTGCTCTTAAACGGGGAGAATTTCGCCAGGAGGTTGATCAGCGCCTTCAATACGGGCCGCCCCGAAACCCAGCTGGTCCACATTGCTACCGACGGGGAAACCTACGGCCACCACCACCCGCATGGAGATATGGCCCTGGCCTACGCTCTTAATTACATAGAAACCAATAAGGCAGCCCGCATAACCAACTACGGGGAGTTCCTGGAAAAACACCCGCCCACTTTGGAGGTGGAGATTAATGAAAATACCGCCTGGAGCTGTGCCCACGGGGTGGAACGATGGCGCAACAACTGCGGGTGCAATTCCGGCCAGCACCCGGGATGGAGCCAGGCGTGGCGGGCCCCCCTGCGCAACGCCCTAAACTGGCTGCGCAACACCATCGCCCCCATGTACGAGGAGGAAGCACGCCGCTTTTTAAAGGATCCCTGGGCCGCCCGTAACGACTATATTGAGGTAATCCTGGACCGTTCAACCGAGAGCCTGAACCGCTTCCTGAATAAACACGCCGCCCGCCCGCTGGAAGAAAACGAACAGGTACGGGTCCTCAAACTCCTGGAAATGCAGCGCCACGCCATGCTCATGTTCACCAGCTGCGGCTGGTTTTTTGACGAAATTTCCGGTATCGAAACGGTACAGGTGCTGCAGTATGCCTGCAGGGTGATCCAGCTGGCCCAGGAATTATTCGGGAAATCCCTGGAGCAACCTTTCCTGGAAATACTCTCCCAGGCCAAGAGCAACATACCCGAACATAAGGATGGCGCACACGTCTATGAAAAGTTCGCCAAACCGGCCATGGTGGACCTGGTCAAAGTGGGAGCCCACTACGCCATTTCCTCGCTGTTCGAATCCTATGACGAACATTCCCGCATATACTCCTATACCGTGTTGCGGGAGGACAGCATCAACCGCCTGGCCGGGGCGGCCAAGCTGACCCTGGGCAAAGCTCGCGTCACCTCGGAAATTACCCGGGAAGGGGTAACTATTGTTTATGGCGTGGTCAACTTTGGCTACCCCAGCATTAACGGCGGGGGGCGGGGATACCAGGACGAGGAAAGTTACCGCAAGATGGTGGAAGAAGTGGCCGGGGCCTTTGACCGGGTTGATTTCCCGGAAGTCGTCCGCCTTTTAGACCAGTATTTCGATGGCAGCACTTTCTCTTTAAAACATCTCTTCCGGGACAAGCAGCGGGAGATCCTGGATGTCATTCTGGACTCCACCCTGGAAGAGGTGGCCGGCGACTACCGGCGCATATACGAGCGCCACGCTCCTTTAATGCGGCTTTTGCAGGAACTGAACATTCCCCAGCCCAATGTCCTGCGGGCGGCCGCCGAATTTGTTATCAATACCAGCCTGCGCCAGGCCTTTTCGGAAAAATTCCTGGACCTGGAGCGTATTAAAGCCCTGCTGGAAGAAGCCAGGATGACCAGCATTAATCTAGATGGGGCCTCCCTGAGCTATGCCCTTAAGAAAACCCTGAATAAACTGGGAGAGGAACTGCGCAGGCATCCCACCGACCTCTCCCTGCTCGAGCACCTGGCCACAACCTGCAACCTGGTCCGTTCCCTGCCCTTCGAGGTGGATATGTGGAAAGTGCAGAACAATTATTACTGCCTGCTGCAAACCATCTACCAGGACCTGCGCCAGAAAGCCGACCAGGGGGATGAAGAAGCCAGAACCTGGGTGGAACGCTTCGGCTCCCTGGGAGATTGCCTGGGCATTAAAAGGAACAGGTGAGGGAGGAAATTGCCATGACCCCCGTGCGGATCCCAGTTTCCACCTACCGCCTGCAGTTCAACAGGGAGTTCGATTTCACCAGGGCCCGGGAACTGGTCCCCTACCTGCATGCCCTGGGTATTACGGATATATACGCCTCTCCCCTGCTGGGCGCCCGGCGGGGCAGTCCCCACGGTTATGACGTGACCGACCCCACCCGCATCAATCCGGAACTGGGGGGGGAGGAAGGAATGCGTACCCTGGTCGCTTCCCTGCACGAACGGGGGATGGGCCTGCTCCTGGATGTGGTGCCAAACCATATGGCCGCCAGCCCGGAAAACCCCTGGTGGTTTGATCTCCTCCGCTGGGGGCCTGATTCTCCCTATGCCGCATATTTTGACCTGGACTGGCAACCGGCGAGAACTTCCCTGGCCGGCAAGGTGCTCCTGCCCATCCTGGGCTCTCCATATGGTGATGTTCTGGAGAAAGGGGAACTCTCCCTTACCCTGACCGGGATGGGCTTCGGCGTGGCCTACCACCAGCAGTGGCTCCCTTTAAAGCCCGCCTCCCACGGGGAGATCCTGGAATATGCAGGGGTGACAGGTGAACTGCAGAGACTTGCCGGCGTCTTTTTGCGCTCCCCCGGCCGGGAGGAATTTTTACGGGCGGTAGAAGAATTGTGGCGGCTGTATACCCAGAAACCTCCTGCCAGGGACCTGCTGAACGAGGCCCTGCTCCTGATCAACAACCAGAAGGAGAAGCTGGACGAAATCCTCAGCGGGCAGTACTACCGCCTCGCCTTCTGGAAGGCGGGCAGGGAAGAGGTTAATTACCGGCGTTTCTTTGATGTGGCTGAGCTGGTCTCCCTGCGGATGGAGGAGGAAAGGGTTTTTGAAGCCACCCACTCCCTGGTACTGGAACTGGCCTGCCAGGGAGCGGTAACGGGCTTCCGCATCGACCACATAGACGGCCTGCGCGACCCGCAGGCTTACCTTGAGCGCCTGCAGGCACGTCTCCAGCCTGCCGGCAGCACCGGCGGTTCGCCGGCCAGAAACAATTTTTTCGTGGTGGTGGAAAAGATCCTCACCGGAAACGAAGAATTACCCCCGCAGTGGCCGGTTTACGGAACCACGGGGTATGATTTTTTAAACCTTTTAAATGCCCTCTACACCAACGGGGATGGCCTGGACATTCTGGAGGCGGTTTACCGCCGGGCAGAACGGGAGGTTCCCGCCTTTGAAGAAGTGGTTTATACCTGCAAAAAAAAGGTGCTGCGGGAGCTCTTTGCCGGGGAAGTGCGGGCGCTGGTGCACCAGCTGGATCCCCTGGCAGCCGCCGACCCCCGGGGCCGGGATCTCTCCCTGAAGGAACTGGAAAAAGCCCTGGTAGCCCTTACCGCCTGCCTCCCGGTTTACCGGACCTACATCCGGGAAGAGGCAGTATCAGACATGGACAGGGACTTTATCCTCCAGGCGGTGGAGCAGGCCGGCAGGTTAAACCCGGAACTAAAAAGGGCCATTGATTTCCTGCGGCGGGTGCTGCTGCTCGAAGTTAAGGACCGTGCTGCCGCCCTGAAATTTTCCATGCGCTGGCAGCAGTTCACCGGCCCCGCCATGGCCAAAGGGTTCGAAGATACGGCTTTATATATTTACAACCGCCTGATATCGCTGAACGAGGTGGGCGGGAATCCCGGCACCCGGGGCCTGGAGGTGGCAGAATTTCACCGGAGCAATCTAAAAAGATACCGGTGCCAGCCCCACACCCTCAACGCCACCTCCACCCACGATACCAAGCGCAGCGAGGATGTGCGGGCACGGCTGCACGTCCTGTCAGAAATTCCCCACCTGTTTGCCGGGCGCCTGGAACGCTGGCAGGAAATGAACCGGAACAAAAAACCCCTTATCGAGGGCCACCCGGTCCCCGAAGCAAATATGGAACTGTTCATCTACCAGACCCTGCTGGGGGCCTGGCCCCTGGAGGAAGGAGAGCTGGACAGCTTCAACCAGCGGCTGCGGGATTACCTGCTTAAAGCCGCCCGGGAAGCCAAGACCAGAACAAGCTGGTTGAATCCGGATACGGCCTACGAAGAAGCCCTGCTGAAATTTGTGGAAACCATCCTGGAAGATGATAAAAACAACCGGTTCCGGCAGGATTTCCTGGAGTTCCAGAAAATAACTGCTTTTTACGGCGCCATTTACTCCCTGGCCCAGGTGCTGCTGAAGATAGCCTCACCGGGCATCCCGGACTTTTACCAGGGGACGGAGCTCTGGAACTTCAGCCTGGTGGACCCGGACAACCGCCGCCCGGTGGATTTTTCCCGCCGGATGGGCCTCCTGACCGGGCTTAAGGAAAAGGAAAATTTCGCCGGGCCGCTCGCCCTGGCAAAAGAACTTTTATCCACCTGGCCGGACGGCCGCGTGAAGCTCTATCTCACTTACAAAGCCCTGCACTTCCGCCGGGCGAGGCGGGAACTTTTCCAGGCCGGTGAATACATTCCCCTCCAGGCCGCAGGCCCGCTGCAGCGGCACCTGTGCGCTTTCGCCCGCCGGGCGGGGGAAAGCTGGGCCCTGGTGGTTGTACCCCGCCTGGTGGCCTGCCTGAACGGCCGGGAACCGCAACTCCAGTTTCCCCTGGGGGAGAAGATATGGGGGGAAACTGCCCTGCTCCTGCCCGCCCGGGCCCCGCACCGGTGGATTAACATTTTTACCGGCGAAGAGGTAAACTCGTCCGTAAAGGGCTCCCTCTCCCTGGCGGAAGTATTCCGCCACTTCCCGGCAGCACTGCTGGAAAACGCCGGCTAGAGCTGGCCGGAAAAATTTTCAGGCCGGTTTGCAGACCGGCCTGTTCAATTCCATTCTATAATTCCCGGTAATCAAAAACCCTCTTGCTTTTTTTCTCACTCCGGGGCAGGGTGCCAGGGGCAACCGCTTCCACGTCGGCGGTAACGCCAATCCGGGATTTCATGTTGCGCTTGAACTCCCCGGCCACTTCCCGGGGATCTCTTCCTTCTTCCACCTCTATTTTGATCAGCATATGATCCTTACCTTCGTTCCTGGTAAGTATGATCTGGTACTCACTGCCGGCCCCCTCTGTAATTTTAAGGACATGGTCGACCTGGCCGGGGTAGATATTTACGCCCTTAATCTTGATCATATCGTCAGTCCGGCCGAGAACCCGGTCGATCATGGGGTACGCGCTCCCGCAGGGACACCTGTAGGGCAGCAGCCGGGTGATATCATGGGTGCGGTACCTCAGCAGGGGCATACCTTCCTTGGTGAGGGTGGTGATGACCAGCTCTCCCTCTTCTCCCGGAGGAAGCTGCCTGCCCGAAACGGGATCAATAACTTCAAAAAGGAGATGGTCGGACCAGTAGTGAAGGCCGCTGTGGTAGGGGCAGTCAATGGCAATCCCCGGCCCGTAAACCTCGGTGAGCCCGTATATATCATAGGTTTCTATATTGAAGATTTCTTCAATGCGGCGGCGCATCTTGTCGCCCCAGCGCTCCGAGCCAAAGATGCCCAAACGGAGTTTGATTCGATCCAGCACCCCCCTCTTTTTGGCCTCTTCCGCCAGCAGGAGGCCGTAAGAAGAGGTGCCGATTAAAACGGTCGTCTTCAGGTCGATCATCATTTCCATCTGTTTTTCCGTATTCCCGGGACCGGTGGGTATGGCCATGGCGCCCAGCCGTTCCACGCCGGCCTGGAAGCCGATACCCGCCGTCCACAGCCCGTAGCCGGGGGTAATCTGCACCCTGTCCCGGCTGCTCACCCCTGTCATGGCCAGGGAGCGGGCCATCATTTCGGCCCAGGCATCCACATCTCTTCTGGTATAAGGTACAATAACCGGCTTGCCCGTGGTACCGGAAGAAGAGTGGATGCGCACAACTTCTTTTTCGGGAACGGCCATCAACCCCAGGGGATAGGCATCGCGCAGCTCGTGCTTGTCGGTAAAAGGTACCCGGTCCAGATCGTTTATTGTTCTAATGGAAGCGGGATCCACCCCCGCTTCATCCAGCTTCTTCCGGTAAAAGGGAGAGTTGCGGTACACCCGCTGAACCATTTCCCGCAGCGCCGTCCCCTGCATCTCATACAGGGCCTCGAAATCAAACCGGCCCCCGCCCAGTTCGGCAGCTTTTAAAGCCATTTAATACACCCCCATGGCCCGGCGGCCTATTTCAAAAGCCTTCCGGTTAATATCCCTGTACCGGTTGGGCACGGTTTCCAGCACCGCTTCCAGCAGCCCCTCCGGGGTGAAAGGAAGGCCGGGAAAAGTCGACAGCGCCCCCAGCATTACCACATTGGCGCACCTGATATTTCCCGCCTCCCTGGCCAGGGCGGAAGCTTTCAGAAAACACACCCCCGGCAGTTCTTCCTCCAGATATCTCCTTATATCCTGAACCGGGTAGCGGGATAAACCCGCCGAAACGGAAGTGGGCATAATTACCTCGTCATTGACAATGGCCCTGCCCCCGGCGGCAAGTTTTTTCAAAGCCCGGGCCGCCTCCGCCAGTTCAAATCCCAGCAGGACATCGGCCCTGCCGTCCGGAATCAGGGCGCCCGCCAGCCTATCCCCCACCCGGACATGGCTCACCACGCAGCCTTCCCGCTGGGCCATGCCTATAGTTTCAGAAGTTCTGACCTGCCACCCGGCTTCCATGGCAGCTCTGGCGATCACCCGGGAAGCCAGAACCGTTCCCTGGCCGCCCACTCCGGCAATGACCAGGTCAAATTTCACAGCTGCTCCTCCTCCTCGATGGCACCTGCCGGGCAAACCTGGGCACAGACGCCGCATCCGGTACATTTTTCAGAAATACTTATCCTATCTTCATCATCCCTGTTCAGAGCCGGGCAGCCAAAGCTTTCCACGCAGGTCAGGCATCCCACGCAGGTTTCCGCATCCACCCGGTAGCGACCGCCCGGCCCGGTCAGAGCCACGCACTCCCTGCGGGCGATGACCACAGAGGGACCTTCATGTTCCACCGCTTCCCTGGCGGCCTGCATGACTTCCCCCAGGTTATAAGCATCCACCTGGAGGATGTGCTCCACACCGCATCCCCTGACCAGCCCGGCAATATCTATTTTTCTGGCCGGGTCGCCGGAAGCTCTTTTACCAATTCCCGGATGGGGCTGGTGACCCGTCATGGCGGTGGTACTGTTATCAAGGATCACCAGGGTGATGTCGGCATTGTTGTAAACCGCGTTGATCAGGCCCGTCACCCCGGCATGAAAAAAGGTGGAGTCGCCCAGAAAAGCCACGTGCTTGCGCCCCCGTTCCACACGGGAAAGGCCGGAAGCTATGGTAACGCTCGCCCCCATGCACAGGCAGGTATCAAGGGCGTTCAGGGGTGGAACAACCCCCAGGGTGTAACACCCGATGTCCCCGGTAAAGACCGGGTCGTAATCCTTCAAGGCTTCCCGGAAGCCATAGAAAACCGGCCGGTGGGGGCACCCCGCACAAAGGACCGGGGGCCTTAAGGGCAGCTCGGGAACGGGGTGGACGGCACCCGCGGCCCGCTTTTCTTCCTCCAGGCCGAAAAATTTCCGCAGGGCGGCAGCCACCCTGTCCGTATCCAGCTCCCCTTCCCGCGGTACCAGCCCGTCATTTTTGCCCGCCACGGCCAGCGGTAATTTATGGCGCCAGGCCAGGTGGATTATCTGGTCCTCCACCACCGGTTCCTGCTCTTCAACCACCAGCACCCGCTCCATCCGGGACAGAAAATCCAGCACCAGATCTCCGGGCAGCGGGTAGGGGGTCCCTATTTTCAGGAGGGATGCCTCCAGGCCCAGCATTTCCAGGACCTCCAGCACGTAATTGTAGCTCACACCGGAAGCGACAATGCCGGTTTTCCCCTTAATTTCGGCCCGGTTAAAGGGCACACTGTTAAACAAAAGGGCCATCTCCTCCTGTTTCCGGTTGAGCCAGATATGTTTTTTATAAGCCAGGGCAGGGAGGATCACCCACCCCGGATTTTTTTCAAAGCGGCACTGGTTTCTGGCAGCAGGCAGGGGACCCAGGATAACATCCTGGCAAACGTGACAGGTTCTGGTGGTGGGTCTGAGGATCACCGGCAGCCCCAGCCGCTCGGAAATTTCAAAAGCCGCCACCGTCATATCCTTCGCTTCTTGAGGGGTGGAAGGGTCCAGGACGGGCAGACCGGCGAAATGGGCGAACTTTCTGGTATCCTGCTCGTTCTGGGAACTGTGGGGCCCCGGGTCGTCCGCCACCACCAGAACCAGCCCGCCCTTCACACCGATATAGGCCAGGGTCATCAGGGGGTCCGCCGCCACATTCAGTCCGACCTGCTTCATGGTCACCATGGCCCGGGCTCCGGCGTAGGCTGCCCCGGCCGCCACTTCCAGGGCTGCTTTCTCGTTAACCGACCATTCGACATAAAAGCCATAGTCCCGGGAAAAGCGGGCCAGGGTTTCCAGGACTTCCGAAGAAGGGGTGCCGGGATAACCCGCCACCACCTGCACCCCCGCTTCCACCGCCCCCCTGGCGATGGCCTCGTTACCCATCAGGAGCATTTTTCCAGGAACTGCCATTAAATGTGCCTCCCCAGTGGCCAAACTGGATGTCGCAAGATAAAAATAAAAAACCAACACCCGATGAGTGTTGGTTTGCTCAACCCCATCCACTCATCTCGGCTCACCTCATCTCAACTCTTTTCCATTGGCTGTCTCCAAACAGGTACGCATCCGAAATATGCCTGGCAAAATGCTATCACGCCGGAAGAAAATATGTCAAGAAGATTTTCAGGCCATCTTTTTTTACGCGGTTGGAAGCTTCCATACCAGCACGTGAAATTCCTGATCCGGTGCCGCCTTTAATCCGTGGGGAATACCCTTTGTGCTGTAGACGAGTTCACCCTCTTCCACCGGCGATTCATCTTCCCCAATTGTGATTACCCCCCTGCCCCGGGTCACCTGAAAGACCACATTTTGCGGCGTTACATGGGCTTCTACCACTTCGCCCGGCTTCAGCAGCAGGTTCATGATGACAAGACCGTCTCGTTCCAGCACCTTCCTGGCACTTACCCCCCGGGGGTTAGTGGATACCGGTAATTCCGAAATTTTAATTACTTCCATTAAAAAAACCTCCCTTACAGCACCCGGATTAAAAATTGACCGGAGTTATTTTAACTACCCGGCTGCCATTTTAAACAATGGTACTGCACTCATTTTCAGGGAAGATATTAAATGGCTCACGCCGCAGTTGTGATATTGATCACCATTTATTTACCGGATGATCTGCGGACCCATTCCCGAAGCATTTTTATTTCCTCTTCCGTCAATTCACGATATTCCCCGGGCTGCAGGCGCTCATCCAGCACCAGGGGTCCCATGGCAATACGTTTCAAATAAACCACTTTCTTGCCCACGGCTTCAAACATGCGCTTCACCTGGTGGTATTTCCCCTCGTAGATGGTCAACTCCACCCTGGATTCCGGCCCGGAACTGAGAATTTTTAATTCGGCGGGCATGGTCCGGTAGCCGTCGTCCAGGATCACTCCCCGGCGGAAGGCCTCCACATCGGCTTCCGTCACCACCCCGCTGATAATGACATAATAGACTTTGGGCACGTGTTTTCTGGGTGAAAGTAACTGGTGGGCCAGTTTACCATCGTTGGTAAGCAAAAGCAGGCCCTCGGCATCTTTGTCCAGCCGGCCCACCGGAAACGGGTGAAAGAAACGATACTCGGGTGGAAGCAGGTCCACCACCACCTCGGCAAATTTATCTTCGGTGGCCGAAAGAAAGCCCTGCGGCTTGTTGAGCATTAAAAAAATATGCTGCCTGTACACCACCGGCTCCCCGTCCACCTCGATCTGATCCCGGCCGGGCAAAACATGGAACCCGGGGTTACCCACCGGCTCCCCGTTAACCGTGACCCATCCCTCTTTAACCAGCTTCTTAACCTCATTACGGGTACCAAACCCCATATGGGCCAGCACTTTGTCCAGGCGCTGGCCACCTTTCCCCGCCATTTTCCTCACCTCACCGCGTATTCTGCCAGTGGCATCTCAAAAGCATAACCTCCCGGCCCATCCCCGGAGTATTCCTGCTCCTCAGGGCATGGTCAACCTTTTGATGAGCATCGTCCCGTAGCTCCCGCGCGGCAGCCTGAAGAACAGGCGGATTTTCTGCCTGCCGGGGTAAAGATCATCGGGTTCCGCAGGCTCCAGGCGCAAATCGCCGGGAAAAACTATGGCCTGCCTGGGGGTGGACTTGAAAAACGCCTGCCGCACCTTGCGGAGGTTAAAACTGCTGCGCTTGATGCCCCTTTCTTCCAGGATGGCCGCAAAGAGTTGCCCGGTACGGGCATCGGGAAACTCCATGCGGCTGGCGGCCAGCGGAAGGTTAAGGGATTTTAAATAAGCCAGTTCTTTTCTTTCCAGGCGCCGGTAAAAAAGATAGGGTCCGGCCACTCCCGGAACGGCCGCGAGATTCAGGTTCATTTCCTGCAAGATCCTTCTCAAAAGCTCGTTAAACAGAAAGCTCTGGTAAGCCGAAAAGAGAAGCGAAAGCTCTTCCCGGGGAATCATCTGCAGCGCCTCAACAAAGGCCTTAGGTTTCTCCGCCAGCAGGGAGAACATTTTCATCTCCATGGTGGTTTTGGCACGGGAAAGGCAGGCCGGCCAGTCACCCCAGTGTTCGCGGAAAAAGCGTTTCCGTTCCCTGGCCTCCTTTTTTTCTTCCGGGTAGATACCGGTAAGGTATACCTGCAGGCTGCCGTTATAATGCTTTTTCAGCAGCCTCTCGGCCATGAAACCCATCTGGCGGTCCATGCTGCCGAAACGCTGGTCGTCATAGTAATTGGGATAGCCGAAGCCCCTGACTTCATCCACCCGGCGGGTAATGCGGGAAACCTCTTCCCCGTCAAGGGCGCGGATGGTAATGGCAAACTCGTTTCCCTCCAGCAGATCGGGCCCCATGGGCCTGTCCATATAGCCAATGCTCTGGAAGAAAAAGTTCTTCTCGCCGGTGGTTAAATTGGCGGGATGCTTCACCGTAACGTACTGAAAGGTATGGGCGTGCCTGTCCTTCAATCCCCCGTAAGCAAAAAGGCGGTAGGGAAGGCCGTGTGCCTTTGCCAGCCGGATCAAAAGATCGATGGTGTTCCATCCTTTCTTTTCCAGGAGATAGAGCCGGTAAGGCCCCCTTTCCCGGAGAGGAAGACGGGCCAGCTCCCTGACCACGAAATCCTCCGGGATCACCTTCAGCTTCATCGTCCCCGAACTCTCCTTGTCTTCCTCTTAGCCCTTCTTTATGTCTCTTTAATTTACCACAACCGGAGAGCTTTGTAAAATAACTGTCCGGCAGGTGCCGGGTCCGGAGGAGCTCCAGCCTGGAAAAGATGTGCGTATGCCCTTACCCATCATGCACATACTATGAAAGGTATATCAACCCGTTTTAAATTCTAAATGTGGAGAGATTGAACATGGCCAGAGATAGAGAAGGGCTTACTACGCGGGACCTGGTGCTGCTCGCCCTGAAAGAAAAAATAATCCGGCATGCGCCGGAAGAACAAGGTTTTCACCATGGACACGGAGAAAAAGTCTTTTCATGAATTAAGTTAGCGGGGGTCTGCCGCGCTATGGGTGAAGTCAGGAAGAGAGAAATCTTTGAAGTGCTCAAGAGGATGCCCGCCTACTTCAAGCTTATTTACGGGCTGTACAGGGATAAGGATGTTCCCCCCAGGGCCAAGCTGTTCTTAGCCCTGGCCCTGACCTATAATATTTCCCCGGTGGACCTGATCCCCGATATCATCCCGCTGGCCGGACAGTTTGACAACGTCCATTTCACCTTAAAATTATTACGGCGTTCCCTGAAGGCTTGCCCCGAAGAGGTATTGAAAAGACACCTGGAGAATACCAACCTCTGCCTGGATTATCTGGAAAGAGATATCCTGATCTCGGGGCAGTTGATGAAAGGCTTTGGCCGGGCCGCTTTAAACGTATCCCGCAGGACCGCCGGCTATATTTTGGCCATACCGTTTAAAATGGGAAAAGCCATCTTCAGGCTGGGGAAGATGATAAAGTAACCCCACCGGGCCGGGAAATTACCGGATGGCCCCGTTAAGGAACCCGCCCAGGGGGACCGCAGTTTCCGCCACCTCCAGGTCCACCCTGGCAGAACCAATGCCAATACTGGCCAGAAGTTTGGTAAGCATGATCCACCCCCGATAGAATTTGGAAAGCTGAGGTAATGAATTCGCCGGGCAATGGGGAAGTCCTTTTCAGCCCAATTTTTATCCGAACTGGTTATTGAGAATTCGGGATATTTTTAGCCGGAAGCATCAATTGATCAATTTCCAGATCAACTCTGCTGAATTCCGGATCCCGGTGCACCAGCGTTGCAGCTTTTTTCCTTGCCAGGCCAGCAATAAAAGCATCGGCCACGCTTAACCCGCCCTTTGCTTTTATTTGTGCGGCCAACCAGAGCAGCTCCTCGTCAGGCCAGACTTCTTCCAGTGGCAATTCCCTTAACTGGAGAACCAGTTTTGTTGCCTCATCCAGATTCTCCCTGGACATGACCAGATAAGCAATCTCAAAAATACTCATGAACGAAATATAAACAATTGCCTTGCCTGAGGAAGCTTGTATAAATACCTCTTCGATCAGGTCAGCTCCTGCTTCATCCTGGTAATAGGTCAACAGGGCACTGGTGTCCAGCACGTATTTTTTGATGTCACTCATTTACTTTCCGTTCCTTTTCCCGGTACTTCATCAGTAAACCGAGCAAATCCTTTCCCTTTCCAGCACCCCGGAAAAGTTTACCCGGTTCAGCTGGCAAAGGAATTATCTTTATCTCCCCGCCCTGGTCGATCCAGGCTATGCGCGTCCCTTCCCGAATATTATAGCGTTCCCTAATCCCGGCCGGAATAACGGTCTGGTAACGGTGACTGACAGTGGTTTTAATGATATTTCTTGTGCTCAAACAACACACCTCCCTTTTCTCACAGTATACAAGACGCATATTCCTATTACAAGACAGAATGCATCCAAAACCTAAAAGTAAACCTACATCTTATGTTGTAGATAGCTCCCTAAGGAAATTTTTTGTTCCGCAAATTAAACGGGAAATTAAAGGTGGTATCCAATGTGGAAATGGGGACAAAGTCATTTTCTACTAAATAATCTTCCGGTATTCCCTTTCAATAATACTCCTGAGCATTCCAGCCAGCCCGGACACACTGTCTATTTCACTGTAGGGGATGGTAAAACGGACAAATCTTTCGTCCAGGTCCAGCTCGTCCAGAAGAGACCCGAAGAGGCCCCGGGCCTTTTTGTCGATCTGCATGACCACCACCAGTTCCCTCTCCCCGGCCACGGGATAAACCTCGATTTCATCCAGTTCCCGGACAAAATAAGTGGTCGGACGGTACTCAAACTCCTGGAAGCGGCCGTTGTAATCGCCGGAGCCGCGCTTTTCCCGGAAACCCAGGGCTTTCAGGGCTTCAAAGAACATTTTGAATTCCCTGTTGGGCACTATTTGAATGGGGTCATGGTCAACCGGGTCAATGGCCTGGGGTATGTCCAGCCCCGTCTGGAGGAAGTACCTGGTCCGGCCCCTGGAAATGGGCAGGCCGAAGGGGATCTGGAAACTCACCGGGTAGATCTTTTCCTCCCCCGGCCGGACCACCATTTTCTCCCCCACCGTGACCGTGCCGATGATCCGGCGAATGTTCCTGGTTTGATCCCCGGCCTTATAGGCTGAGGATAGGATAAGGTTGATGTAGATTTTGTCTACCCGCTGCTCCACGTTCCCGCCCTGGATCCTGATGGCCCCGTTAAGGAACCCGCCCAGGGGAACCGCAGTTTCCGCCACCTCCAGGTCCACCCTGGCAGAACCAATGCCAATGCTGGCCAGAAGTTTGGTAAGCATAATACACCTCCGATAGAATTTGGAAAGCTGAGGTAATGAATTCGCCGGGCAATGGGGAAGTCCTTTTCAGGAAGAAACACTGATATGCTTTTAATAGACCACGACCATGCTCGGGTGCGCACAAAAATAATCCGGCTGCCTGGCCGGATCATGTTGAGCATTGCCAGAGGATTTCATATTTGTGCGGCCAGCCAGAGCAACTCCCCGTCAGGCCAGACTTCTTCCAGTGGCAATTCCCTTGGCTGGATAACCAGTTTTGTTGCCTCATCCAGATTCTCCCTGGATATGACCAGATAAGCAATCTCAAGAATACTCATGAACGAAATATAAATATTGCCTTACCTGAGAAAGCCTGTCCAAATACCTCTTCGATCAGGTCAGCTCCTGGTTTATCCTGGTAACAGGTCATGGGGATTAAATACCGGTTAATTTAATTCCTTTAAAAATCTCACATATTTCCTTCGCCCGTTCAGGAGATTGACCAGCTTTTCATCCGCCGTCCAGAATTCACATGTTTCCCCGGTTCTCCTTTCCACCACCTCAGCAACCGCCAGAAAAGCTGCATCGTAAAGCGTAGGCATATCGAAGTGGCGACTAATTTTCCAGGCCAGATCCATTATCGAGTCATCATTAAAGTACTCTATCCCGGGAAATTGCCGGAACTCCAACCACAGATCGTCCGCTTCCTGAACAGCCAATTCCCCCCTTCTACGCTTCTTTCTCAGAACAGTTCCTATTTCGGCCCAGGCGAATGCGGGCAGCACAATGAGCTGCCCCTGGTCAATGATCCTTTGCAATAATAACGTAGCTTTATCGCTATCCTCCTCCTGAATGAATAATTTGATCAAAACCGAGGTATCCAGGCAGATATAGTTACTCATGGCGGTTCAACCCCTCCCGAAGTTCACGGATCAGTTGAACCGAATCACCCCTTACACCCCCCTTCTTTGCCATCTTAACCCTTAACTGAAGTATCCTGTCCAGGCTTTCTTTTCTGGTTTGAGTCAACAGGTCCATCTCATTCAACTTACGCGTCTTCTCGAATGTTTCAGCATCCACCAGGTAAGCAACCGGCTTTGACCTCTGGAGGATAACCGCCGGTTCTTTTGTGCGAATTACTTCCATCAGAATCTCGCGGATGTTCCTCCGGATATCTGTCACATTCACTATATGCATTGCTATCACTCCCAAATGTGCTTTTGATTATAGTATAACCGGTTGGGAGAGTGATCGCAACACAACCCGGCCCGGAACTTCCGTAAGCGTCAAACACAACCCACCTTGGCACAATACCCAAGTTTAAGGGATAATCTTCCTCAAAAAATAAGCTCGATGAGGAGGATTTTTTCTTATGACCAAAGCCGAACGGGAAGCGCTATGGGAAACCCGAATAGCCGAATACAAGATGAGTGGGCAAAGCGTCAGAGAATGGTGCGCCGCCCATGAAGGCGTCAGCCCCAGGCAGTTATGGTACTGGCTGCGAAAGTTTAATGACCGGAACGGAGTTACCCCAGGAAAATCAAACCGGTGGCTGCCGGTGGAAATAAGCAACCAGTCATTTATAGAAGAGGACCATACTTTACTGGTCAAAATAGGACCGGCCAACATCGAGGTAAAACCCGGCTTTGAACCAGCCTTGCTTTCTCAGGTAGTTAAGGTGCTGGTAGCGTTATGCTAAATGAATTTAGTATCAACCGGGTTTACCTCGCCTGCGGTGCCACCGATTTGCGCAAGTCCAT